>NZ_VFTI01000016.1:0-151479 GCF_006439515.1 Mesorhizobium sp. B3-2-1 | reverse complement strand
GGCACATCCTACGACCCCAACAAACACCCCGCCGCTAGCTTCTTGCTCACAACAGGTTGACACAGGAAGTCTCATGCGGCCTGCCGTTCGCTTCGGTTGATGGCGTCGCGCAGCTTCGAGAGAGAGATGAGCAGCCGCTCGATCAGCGTCGCATCGATCCGCGTGTCACCGAACGCGGCTTGCCGGAAGACACCGTAACGTGCCCGCTCGGCCTCGGCTAGCAGCCACACGATGCGCACTCCGTTTGGCGTGATCAGCAGTTCCTTGGCGCGGCCATCCCCAAAGGCTTCGAGATGACCGGCGATGATGCCTTGGGGGAAGCGCGTGCCTCGGCGGTCCGTCCGCAGCACCGCCTCGGCTGGAAATCCCGGAGCTTTCGGCAGCGTATGGTCCAGATGATCGAAATTCGAGAACGTCGTCGGCGAGCCCGGCCGCATCATCATGTCGAAAATGGCTGACACCGCGACCTTCTCGGTGATCGAAACACTAAGCCAGCGCGCCGGCAGTTTCCGCGTCGCCAGCGTGTCGACGATGGTGCGCACCTGCACGCGTTGGCTGTTCCACGATCCTTCCCAGGTGATGACGCCGGCGGTGCCGTCAGAGACATCGGCCGCGTCCGCGACGACAGTGCGAATGCTGGCCTCGTCGGCGGCGAGCGCTGCCGAGGCCCTGTCGCGGCTGCGGCGTGCCAGCCACACAAAATGAAGGGCGAGAGCCAGGACGATTGCCCCGGCAAGCAGTGCTGATGTCACTTCGGACATTTTATCGTGCAAGGCCCGTCCAGATCCTGGGCGGGCCTACTCCCATCAATAGCCCTGCGGTTTCGGCCACGGCATGGTGAACTGGTCGCCGCGCCGCACGAATTTGTAGCGGTAGAAATGGAACCACAGCGAGATCAGGAAATAGAAGGCGACCATGGCGATCAACTGCGAGCCGAAGCCGAGGAAGATGGCGAAGAAGGTCACCACGCACAAGCAGAACAGGACGATTGCCGGCAGCGGATGGAAGGGGTGCGTGTAGCCGCGGCGGATCGAGCCCAGCGGCCACTTCTTCCTGAACATCATGATGTTGATGCTCATGAAAGTGTATTGCAGCACGCCCGACAGGATCGAGAAGGTGATCGCCTGGTTGAGATCGGCGATGAAGGCGAAAGCCAGCGCGATCGGCAGCAGGAACAGGATCGAGCGGTAGGGCGTGCGATATTTCGGATGCACCGCCGAAAACCAGCTCGGCAGATAGCGGTCGCGGCCGAGCGAGAACCAGGCGCGCGCCGCGTCGTTGATGCAGCCATTGGCGGAGGCAAGCGCGGCGAGCAGCGTCGCTATGAACAGAAGGTTCTCGAGCAGCGGGCTTCCGGTCAGCTTGCCGGCATCCCACAGCGGATAATAGGTGATGCCGAGATATTCCCAGGGCATCAGCGAGGCGCAGACATACCAGGTCATGGCGGCGGCGATCAGAAGCGTGATCATGCCGGCCATGGTGCCGTAGGGCAGCGAGCGGGCCGGCGAGCGCACTTCTTCGGCCGCCTGCGTGGTGCCTTCGATGCCGAGATAATACCAGATGCCGAACTGGAAGGCGGCGATGACGCCGATCCAGCCATAGGGCAGCGCGTTGCCTGGAGTGACCAGTTCGTTGAGCTTCAGCACCGCGCCCTGCGTCCACGGGCTGACCGAGAAGAACAGGACGACGATCGAGACATAGGCGATGGCCGTGATGACGAAGTTGACGTTGAGCGTCATCAGCACGCCGCGATAGTTGAGCCAAGCCAGGACCACGATGGTGGCGGCGATAAAGGAATTGTGGGTCAGCCCTTCAACTCCCGCCTTGGCGACGATGGTGTCGCCGAGCAGGATGGCGTCGGACACTTCCAGCATCGTATAGGCAAAGACCAGGAACAGCGCGACGTTGAAGGCCATCAGCGGGCCGACGATGTGCTTGGCCTGCGCATACTGGCCGCCGGCGGCGGCCACCGTCGACGTCACCTCGGAATCGATCATGGCCACGGAGGTGTAGAGCAGCCCGACGACCCAGCACACGATCAGGGCCGCCAGCGCGCCGCCCTTGTCGGCCGAGAAATTCCAGCCGGTGAACTCGCCGACCAGAACGATGCCGACACCGAGCGCCCAGACATGGGCCGGGCCAAGCACCCGAAGCAGCGATACACGGTCGCCGTGAATTGTAGTGGTGGTGGTGTTTTCAAGCGCGACCGTCATCGATCAATCCCCACTCAGATCCGGTGTTTTTCGGAAACAGCTTCGAGCTCGCCTTCACGCGACGAGGTCAGAACGTCCTCGGAGTAGTTCGTATCGACCTTGAACCAGTCGTAGAGCATCCACAGCGCGAGCACGATCGAGATGCCCCAGCATGCGTAAGAGAGTGCCACCCACATGATCGTGTCCCCAAATTCTTCGTCGCCAGACTTTATTTGTCGTCGAACTTTTCGTTGATGACATCGCGATATTCGCGGTCGGATGCCCGGAACAGGAACACGAAATAACCGATCAGCACGGCCGCCATGATGATCAGCGTCGGCCAGTCGATGATGTAGTGAAACCGGTTCTGGATGACGTCGTGCGCGGTCTCCGGCGTATAGCCGAGCTTTTCCCAGATCGACGCCATGGTCGGATTCTGCCCGAGCGCTTCCCAGGTCTTGGCATCGAGCGCGTCGATGGATTTCGCGGCACCGGCAAGACCAAGCTTCAGCGGTAGCCACAGCGCCACGAAAATGGCGACCACGACAACGGCGATGTCGAAGACTTGCCCGGCCTTGCTCTGTTCCGGCGGCGTATAGCGGGACATTGTTTCTCCCCTCAGGACTTGCGGTTGCGGGACGCGTCGGCGTTCTTGATGTCGAGCCCGTAGATGAACTCCTTGTCTTCCTTGTAGTGTTTGACCATCGCCAGGATGGCTGCCGTGTTGAAGATGAGCACCGCGGCGGCGGCCATGGCGACGACGGCCTTGATGCCGCCCTGCGGAATGTATGGCCATGTCATGAAGAGGACGAAGAGGATCGTCGCCCACAGGCAGACGATCAGGAGCGCGGATCCGCGCAAGTCGGAGCGGTACAGCGCCTCGATGCGCTGATGCAGGTCTGACATCGGTTTTCCCCTTCTTTGCCGACGCCCGGTTCCGAATCCACCGCTCGCCGCTCTCTTTCAAGAGAGTGAAATTTTTTTCATAAGTTCCGCTCGAATCCGGAACTTGTCAAGATGAATTTACGCCGAGTTAACCGCTCGCTTCGAGTGAACAATTTTGCCTGACAATGAAATTATTTGCTTGAAGGGGATTGCAGGCTTCCCGCGTTTGCGGTCAATATTCCATCCAAGCTCCGGCCTCGGGCAAAGGAGCAGGGAACATCAGGACTTTCGAACGGAGGACGAGCGGATGACTGCATCCTGGAGATTTTCAACCCTGGCGGATCGCCATCGCGCTCTGGGGTCGAAACTCGAAGACTGGAGCGGTATGGGCACCGCCTGGACCTACGACAAGGATGCCGATGAGGAATATACCGCCATCCGCACCAAGGCCGGGCTTATGGATGTTTCCGGCCTGAAGAAGGTGCACATCACAGGGCCGCACGCCTCGCATCTCATCGACCTCGCCACAACGCGTGACGTCGAAAAAATCTATCCCGGCAAGTCGGCCTATGCCTGCATGCTGAACGAAGCAGGAAAATTCACCGACGACTGCATCCTCTACCGCACTGGACCGAATTCCTGGATGGTGGTGCACGGCTCGGGCACCGGCCACGAGGAATTGCAGCGAGCGGCGATGGGCCGGGACGTGTCGCTGCGCTTCGACGACAATCTGCACGATTTGTCGCTGCAGGGGCCGACGGCGGTCGACTATCTGGCCAAGCACGTGCCCGGCATCCGCGACCTCAACTACTTCCACCACATGCAGACGCAGCTGTTCGGCTTCCCCGTCATGATCTCGCGCACCGGCTATACCGGCGAGCGCGGCTACGAGATCTTCTGCCGCGGCCAGGATGCCGGCACGATCTGGGACAGGATCCTCGACGAGGGCAAGAGCGCCGGCATCATTCCGTGCCGCTTTACCACCCTCGATATGCTGCGCGTCGAGAGCTACCTCTTGTTCTATCCCTATGACAATTCGCAGAAATACCCGTTCGAGAATGAAGGTCCCGGCGACACGCTATGGGAACTCGGCCTCGACTTCACCGTCAGCCCCGGCAAGACCGGTTTCCGCGGCGCCGAAGAGCACTATCGCCTGAAAGGCAAGGAGCGCTTCAAGATCTACGGCGTCCTGCTCGACGGCAAGGAACCGGCGGACGAGGGCGCTCCGGTCTATCGCGACGGCAAAAAGGTCGGCGTGGTCACCTGCGCCATGTATTCGCCGCTGGTCGAGAAATCGATGGGCATCGCCCGGCTCGACGTCGACTGCGCGGTGAAGGACACCAAGCTCGAGATTCGCAACAACAGCGGATCGATCAGGGCGACGGCGCAGCCCTTGCCGTTCGACGATCCCAAGAAGACCAAGCGCACGGCGAAAGGCTGAGGCATAGTCGACAGCGAGGGGTTTCGAGGCACAAAGACAGAATGGCAGCCAAGACCATCATCAGCCGGCCTATTTACGGGACCCTGTCTCCGCAGCCGGGCAAGCATCATCTTTTCCTGGCGGATGCGGAAGGCGCGCTCGCGATAACGGACATGGCCGTCAGGGCTCCGGCCGGGTTCTTCGACGGCGCCGAAATCGTCTTCATTGCCGGTCCTGAAGGCAAATATGGTGCCGCTCTCGAAGCGTTGAAGCCGGCGCAACTGCACATCGCACCGTCCTTCGCCAGTCTGCTGCCGCGTCTGAAGCAGACGCTGGCCAACGCGCATATGGGTCTGCGCCTCTATCTCGCCGGCACCGAAGGGCTGATCGGCCAGGCCATGCAGGTGGCGCTCGAAGCCGGCATCGACCACACCTCCATGCAGACCGAGCATCGCGGCTCGCTGGCGCGGCGCATGCAGTGTGTCCACTGCAAGGGCATCACCGAGAATGTGACGACGCAGCCGGCGACCTGCTCGCATTGCGGCCTGCTTCTGCTGGTGCGTGACCACTATTCCCGACGCCTCGCGGCGTTCCAGGGCGTCTGCATCAATGCCGAAGACCGCAGCGAAATTCCTCCGATGGAGGAGATCTTCCGATGAGCACTGGTACCACCAAGCTCGACGTCGTCGTCAGCGATGTCGTCCCGGTCAACGACCTGGTCACCCGTTTCCATTTTCGCCGGCGTGACGGCGAGCTGTTGCCGACCTTTTCCGGCGGCGCCCATGTCGTGGTCGAGATGCGCGATGGCGAGCGCACAAGGCTCAATCCCTATTCGCTGATGGGCTCGCCGCTCGACACGCGCGAATACACCATCTCGGTGCGCCGCGACGATGTCGGCCGTGGCGGCTCGCTATTCATGCACAATCAGGTCCGGCCGGGGCTGGAGATGGTGGTGAGCTATCCCGTCAATCTGTTCTCGCTCGACCTGCGCGCCAAAAAGCATCTGATGCTCGCCGGCGGCATCGGCATCACGCCCTTCATGGCGCAGACCGCGCAACTGGCAGGCGAAGGCGGCAATTTCGAACTGCATTACACCTGCCGCACCGCTTCGCTCGGCACCTATGCCGATGTGCTGAGCGAACGCTACGGCCGTCGCGTCCGGCTCTATCATGACGACCGCGAGGAGCGTATCGAGCTCGACCGCCTGCTGTCCTCGCAGCCGCTGGGCACTCATCTCTATGTCTGCGGCCCCGCCGGCATGATCAACTGGGTGCGCGACCGTGCCGCCGCGCTCGGCTGGCCGCCGGAGACCGTGCATTTCGAGCATTTCGCGGCGCCGCAGCCCGGTTTGCCATTCGACGTGACGCTTGCCGTCAGCGGCAAGATCATCCGCGTCGGCGAGCAGCAGAGCCTGCTCGAAGCCATCGAGGCGGCCGGCGTCGATCCGCCTTATCTCTGTCGTGGCGGCGTCTGCGGCCAGTGCGAGACCAACGTCATCTCTTGTGACGGCAAGTTCATCCACAACGACCATTGGCTGAGCGAGGAAGACCACCGTTCCGGCAGGAAGATCATGCCGTGCGTCTCGCGCTTCGAGGGCAAATCGTTGGTCTTGGAAAGATAGGAGGCGAGCTTGGGCATCACCTTTCGCAAGGAAACGTTCCGCGACGACTTCACCTTCAGGAACAGCCCTGAGCACATCAGGCGGTTCCCGTTTCCGTTCCACGAAGACAGCTACATGTATGCGGTCAACATAGAGCCGCATGTCGTCGGCCCGAAAGGCTCGGTGCTGGAGAACCTGATCGACGTCGACGAGCACTATGTCGCCGAGATGCAGGACCGCGCGATGGCGCTGGCCGAGGATCCGCTGCGCTGCCAGTCGCTGCCGCACATGACGCTCGCCGGCTGGGACCTGCTGGAACTTTTGATGGAGCAGCAGGCGCTGGGCTATCCCGAGCATTTCACGCTGACGCGGGACGGCGATCGCTGGCGCTGGATCAACCGGCCGCTCGGCATCGACGACACCTTCACCTTCGCCGACACCTCGACGCTGCCTTACGGGCCGATGGAATACATCACCCGCCAGAGCCAGGGCGATTTCTGCATCCTCGACCAGCGCGACGGCAATCTGTGGATGGATGCCGGCATGGTCACCACCCAGGCCGACTGGTCGCTCGATTTCGACATCGGCATGAATTTCTTCGAGTGGCACGCGCCGGTGCCGCTGGCGCACGAGAAGGGGATTTTCGTCAGGGCGCTGAAATTCCTCACCAATATCCAGCAGGGCAAACCGGCGCGGCGGCTGAACTGGACGATGACCATCAATCCGCGCCTCGACACCAGCCCCGAAAATTATCACAAGTGGGGACCGGATCGTACGACCGTGACGCCCGAAAACGTCGGCGACAAGGTGCATCTGCGGGTCGAGTTGCAAAGCTTCTGGCGGCTGCCGCGTTCCAACGGCATCGTCTTCCCGATCCGCTGTTACCTGATCAAGATGGACGAGCTGGTGACGCAGCCGAAATGGGCACGGCGCCTGCACCGCGTGATCCGCGACCTGCCCGAGGAACTCGCCAATTATAAGGGGCTCACGCGTTACCGGCCGACGCTGGTGGAATGGCTGTCGAAGCTGGATGACGGCAGCCCGACATCAGCGGGATTTGGGCCGGATTGAAAGCAAGGCCCCCTCATCCGGCCCTTCGGGCCACCTTCTCCCCGAGGGGAGAAGAGACTTGGCGCCGGCGCACTCCTCTCCCCTTGGGGAGAGGTCGGATTGCCCCGAATTGCTCTTCGCAATTCGGTTGGCAATCCGGGTGAGGGGGGCTGCGGCGGCCCGCCTAACCCGCACTGTTCTGCGGATAGCAAATAATCGACAGATAGCGCATCGGCAGTTTCGTCAGTTGCTCCGGCCCATGCGGCGCGTCGGCGTCGAAGAACAGGCTGTCGCCGGGCTTCATCGGGTAGAGATTGCTGCCGTGCCGGTAAACGACCTCGCCCTCGAGCATGTAGAGGAACTCCATGCCCTCGTGCTGGAAGGTCGGGAACACGTCCGAATCCTCGGTCAGCGTGATCAGATAGGGTTCGACGACGACGCCGCTGGTGTTGGAACCGATATGGCCGAGCAGGTTGTACTGGTGGCCGGCGCGCGTGCCGCGGCGCTCGACATCGAGGCCTTGGCCGGCCTTGACAAAGACAGCACTTCGCTCCTCCTCGAAGCGGCGAAAGAAGGCGGTGACGGGAACGCCCAGCGCCCGCGACAGTGCCTGCAAGGTGGTGAGCGACGGCGAGGTGATGCCGTTCTCGATCTTCGACAGCATGCCCAGCGAAATGTCGGTGGCGACCGCGAGATCCGCGACGGTGATGCCGAGCTTCTTGCGGAAGGCCCGCACCTCGCGGCCGATCGCGACCTCCAGCACTTTTTCGCGGGTGTCGCGAATGGCGTGCGGGTTTTGTGTCAGCGGCGCGCGGATGGTCCTGCCGTCCGCCGACACCTTCGGCGACGGTTTTGCCTTTGCGCTCGCGGGAGCCTTGGTATCCGAAATTGCCTTTGCCATGTCGCCCCCCAATCGTCAGGATTTATTTCACTCAAGGTGAACATGTCAGGTGCCGATACGGAGCGCAACCGCAACGGCAAGCCATCTTATGTCGCACGCGGCAGTGCGGCCATCGCGGCCGCCGTGGGTTTTTCGCCAGGAATCCGCTGCGCGTAAACGCCGTTCCCGCAGATGTCTGTTGACAGCACCAAGCGGCCAATTACTGTCACTGCCAGTGAAATTTGTTTCGCTGGGGAAATCAAAAAAATGGAGGCCCGGAAATGAAAACTCGCGTTGCCGTCATCGGAGCCGGACCGTCCGGTCTGGCCCAGCTCAGGGCCTTCAAGTCGGCGGCCGACAAGGGTGCCGACATTCCCGAGATCGTCTGCTTCGAAAAGCAGTCCGATTGGGGCGGCCTGTGGAACTACACCTGGCGCACCGGCCTCGACGAGCACGGTGATCCCGTGCACGGTTCGATGTACCGCTATCTCTGGTCGAACGGGCCGAAGGAATGCCTGGAATTCGCCGACTATACCTTCGAGGAGCATTTCGGCCGTCCGATCGGCTCCTATCCGCCGCGCGCCGTGCTGTGGGATTACATCAAGGGCCGCGTCGAGAAATCGGGCCTGCGCAAATGGGTGCGCTTCAACAGCCCGGTGCGCATGGTCACCTTCTCCGACGAGACGAAGAAATTCACCGTCACCGCGCATGACCGCACCAATGACGTCACCTATTCGGAAGAGTTCGACAATGTCGTCGTCGCCTCGGGGCACTTCTCGGTGCCCGACGTGCCCTATTTCGAGGGCTTCTCGACCTTCAACGGCCGCATCCTGCACAGCCACGATTTCCGCGACGCCATGGAGTTCAAGGGCAAGGACATCCTGATCATCGGCCGCTCCTATTCTGCCGAGGACATCGGTTCGCAATGCTACAAATACGGCGCCAAATCGATCACCTCCAGCTACCGCTCGAAGCCGATGGGTTTCAAATGGCCTGAGAATTGGAAGGAAGTGCCGCTGCTGCAGAAGGTCGTCGGCAAGACGGCGCATTTCAAGGACGGCACCACCAAGGATGTCGATGCCATCATCCTGTGCACCGGCTATCTCCATTCCTTCCCCTTCCTCACCGACGATCTCAAGCTCAAGACCGCCAACCGCATGTGGCCGTTGGACCTCTATGAGGGCGTCGTCTGGGAGAAGAACCCGAAGCTTTCCTACATCGGCATGCAGGACCAGTTCTACACCTTCAACATGTTCGACGCGCAGGCCTGGTTCGCGCGCGACGTCATCATGGGCCGCATCAAGCTGCCTTCGGCAGAGGCGATGGCGGCGCACGGCGCGAAGTGGCGCGCCCGCGAGGAAACACTTGAGGACGCCGAGCAGATGATCCGGTTCCAGGGCGACTACACCAAGGAATTGATGGACCAGACCGATTATCCCGGCTTCGACGTCGAGGCGGTCAACCAGACCTTCATGGAGTGGGAGCATCACAAGGCGGAAGACATTATGAGCTTCCGCGACCACGCCTACCGCTCGCTGATGACCGGCACCATGGCGCCGCTGCACCACACGCCCTGGCTACAGGCGCTGGACGACTCCATGGAGAGTTATCTCGAGGTGAAGGGCGTCGCGGCGGAGTAGCCGCGGCGCATCTTGCTGACTATCCCAGCCTTGCCCGGGCCTTCGCCGTCCACGCATTGAACAGCCGGTCGGCGACGATGCCGATGAAAGCGATGGCCAGGCCCGCGACGATGCCGCGGCCGGAATCGGCCTTCGATAATGCGATGAACACTTCCTGGCCGAGATCGCGCGTGCCGACCATGGCGCAGATGATGATCATCGCCAGCGCCATCAGGATGGTCTGGTTCACGCCCAGCATGATCTCCGGCAGCGCCAGCGGCAGCTGCACCCGGAAAAAGGTCTGGCGCGGCGTGCACCCCGAAACCTTCGCCGCCTCGATCAGAGCCGGCGGCACCTGCCGGATGCCGTGATTGGTGTAGCGGATTGCCGGCACCACGGCGAAGGCGACCGTGGCGATCATCGCGGTGACATCGCCGACACGGAACAGCATCACCACCGGAATGATGAAGCAGAAGGATGGCAGCACCTGCAACGTGTCGATGATGGGCGTGACGATCTTTTCGAAACGGTCGCTGCGCGCCGCCGCAAGCCCGATCGGAATGCCGACCAGGCAGGCGATGAAGGCCGAGATACCGCAGAGATAGACCGTCGCCATGGTCTTTTCCCAAAGGCCTGTGATGGCACAGAAGGCGGTGAGTGCCGCGACAAGTGCGGCCAGCCGCAAACCTGACAGCTGGTAGCCGGCAAGGCCGAGCAAGAACACCGCGCCCAGCCACGGAAATCCCTCGCAAAAGGCGCGCACCGGATTGAGCACATTGAGGATCAACGCCACCCGAAACGCCTCGATGATGTCGAAGAAGTTGATCGTCACCCAGTTCACAGCCGCTTTCCACAGTGGCGCGGTGGTGAAGGTGATCGCCTTCGGCACGGCCGCGAAGGCCGGCACGAACAGGCCGAGCAGCGTCGTGACGACAAGGATGGCGATGGCCAGCGTCAGACTGGGGTAGCGCCGCCAGAAACGCGGGCTCGCCGACCGGTGGACATTTCCTGTTGCCTGCTTGTGGGCGATGGCCTGGCTCAGACGGTCGAGCGCGATGGCGAGCGCGACGATGGCAAGACCGGCCTCCATCGCCTCGCCAACCTTCAGCGCGCGCAGGGCGAGCAGCACGTCGTAGCCGAGCCCGCCAGCGCCGATCATCGAGGCGATGATCACCATGTTCAGCGCCAGCATGATAACCTGGTTGACGCCGACCATCAGCGTCGGCCGCGCCGACGGCAACAGCACGCGCCACAATTTCTGCCGCGCCGTGCAGCCGGCCATTTCGCTGAAGTCGTCGATCTCGGACGGCACCCGCGACAGGCCGAGCATCGTTGCCCGCACCATCGGCGGCGTGGCGAAGATGGCGGTGGCGATCATCGCCGAGACCGGGCTGTTGCCGAACAGCAGCAGCATCGGGATGAGATAGGCGAAGGTCGGGATCGTCTGCATCAGGTCGAGGGCGGGGGAGACGATGAACCGCTCCGCCCACGGCTTGCGCCACGCCCAGATGCCGAGGAATAGCCCGGTGACGATGCAGAACGGCACGGCGATCGAGATCAGCGCCAGCGTCAGCATGGCGCTGGTCCACTGGCCGAACAGCGCGATGTAGAGAAAGCAGCCGCCAACCAGCATGCCGAGTTTTCTGCCACCGGTCGCGTAGCCGGCAAGGAACGCCGCAGCGCAGACGCCAACCCAGGACAAGCGCGGCAACACGGAAGCGTCGGCGCCATGGCCGAACTTGAAATTCTTGGCCAAGAGATTGAGCGCGAAGTCGAGCGGCACGCCGAGCACCGCGGTGATCGAGCGGGTCAGCCAGGACAGGTTCGACTTGATCCAGCCCATCAGCGCGCTGACCCAGTCGGCGACAGGAACGACCGCCTCGACTGGATAGTTGACGGCCCATGGCAGTTTGTCCTGCAGCAGGAACACCACCAGCACGGCGGCAAGCGCGAGCACCCAGATCACCAGCCACCGCTGAATCGGCGGCCTTGCCTGGCTGGCGCTTGCCGTTACCGTCATGCGCCGGCTCGCTCGATGCCGGCCAGCAGATCGATCACCGCTTGCGGCGTCACTTCGCCGATCGGCTTGCCGGTGCCGTTGATCACCGCGAAAGGCTTGCCTGCGGCGACGATGCTGGCCGAGAAACTCGCTATCTTGGCCTCCGGCGCCACCGTGCCGCCATGCTCGGCGCCGTCGCAGGCACGCATCAGGCTGCGCGCCGAAATCACCTTGGCGCGGTCGACGTCGCGGGTGAACTCGGCGACATAGTCGGTCGCCGGATTGACCACGAGTTCCTCCGGCGTGCCGATCTGGATGACTTCCCCGTCCTTCATGATGGCGATGCGGTCGGCGAGCCTGATAGCCTCGTCGAAATCATGGGTGATGAAGACGATGGTCTTGTGCAGCATGGTCTGCAGCCGCATCAGCTCGTCCTGCATTTCGCGGCGGATCAATGGGTCCAGCGCCGAGAACGGCTCGTCGAGAAACCAGATCTCGGGTTTCGTCGCCAGGCTGCGGGCGATACCGACACGCTGCTGCTGGCCGCCGGACAATTCGCGCGGATAGAAATGCTCGCGCCCGCGCAGGCCGACGAGTTCGATGACTTCGCGGGCGCGCGCCTCGCGTGTCGAACGATCCTGTCCCTGGATGCTGAGCGGGAAGGCGATGTTGTCGAGCACGTTGAGATGCGGCAGCAGGGCAAAGTTCTGGAACACCATGCCCATGCGGTGGCGCCTGAGTTCTATCAGCGCGGCATCGGAAATCTTGAGCAGATCCTTGCCTTCGAACTCGACCTTGCCATGTGTCGGTTCGACCAGCCGCGACATGCAGCGCACCAGCGTCGACTTGCCGGACCCCGACAGACCCATGATGATGAAAATCTCGCCCTGCCGGATCTCCAGATCGACGGCGCGCACCGCGCCGACTAGCCCCGCCGCGGCTATGTCGGTCGTGCTGGCCTTGCCGTTGCGCTCGCGGATGAAGTTGGCGGCGTTCGCCCCAAACAGTTTCCAGACATTATGGCAGGCAAGTTTTATCGGGCGGGGATCCTTTCCCGTCGCGTTTGATGCCTGTTCAATAGCTTCCGTCATTCAGTCGTCCTTCTGGAACACTAGGAATTGAGACCTAGCTGGTACCAGCCAGGTCTCCCTTTTCCAGTCGGAGCGATCACTGCGCCCAGGCTTTCCAGTCGGCGTCGTGGGCGGCGATCCAGGCGGCGGCGACGTCTTCCGGCGTCTTGCCGTCGAGGTCGATCTCGCCGCTCATCTTGTTCAACTCATCGGTATCGACCGTGTAGGCCTTGGCCACCTTGTAGGCGACCGGCCATTTGTCCTTCATGCCGTTCCAGGAGTATTTCCAGATCTCGCCATGCGGCTTGCCGCAGTCGTATTTGGCGTCCGGGTTCACGCCCCATTTCGGGTCGTTGTAGCATTCGGGCGTATATTCCGGGAATTGCACCCATTCGCCCTTGTATTTTGCGGGCGCCCAATGCGGCGAATAAATCCACAGCATGATCGGCGCCTTGCGCTGATAGGCGGAATCGAGTTCGGCGAACATCGCGGCATCGGTGCCGGCATGGATGACCGTGAAGGGCAGTTTCAGCGCCGCGACGCGTTCGTCGTCAAAACCTTCCCAGGTCACCGGGCCGCCGAGATAGCGCCCCTTCGGCGCCGTCTCGGCGGTCGAGAACGATGCCGCGCAGGTGGCGTCGAGCAGTGCATGCCAATCTGGCAAAGTCGGGCACTTTTCCTTCATATATTCGGGAAACCACCACTCTTCCTTTGCCTTCGGGCCGAGCTTGCCGAGCCGTTCGGTCTGGCCGGTGGCATCGGAGGCCTTCATGGCTTCGCCGGCCGTGGTGTCCCAGTACTCCAGGCCGACATCGAGGTCGCCATTGGTGAGGCCGGTGGTCAGGCTGGAGAGATAATCGGCGGTCGGGTATTCGACGGTGTAGCCGAGCTTTTCCAGGATGCCGCCGAGAATCTTGGCGTTGAGGTTGACGCTGGTCCAGTCGAACAGCGCGATTTTGATCGGGTCGTTGGATTCCGGTGCCGCTGCCTGCGCTGTTGGCGTCAGGACACTTGCCGCGGCAAATGCAAAAGCTCCCATTGAGAATTTCGAAATCACACTGCGAAGTGGCATTGCTTGGTTCTCCTTCAAGCTGTGACGGTTATCGGTCGTTCCCTTCTTGCGTCTTTTCTTGATTGTGTTGGAAAGGCTGGCTGTTGCGCAAGGCCGTTGTCGCCATGTCGCGGCCAAGGACGGCGCAGGCGTGATGATGCTCGATTTCGGTGATGACGGACGCTGCCGAGGCGGGCAGTCTCATGGCCGATCGATCGCCGCGATGGCGATCATCCGCGGATCAATTGCCAGTCCTGCGGCGCCCTGCAAGCTGCGAGCCATCAAGGTCCCATGATCCCAAGCATTCCGGCGGAATTGCTCTCGGCTATAGCCCCAGCAAGCCCCATCTCGCCAGCGCCGTTTCATAGGATGAAATTATATATACCAACGTTCATGCCGCGCAACGACTAACGCTATGTTCGCGGCGGAATTTCAGACTGCAAGCGAAGCCGGCCGACGCAGGCGGGACATGGCTGGCATGCCCTGTTTACCAGCAGACGTAGCCGCCATCGACGATCAGGTCGAGGCCGGTGACGAAGCTCGACGCGCGGCTGGCCAGGAACACTGTCGGCCCGACCATTTCCTCGGGCGCCGCCATGCGTCCCATCGGCGTGTCGCGTTTGAAGATCTTAACCTCTTCGGCCACCTCGGGGCGCTTGTTCATCGGCGTCAGCGTGTAGCCCGGGCTGACGACATTGACGCGCAGCCCGCGATCGGCCCACTCCATGGCGAGGCTCTTCGACATATGGATGACGGCGGCCTTCGAGGAATTGTAGTGCGCCTGCGTCAACCCGCGATTGACGATGGTGCCCGACATCGAGGCGATGTTGATGATCGAGCCCTTGCCCCGCGCCAGCATCTTGCGCGCTTCGGCCTGGCAGGACAGGAATACGCCCGCGACATTGACCTCGTGCACTTTCCGCCACTTTTCCAGCGGCAGTGTCTCGGCTGGTTCGGAGCCGGCAATGCCGGCATTGTTGACGGCGACCGTCAACGCACCGAGTTCGGCCTCTATGCGATCGATGGCCGCCGCGAGATCGCTATCCGAGGTCACGGTGCCGGTCAGCACCAGCGCCCGGCGGCCGAGTGCCGTGATCCGGTGAGCGGTTTCGTCCAACCCGCCCTTCGACGTATGGCCGAAACAGGCGACATCGGCGCCTGCCTCGGCCAGCCCGATCGCGATTGCCTGGCCAATGCCGCTGCCGGCACCGGTGACCAGCGCGACATCGCCGTCCAGTTTGAAAAGATCCATTGGTAGCCCTCCCTTGTTGAGAGAGGTTATGCGCGTTGCCGTACTTTGATCAATCTCAGAAGTCGCAAGCCTTTGGGCGCCGGTCACCGGACCAGGCCTTGAGCGGGTGCGGTCATTGATCGACTGCACGCCGGTCCAGAAGGGCAGGCACATATGTTCGGCGCCGGCAATGTCGAAGGCGTCGCGGCCGACCAGCCGTTGGGCGAGAACATCATTGATGATGGCGGCGGCCGCCGGCGTCGGCGGCGTTGCCTTGGTGCTGCGGATCGTCAGCGGCCGATCTCGAAGAAGGGCTTGCCCAGCATGCCTGGATCCACATCGATGCCGAGGCCCGGGCCGTCTGGAATGCCCATGCGGCTGCCGGTGACCGGCGGCGCATTCGACGCGGTGCGCACCGTGACCCATTCATGGAAGGCGATGGCGTGCAGCCGGCGCTCCTCTGGCGTCGACAGCGACAGATGCGCCATGGCTGATGTGTCGATCTCGGCGCCGCCGGTGTCTTCCACCGTGATCATGAAGCCGAGATCGACGGCGACGTCGCGGATCAGCCGCGTCTGCGTCACGCCGCCCAGCCGCGAGATCTTCAGCGTCAGCCCGTCGGCCGCGCCCCTGCGGTGGATTTCCAGCATCGCCTCAAGCGAGGTGACGGATTCGTCGAGCACCATCGGCTTGTCGAGCATGCGGCGCACCGACATGTTCTCGTCGATCGTCGTGCAGGGCTGCTCGAACGTATAGTCGATCGCCCGCGTCGCATCGGCGAACCGGCACGCCTGGTACGGCGTCCAGCCGGCATTGGCGTCGCAGAAAATGACAGTGCCTTTCGGCACCGAGGCGGCGACCGCGGTGACGCGTTCGATATCGTCATGGACATTGCCGCCGACCTTGACCTGCAGCCGGTGAAAGCCGTCCTTGACGATGCGCCCGGCAAGTGCGGCCATTTGATCGACCGTGCCATGGGTGACGACCTTATAGAGTTCGGCCGTGTCGCTTTCCTTGCCGCCGAGCAGCGTCACCAGCGGCACGCCGGCCGCGCGGGCGGCGAGATCCCAGCACGCCATGTCCAGCGCGGACTTGATGTAGGGGTGGCCCTTGAACACGGTGTCCATCAGCCTGCTGATGCCGGCAAGTCCACGCGGGTCCTGGCCGATGAGATGCGGCGCGATTTCCGGCACGCCGGCACGCGTGCCGGCCGGGAACGCGGCCGAGTAGAAATTGCCGAGCGGCGCCATCTCGCCCCAGCCGGTCAAGCCGCTGTCCGAGGTGATGGCGACGATCACCGCGTCGAAGCAGTCGGCGACCCGCCCCTTGGACATGCGGTAGGGGCCGTCCACGAAGGGCTGCACGACGCGATAGGCTTTGATGGTTTCGATCTTCACTTTGCTGTCCGTTGTCCGCAGGGGTGTCAGTTCTTCGACGCGCGCTTTTCAAGGCTGCGCGCATAGGCGAGAAGCTCTTCGAAATCGAGGTCGATATGCTCGCGCGCATGGCGCTGGGCGGCGCGAATGTCCGAGCCCTTGAGCAGCGCCACATAGGTCTCGTGCAGGTCTTCTGCAGGCACCGGCTCGTTGCGGGCGCGCTGATGCAGGGCGAAATACATCTGCAGCCGGCTCGTCAGCCTTTGCCAGGTTTCCAGGAGCACCGAATTGTCGGCCCATTCATGGATCAGACCATGCAGTTGCAGCGCGGTTTCGATCTGCCTTGTGGTGTCGCGGTCGCGCGTCGCCTGCTTCACCGCCTCGTGGCGCCGGTCGAGTTCCTCGAAGAAACGCTGGTCGCGCTGCTTCCACATCCTCTCGATGGCGAACTCGTCCAGCACCTTGTTGAGCGAATAGGCGTCGTCGATGTCCTTGGCGGTGACATTGATGACGAAGGTGCCAGCATAGGGGACGCTCGTCAGGATGCCTTCCTGCGCCAGCTCGCGCATCGCTTCGCGCAGCGGCGCGCGGCTGACCCGCATCTGTTCGGAAATCCTGAGCTCGTTGAGCTTCTGGCCGGGCTCAAGCTGACCGGTCAGGATCGCGCGCCGCAGCAGTGCCACGATTTCGGCACGGCGTGTCGTGTCGGCAATCGGACCGAACTCCGTCTTCACCATCCGGCCCACTCCAGCGAGAACAGATGGCAAGACAATCAGATTGTCGACAATCTAACAAGAGGTCGTGGTCTGATTTCTCAGTTTCCGACGGCCGGCCGCGCAGACGTCGCCGCTCCGGTCGGCTTGCTCGTGAAAACGGCGCCCTCGGCCTGAGAAAAGGCCGAGGGCGCCGCGCGGAAACCGGGCCTGCGGGGGAGTCAGGTAGCCGGTTTCTGTGGGAGAGGCGAAATCGGCATTCCGGGGCCGATCTTCTGCAGATTGCCTGTGATCACTTGGTCGCCTTCGGCGACGCCGCTAAGGATGGCGACCATGTCGCCGCTGGTCGGCCCCAGCGAAACCAGCCGCTGGTCGACCGTATTGCCCTTGCCGACAACGTAGAGATATTTGCCGAGCTGGCTTGATCCCAGTGCGACCTGCGGCACCATCAGCGCATCGGGCTGTTGTTTGACGTGCAGCCGCACGCGAACATACTGGCCAGGCAAGAGCGTGAACTTGGCGTTGCCGATGGTGGCGCGTGCGGTGATCGTGCCGGTCGAGTGATCGATCGTGTTGTCGATAAAGGTGAGCTCGCCCTTCTGGTGGGCTTCGGTCTCACCCGGAAGCAGGACCTCGACCTCGATCGGGCCGGCAGCGCGCGCTTCCTCGATCTGCGCCAGATCCGTCTCGCTCGGATTGAAGGTGACGTAGATCGGATCGAGCTGGACCAGCGTGTTGAGCACGGTGCCGGCAACGCTGACCAGCGTTCCCACGGAAGCCTGGTTGCGGCCCAGGCGTCCGGCGAACGGCGCGTGGATTTCAGCATAGCTCAGATTGAGCTCGGCAGTGCGCACGGCAGCCTGGTTGAGCGCCAGCGACGCCTGCGCCTCGCGCAAGGTGCTGGTGCGCTGGTCGAAGCTGTCCTTGTCCAGGTAACCGCTCTTGGCGAGCTCGGTACCGCGGCCGAGATTGGAACGCGCATAATCGAGGGTCGCCGTATCGCGTTGAACCTGTGCCTTCGCCTGGTCGAGCGCGGCCCGAAAATCATCAGGCGAAATCTTGTAGAGCAGGTCGCCCTGCCGCACATCGGCGCCGTCTTGCGCCGTCTGTTCCTGCAGGTAGCCGGGGACGCGCGCCTGCAGCGTGATGCTGCGGATCGGCTCGGTCCGCGCGGCATAGTCGAGATAGATCGGGATCGTCTTCTTGACCACGCTCGCCACCGGCACCGGCATGACGAACGCCGCTGGAGCGGGCGCCGCCCCGGCCGTGCCGGCATTCAGGCTGAGATTGCCCATGTCCAGCAGGTGGACGCTGGCCACCGAGATCGCACCCAGCGCGACTGCCGTTCCCAACGCGATTTTCCATTTACGCATAGTGAGTCTCCAATCTTATTCAGCCGCTTCCGCCAGGGGAGGGAAGGCGGGTTTGGCCGTTGGTTCAGTGTGTTGAGAGGCGGGCTCGTCGCCGCCGCGCCGTTCGCGCAGCTGCTCGATGACCGCGTAGAAGACCGGCACGAACACCAGCGACAGGATGGTCGCCGCGACCATGCCGCCGAACACGGTGGTGCCGATCGATTGACGGCTTGCGGCACCCGCGCCGGTGGCGATCATCAGTGGCACCACGCCGAGGATGAAGGCAAACGCGGTCATCAGGATCGGCCGTAGTCTCAGCCGCGCGGCCTCCATCGACGCCTCGATGATGCTGAGGCCTTCCTCGCGCCGCCGTCTTGCGAACTCGACGATCAGGATCGCGTTCTTGGCCGCCAGGCCGATCAGCATGACGAAGCCGATCTGCGAATAGACGTCGATCTGCATGCCGCGCGCCCAAAGTGCGGCGAACGCGCCGAACAGGGCGAGCGGCACCGCCAGCAGCACCATGAACGGCATCGCCCAGCTCTCGTACTGCGCTGCCAGGATCAGGAAGACGAAGACGATGGCCAGCGCAAAGACCACCGACGCGATCGATCCTGCCTTGAGCTCCTGGAAGGTGATGCCGGTCCATTCGAAGCCGAAATCCCTGGGCAGTGCTGTCGCCGCGGCCCGTTCCATGGCGGCGACTGCCTGGCCCGACGAATAACCGGGCGCAGCGCCGCCATTGATGGTGGCCGAGGCGTTGTTGTTGTAATGCGGCACGGTTTCCGGGCCGACGAACGGCACCAGCTTGCCCAGCGTGCTGAGCGGCACCATGCCACCGGAAGCATTGCGCACATAAAGCCGTGAAATATCAGCCGCACCCGCACGTGAATCCTTGTCGGCCTGGATGGTCACCCGGAAGGTGCGGCCGAACAGGTTGAAGTCGTTCACGTAGAGCGAGCCGAGATAGATCTGCAGCGTGTTGAAGACGTCGGGCAGGTTGAGGCCGAGCAGCTTCGCCTTGGCGCGGTCGAGATCGTAGTTGAACTGCGGCGTCGAGGTCGAGAAAGGCGAGAACAGCTGCTGCGGATTGATTTCCGGCTGCTTGCGCGCCTCGGCGATCACCGCTTGCGTGGCATCATTGAGGGCCGTGCTGCCGCGGCCGGTGAGGTCCTCGACGACGAATTCGAAGCCGCCCGTGGTGCCGATGCCAGGGATGGAGGGCGGATCGAACGAGAGCGCGAAGGCCTCCGGAATCTGCATCAGCTTGCCGCGCACGTCGGCGACGAGCTTGGAGGCACTCTGGTCGGGGCCACGCTCCTCCCACGGCTTGAGGATGGCGAACTCGACCGCCGAGTTCGACTGCGCTGCGCTGGTCAGGAAGTTCAGGCCGCTGATCGAACCGACGATGTCGACGCCGGGCGTGGCCTGCAGGATGTCGCGCGCCTTCTGTGCCACCGCATCGGTGCGCTCCAGCGAAGCGCCGTCGGGCAGCTGGATGACGACGAAGAAATAGCCCTGGTCCTCGACCGGGAGGAAGGTCGAGGGCAGCTTCTGCCAGACGAAGTAGGTGGCGACGAGGCCGGCCGCGAACAGGCCGAGCATGATCCAGCGCAGCCGGATAAGGATGCGCGCGCCATTGGCGTAGGCATGCGACAGTCTGTCGAAGCCTGTGTTGAACCAACGGAACAGGAAGAATTGCGTCTCGCCGCGATGGCGCAGGAAGGCAGCACTGAGCGCCGGGCTGAGCGTCAGCGAGTTGAAGGCGGAGATGCCGACGGAAATCGCCACCGTCAGTGCGAACTGGTTATAGAGCTTGCCGGAGACGCCGGGAATGAAGGCAACCGGCACGAACACGGCCATCAGCACCGCCGTGGTCGCAATGATGGGGCCTGTCACCTCGGCCATGGCGGCTTTTGTCGCCGCCAGTGGTTTCAGTCCGGCCTCGAGCTGTCGCTCGACATTCTCGACCACGACGATGGCGTCGTCGACGACAAGGCCGATGGCCAGCACCATGCCGAGCAGCGAGAGCATGTTGAGCGAGAAACCCATCATCTCCATGATGACAAGTGTCGCCACCAGCGACACCGGAATGGCGATGGTCGGAATGATGGTCGTGCGCCAGCTCTGCAGGAAGATGAACACCACCGCCACGACGAGGACCAGGGCTTCGCCGAGCGTGATCAGCACGTCATGCATCGAGGCCGAGACGAAGCGCGTCGTGTCGTAGTGCATCGCATAGTCGACGCCCTTGGGGAAACGGGCCGACAGTTCCTGCATCTTGTCCTTGACGCGCTGCTGCAGATCGAGCGCGTTGGAACCGGGCATCTGATAGACGGCGAGCACCACGGTCGGGTCCTTGCCGAAGAAGGCCGACGACGAATATTGCAGGGCGCCGAGCTCGATACGAGCAACGTCGCGCAGCCGCACCAGCGAACCCGTATCGGTGTTGGCACGCACGACGATGTCGCCGAATTCCTTGGGGTCGCTCAACCGGCCGACGGCGTTGACCTGCATCTCGAAGGCGGTGCCGGCGGGCGCCGGCGATTGGCCGATCTTGCCGGCCGCCACCTGGACGTTTTGTTCGGCGATGGCGTTCTGGACGTCGACGGCGGTGATGCCGAGATTGGCGAGCTTGTCCGGGTCGAGCCAGACACGCATCGAATAGCGCCGTTCGCCGAAGATCTGCACGTCGCCGACACCAGGCAGCCGCTTCAGCGGATCCACCACCTGCAGATAGGCAAGGTTGGAGAGCGCCACCGGATCGACGGAATGGTCGGGCGAGGTCAGGTTGACGATCAGGACGAAATTCGGGTTCTGCTTCTTGATCGTCACGCCGCCCTGGTTGACGATCGCCGGCAGCGACGAGGCCGCCTGCGAGACGCGGTTCTGCACGTCGACGGCGGCGGTGCTCAGGGAATAGCCGACATCGAAGGTGATGGTGATGGTCGACGAGCCGTCATTGGAGCTCGTCGACGACATGTAGGTCATGCCCTGCACGCCGTTGATCTGCTGCTCCAGCGGCGTCGTCACCGTGTCTGCCACCACCTGCGCGCTGGCGCCCGGATAGTGGGCGCTGACCACGACCTGGGGCGGTGTGATGTCGGGAAACTGCGAAACGGGCAGCAGGAAATAACAAATCGTCCCGGCGAGCACCATGATGATGGCGATGGCCGAGGCGAAGATCGGACGATGGATGAAGAAGTTTACCACGACACGCACGCCTCTCCAGCCGCTCTTGCCCGCCCGAAGGCGCTGGCGACTCTGGACAATTGGCCGTGCCGGTCACGGGACCCTTCCCGTGAACGCAGCAACGGCACCTCGCGACGCTGCCCATCGGCGAGCGAGCGCAACATGTTCTCGAAGGCGCGGGGGTCGACCCCATCTGCTTTCATGACCAGCCGGATCATCGGATCCCGGACGGCCTCATCTATGGTAAGATCGCGGCGCTGTGGCATTGGCCGGCTCCTTGTCTGTCGATTCGCAGCCCATGCTCGCGAACCGTTTTTCATCTCTTCACCGGCCGAAGCCGCATGATTGGCAGTCTTTTCGTCCATCTCGATCTGGTAGGACCAGTTCACGACCTTGTTATTGACGACGGACGTTATAGGTGTTACCAGTAAGTAACATTCTGGAAGTTACAGACCGGTAACACCCTAGTCAAGAGGTGGCCGAGGGTTTTTTGGAAACGAAAGGAGATCATGATGACAGACGGCGTCGTGGAGCGCTCTCGTCCCCGGGATCGGATTCTGGAGACGGCGCGTGACATGTTCCACAAGCACGGCATCAAGGGCGTCGGGGTCGACGCCATCACCGAGGCTGCCGGCACGAACAAGATGACGCTCTATCGTCACTTCGAGTCCAAGGACGAACTGATCGTCGAATGCCTGCGCGCCAACGCGTTGAAGGCTGGCGCGATGTGGGAAACGTTCGAGGCCGAGCATCCGGGCGACAAACTCGCCCAGCTTCACGCCTGGGTTCGCAAGGCCGCCGCCATGCTCAACACCGACGGCCGCGGCTGCGACATGGCCAACGCCGCCGCCGAACTGACCGAACCCGATCATCCGGCAAGGCGCGTGATCAAGGAACTCAAGGAAGCCCAGCGCGAACGCCTAGTCGGGCTCTGCCGGGATGCCGGCATCGGCCAGGCCGAACTTCTCGCCGATACGCTGTCGCTGCTGTTTGAAGGCGCGCGCGTCAGCGTGCAGACGGTTGGTGCCGAGGGCCCCAGCACGCAGTTCGTGCGCATGGCGGAAGGGCTGATCGTTTCCTTCCGGGGCACTGCCGCCGGTTAAAGTTTTGCCGTGGCTGTCGGTGATTTTGCCGGTCGCATGACCGAGGTGATGCCTGCTGCAGCATTCCCGTTGACTGAACGAAAAAAGCCCGCTGCCGGGAGGAGGTGGCAGCGGGCTCGATTTCGAATGTGGTGCGGGAGGAGGTGCACCCCATTCAGCATCGGCATCGCATCTGGGAGGAGTAGATGGCCGACAACCAGAAACTACGAATTGCCCAATGATTCGGCAACAATGAATTGTGCATAGCTGCTGTGCAGATTCGCCGTAACGCTGCGTGAATTCAGGAAGTGCGACCTCACTGCACCGGCACGTTTTCCCTGAAAATCAGTCGCGGCTCAATGAATTTGCGCGTGAGATAGGGCGCCGACGATGCGATCGAGCCGAGCAGTTGGATCACCGACTGCTCCGCGATCAGCCTGGCGTTCTGGTCGATCACGACGTCGGCGAGGTCGTCGACGAGATAGCCGCGTGTTTCCCTTGTCAGGTCGTGGCAGATGAACACCGGCTTGCGGTTGGGCCTGGCTTCCCGGATTGCTTTGGCAATGCCGGAGCGCCCGGCGCCGACGCAATAGATGCCGAGCAGTTCCGGTTCGTTGTGCAGCGCCTTCATGGTCTCGGCATAGCTTGCGTCCGGCTCGTCGTTGATCTCAACGGCGCTGCTGACGGTGAGGTTGGGAAATTCCTCGGCAAGTACGGAGCGGAAGCCCATTTCTCGCTCCTCATGGCCGCGATAGGAGCGCGAGCCGACGACCATCGCCAGCTGCCCCTCGCGGCCGCCGAGAAAGCGTCCCATCAAAAGTGCTGCCGTCCGTCCCGCCACGCGGTTGTCGATCCCGACATAGGCCGAGCGGGGTGCGGCCGGAATATCGGACACCAGCGTCACCAAGCGGATGCCGGCCTCGACCATATCGCGCAGGATGTTGTGTGTCCTGGGATGATCGACCGCGATGACGCCGACGCCGTTGGCGCGCAGCGACAGTCTTTCGGCCGCTGTCCGCAGCGCATTGGGCGAGATGCCGGCCAGATTGTGGATTCGGCATGACGCCACAAGCGGCAGGCGCGAGGCGTAGTCCTCGATATGCTTTGCCAGGTCCTGCATGAAGGCGTTGCTGCCGATCGGCAGGAAGAATTCGAGGTTTGCGGGCTTCGAGGGAAGCGTCACCTGGTCGGCGACCGGCAGATAGCCGAGCTGCTTGGCGGCCTCCATGACGCGCTGCCTGTTGGCGGCGCTCGCACCGGGCCGATTGTTGAGCACCCTGTCGACCGTTGCAGTCGACAGCCCACAGTTCCTGGCAATGTCGGAGACGGTGGCCTTCATGCCGCGACCCTATGCGTCGATGCTCCCTCAGTGCCCCGGCTTGCCGTCGGCGAGAGCGTCGCGGATGTCCTTGTCCGACATGCCGGTAATGATGCGCTCGACTTCCGTCACGGTCGTCGTCTTCGGATCGATGTCGTCGGCGACGACCTTGCCCCTGCGCATCACGATGATGCGATCGACCACCTGGAAGACATGGTGGATGTTGTGCGCGATGAAGATGCAGGAGTGGCCGGAATCGCGGGCGTTGCGCACGAAGCTCAGCACCCCTTGTGTTTCGGCGACGCCGAGATTGTTGGTCGGCTCGTCGAGGATGATCAGGTCGCTGTCGAAATGCATGGCGCGCGCGATCGCGACCGCCTGCCGCTCGCCACCGGAGAGCGAACCGATCGGCGTCGTCGGCGGGATGTTCTTGGAGATGCCTACTTGTTTGAGCAGATCGCGGGCGACCGTGTTCATCGCGTCCTGATCCATGCGGTTGAGGAAACGCGGCGGCTTGATCGGCTCACGCCCCAGGAACAGGTTGCGCGCGATCGACAATTGCGTGACCAGGGCCGAGTCCTGGTAGATGGTCTCGATGCCATGGGCAATGGCGTCGCTGGTGCTGCGCAAGTTGACCTTCTTGCCGCGGATGAAGATATCGCCGCTGGTCAGCGGCACCGCGCCGGAGAGAACCTTGATCAGCGTCGATTTGCCGGCGCCATTGTCGCCCAGCAAACCGACGATCTCACGCTCGTTGACATGGAAATTGGCGTCCACCAGCGCCTGCACGCGCCCATAGGACTTGCGGATGTTCTGCATGCGGATCAGTGGCTCGGCCATGGTTCAAGTCCCCGCCTGATGCCGGCGTTCCAGCCATGAATGCAACGCCATCATGCCAAGGATGATCGCGCCGATGAAGATGTTGTAGGCAAGGCCGGGCACACCGATCAGCACGATGCCGTTGCGCATCACGCGCAGGATCAGGATGCCGAGCACGGTGCCGATGATGGTGCCGCGCCCGCCGGTCAGCGCCGTGCCGCCGATCACCACCATGGCGATCACCTCGAGCTCGTAGCCGGTGCCGCTGTTGGGGTTGGCGGCGGATGTGCGCAGCGAGGAGATGACGCCGGCAAGCGAGGCCATGAGCGACGACAGGACGAACAAGCCGACCTTGACGCGGTTGACATTGACGCCGCGTGCCCGCGCCGCGTTGGGATTGCCGCCCGCCGCCTGGATCCAGTTGCCGGTCCGGCTTTGCGTCAGAACATAGCCAAGCGCGATCGCCGCGGCGATGAACCAGAACAGCGACATGTAGATGCGGAACGGCCCGATGAAGAAATCGCCGACCAGCGCCTTCGCCAGCCAACTGCCTTCGGCGCTCCAGGTGCGCTGCGGAAACCCGTCGGTGATGAAAAGCGCACTGCCGCGCACCACCAGGAGCATGCCGAGCGTCACCAGGAAGGACGGGATCTTGAGCTGCGTGACGAACCAGCCATTGACCAGGCCGATAAAGGCGGCAACCACCAGCGCGACGACGAAGCCCATCTCCAGGGAGGTGACGCCGGCATTGAACAGCGTCCACATCAGCACCGGCGAGAAGCCGAACAGGGACCCGACGGAAAGGTCGAATTCGCCCGACGTCATCAACAGCGTCATCGCCAGCGCGATCAGGCCGAGCTCGACGGTGAAGGCCAGCGTGTTGGAGATGTTTTGCGGTGACAGGAAGTCGTGGTTGAAACCCCAGAAAACGGCGATCTCTACGATGAGCAGAACGAAGGGGCCGAATTCCGGCCGCGCGATCAGGCGTTGGGTGAGCGAATGATTTTCCACTGGGAACCCGCGACATGGTTGGAACGGGCAGCGACCTCCACCGCACGCATCGGGTGGACATAGCCGCGGCACAGGAAGATATCTGGCGCCGTGCGAGATGCGCGGCGCCAGGGATCGCGGACTATTTGCCGGACAGGATCTTGTCGTAGACCGCCGCGGTGTCCTTCTCATAGAGCGCGCCGGTGATGACGTTGAAGCCCGGAGGAATACCGCTGGCCGCCATGTTGGCGAGCGACAGCGCCACATAGCTGGTCGCCTGCGGGTCCTGCCACTGGCCGGCATTGACGTAGCCGTTCAGCACTTCCTGGGTGGTGTCGAGCGAGTTGCCCCAGCCGACGACCGGGATTTCGCCCGGCTTGACACCGACCTGGTCGAACACGCGTTTGATCGAACCGGTGACGAGGTCGCCCAGGCCGATGATGGCTTTGACCTTGCCCTTGTGGGCGGTGAGGTAGTCGACCATGCGGTTGATCACCTCGGCCTGGTCGAGCGTCGCTTCGGTCACCTCATAGGTGATGCCGAGCGGGCCGAAGACGCTCTTGATGCCCTCTTCTTCCTGCACGCCGTAGGTGGCGCCGGGAATCTCGACCGGCATCCAGACGAAGTCGCCCTTCTTCACCAGGCCCTTGTCGACCAGATACTGCGCCCAGTGCTTGCCGAAGGTGACGTTGTCGCCGCCGACATAGGCGTTGAAATTGGCCTTGGGATCGGGCGTGTTGAAGTTGATGATCGGGATGTTGGCCGCGCGCGCTTCCTTGACGATCTCGACCAGGCTGCCCGGATCGGGGCTGGTGGTGACGATGCCGTCGGCCTTGGCCGAGAGGGCGGCGCGCACCGCTTCCTGCTGCGAGGCGACGTCGCCATTGTGGAACGAGGTGTTGACGGTGTTGCCGGTGTCCTTGGCCCATTGCTTGGCGCCGGCGAGGAAGTAGGTCCAGACCGGGTCGGCCGGTCCGCCATGTGAAATCCAGTAGAACGTCTTGGCCTGCGCGGCTACCGGAATGACCGTCAGCGCGATCAGCAGGCCGTAGAGCACAAGTCTCAATCTCGTCAGCATTTGATTTCCTCCCGGTTGAAGATGATCCGTCCCTTGTTCCGGCTTCAGCCGGATTGCGTCTTTTGCCAGCGCCGCTCGGATGCCTAAGAGCATTCCCTTTTTCGGCGGATGGCAAGCCTCCATCTGCAAGTCGTAATTGGCGCCTGACGCGGCGCCATCAACGACCCCATCAGATCGCATCAGTTGGGATGATTTTTTCCGGGCAGTCGGATGATTGTCGCCGAGGCTCAGCCGAGCCGACTGTCGATCATGTTTGGGCGGTCACTTGGGGCGAAGTCCCCGAAGAGCCGCTTAGAGCAGGCCGGCCCTGGCGAGGTCGCGCATCAAATGGCTGGCGCCGTAGGTCCAGTGCGGGCAATCGGGCGATAGCCGCACGCGGTTGACCAGCGCGCCGAATTTTTCCGACGAGATGGTGACGATGTCGCCGACCTTGTGCGTGAAACCCTTGCCCTTTTCGCCGCGATCCTTCGACGGCACGAACATCGTGCCGAGATAGAGCGCCAGTCCGTCAGGATACTGGTGGTGCGGCCCCATGGCCGCGGCAACCAGCTCTTCCGGCGAGCGGCTGATCTCGGCCATCGAGCTTGCGCCCTCCAGCGAAAATCCGTCGTCTCCCTCGACCTTCAGGCGCACTACGGCCTGCTTCACGTCGTCGATGGAGAACGTGTCGTCGAACAACCGGATGAAGGGGCCAAGGGAGGCCGAGGCGTTGTTGTCCTTGGCCTTGCCGAGCAGCAGCGCCGAGCGCCCTTCGACGTCGCGCAGATTGACGTCGTTGCCGATGGTGGCGCCGACGATCCGGCCGCTCGAGGCGGCGATCATGGCGATCTCCGGCTCCGGATTGTTCCAGGTCGACACCGGGTGCAGGCCGACGTCGGCGCCGAAGCCGACCGAGGCCATCGGCTGGCATTTGGTGAAGATCTCGGCATCGGGGCCGATGCCCACTTCCAGATATTGCGACCAGGCGCCGCGCGAAATCAGCTTGGCCTTGATCTCCATCGCCTCGGGCGAACCGGGCTTGAGTTTCGAAAGGTCATGGCCGATCAGGCCGGCAATGTCGGCGCGGATGGCGTCGGCCTTTTCCGCCGAGCCGCGCGCCTGTTCCTCGATCACCCGTTCGAGCAGGCTGACCACGAAAGTGACGCCGGACGCCTTGATCGCCTGCAGGTCGACCGGGGACAGCAGGGAGGGTTTTGCCGGATCACGCGTGGCTTCGAAACTGTTGGCCGCAATATCGTCGAGCGGGCCGATCGGCGTACCCTTGGCCGAGCGCACATGGCCGGCAGGATCGGTCATTTCGCAGACGTCACGGATGGTTGGCGCCGCGTTTGACGTGATGTCGACGACGGTGCCGTCGCGCACCGTGACCACCATGGGATGCGAGGCGGCCGGCAGTCGAGCGCGGCCGAGAAAGACACCGTCACCGGGGAGGTTAATCGTGTTCGTCATCGTTCTCTCGTTGTTGGGCGGGACAATCCGGATTGTGAAATTCCGACGGCCTCTCTTCAAGTCAAATCGTGCCGACACGCTTCTCCGGCATCAAAGCTCATGCCAGCATAGTCGCATCCGCGAAGCCATCGATTCCCTCGGCGCGAGTGTCCTCAGGCCGCCGATGCGATGGGCATCCACTGTATGCGAGACAGGTTCGAAACAGAAGAAGTCGGCGTCTCGCGCCGGCGAATAGAGAATGAAGACGCCGAGCGGCGGCGGCGCTTCGATCAAGACGACTAAGGCATCATCGGGTTGGACGATCGAGGCGCGTCCATTCCATCCCTCAAACGCATTGTTTACCCAGGTATCGGGAAGCGGCGCACGTTTCGAGAAATCCCAGTCGGGGTGGTCGGTGAGTGGCACCATCCTGGTCGGCAGGTGGCGTTCATCCTCGAGCCAGACGCTGTTGGCCGATGCCTGGAGCGATGTGCGCGCGTTGCGCGGAAACCATGGATGGAAGCCAAGCCCATAAGGCAGCCGGATCTCGGCCCGGTTCTCAATGGTCAAAGCAACGCTCAGCGCGCCGTTCTCCAGTGCGTAGAGCACGCTCGCATGGTAGCGATAGGGTCCGATCGCCCCATCGCCAAGAACAAACTCCGCCTCGGTCCCCGTTCGCCGCGTCAGACGCCAAGGCTTTTGAAAGGCGTCGCCATGAAGCGGGAACGGCTCGCCTTCGACGTTGGGTTCTATCGCATGGAAACGCTCGTCGAACTCGAAGCCGCCGCCGGAAATCCGGTTCGACCACGGCGCCAGCAACTGGGAGCCGAATTTCATCAATCCTTCCGACGGCTTTATCACAGGTGTGAACGCGCCGTCGGGACGAAGCGCGTCGTAGCGCAGGATCGCCGCGCCCTGGCGAGGGCTGACAACCACCCTGGCGCGTTCGTCGGCAAGTTCGATGGTGTCGATGTTCGTCATCGACGGAACGCTACCAGCCACCGTCGACGTGGATGTCCTGACCGCTGATCATGTCTGCGGCAGGCGAAACAAGAAACAGCACGAGATCGGCGACGTGATGCGGTTCGATGCGGCGCTTCAGGCTCTGGTTGGCCATGATCCAATCACTGTATTCCTTGAGCCGCTCGCCGAACACCCGTTCCTCTGCTTCGGAAACGACGGCGCCCGGCGACACTGCGTTTACGGTGATGCCATGCGGCCCCAGTTCCCGTGCCAGCGATTTCGTGAGGCCCAGCATCGCGCCTTTCGATGCGACATAAGGTACATAGCCGTCCCACCGGCCATTGAGTGTGATCGAGCAGAAGTTCACGATCTTGCCATACGCCTTCGCCTTCATGCCGGCGCGCAGGCGCGCACAAGCGCAAAGGCGGCCGAGGAATTGACCCTGATCTGATCCTCGTATTCGGACAGCGAGAATTCCTCGAACGGCCGGTTGATGATCAGGGCCGCGTTGTTGATCAGGATATCGATCCCGCCTTCCTTTTCCGCCAAAGCCGCGACAACCTCTTCCGCCCCGGCAAGCTTGTTGAGATCGCAGCCGACGAAGGCAATGTCGCCTTCGGCCTGCCCGGCGAGCGTCGCCGCGGTCTCCGGCCCGTCTTCGATATCGGGCCGGTCGAGCACCAGCACACGCGCACCGGCCCGCGCCAGCGTGACGGCCTGGGCCCGGCCGAGGGAGCCAAGGCCGCCGGTCAAAAGCACGACCCGATCGGCAAGAACCTTCATTGCCGCCACTCCTTACAAAACGCCGTGGACTTCATCGATCGAGGTATCCTCGATCCGTTTGTCCAGCACGACCTCGCCGCGCGCCATCGCCACCACGCGGTCGCAGCATTCGAACACATGATGCATGTTGTGGCTGATGAAGACACCGGTGACGCCCTGTTCCTTCAGGCTGCGTACGAACCCGATCACCTTCTTCGTCTCCTTGACCGAGAGATGGTTGGTCGGCTCGTCGAGGATCATCACCTTCGACTTGAAATGCATGGCACGCGCGATGGCGACGCCTTGCCGTTGTCCGCCGGAAAGTTCGCCGACAAGCGCGTCGGGAGAGCGCAGATGCAAGTCGACATTGGCGATGGCGCGAATGCTTTCGCTTGCCATCTTGTTCTGGTCGAGCAGGCCGACGCCAAGGACCGAGAACCGGATCGGTTCGCGTCCGATGAACAGGTTCCTGGCGATCGACATGGTCGGAACCATGGAATTGTACTGGTATATCGTCTCGATACCGAGATCCATCGCATCGCGCGGCTTGGTGATGCTGACTGGCCTGCCTTCGACCTGGATCTCGCCTTGATCCGCCGTGTGGACCCCGGAGAGGATGTTGATGAGGGTGGATTTGCCGGCGCCATTGTCGCCGACCAGTCCAAGTGCCTCGCCACGTGTGAAGTCGAGCGTCACGCCCTTCAGGGCATGGACGCCGGAATACCATTTGTGGAGGTTGCGGACCGAGATGATCGCGTCGGTCATCGTTCAGCCCTCCATCTTGATGGCCTTGGCGCGCTTGCGCATCCAGGCATTGGCGACGACGGCGAATATGGTCAGGAAGCCGATGGCGAACTTGAACCAGTTGGCATCGACATGGCTGAGCACGAGGCCATTGTCGATGACCCGGATGAGCGTGGTGCCGATGATGCCGCCCATGACGGTGCCGATGCCGCCGGCGAGCGAAGCGCCGCCGATGACGGCGGAGGCCACCGCCTGAAGCTCCATTCCCTCGCCGATCGAGGGCAGGGGCGAGCCCAGCCGCAGCACCTGCAGCATGCCGGCAAAGCCGGCGAGCATCGAACAGAGCATGAAGCAGGCGAGCTTGACCCTGGCGGTCGGGATACCCATCGAAGCGGCCGCGGGCAGGAAGCCGCCTGTGGCCTTGATCCAGTTGCCGAAATTGGTGTGCGACAGCATCAACGAGGTCAAAAGGGCAATGCCGGCAAACCAGACGAACGACATGCGGAACATGTTGCCCGGGCCAACGAAGGAGGTGAACAGCCATGTCGGCAGGTCCGCGGGCAGCAGCGGCGGGAAGCCGCCCGAGACGACAACGGTGAGCGAGCGCGCCATGAACAGCATGCCGAGCGTGGTGATGAAGCTCGGTATGGCAAAGCGGATGGTGACGTAGCCGTTGATGAAGCCGATCGCCGCCGAGACGAGCAGCCCGGCAAGCAGCGCCAGCGGGAACGGCCAACCATGCACCATCAGGACCGCCATCGTCATCGGCATCAGCGCGAAGACCGAGCCGACGGACAGGTCGAACTCGCCGCTGATCATCAGGATGGTAACGCCGATGGCGACGAGGCCGGCCTCCGGCAGGATGCCGAGGATGCCGCGCAGGTTATCCTGGTTGAGGAACACGCCTTGCGAGCGGATCTGGAACAGGACGATGAGCAGCACCAGCAGGATGAGGCCCGCCAGTTCCGGTTTTTCGAGATAGGTCTTGAACAGGCGCTTCAACTTGGGCTCCGGCATTTTGGGATTTCAGGCTGATCGGCGGCGCCGGGCGCCGCCGATCCAACGGTTCGAAGCTGGAGCTCAGCGCAGACCCTGAGCGGAGAGCGCCATGATCCCATCGGCCTCCTTTGGCCGCACGATGCCCTGACCGGTGTCGATGTCCGATGGGGCAAGGCCGATCTTCTTGTTGAGATAAGCCTCCATCACCGGCATGAAGCCCTGCATGTAGGGCTGCTGGTCGACCAGCGCCTGAACATAGCCTTTCTGCATCTGCTGCAGCACCTCGGGCACCAGGTCGAAGCCGCCGAGCAAGACCTTGCCCGGCGCCACGCCGCGATCGGCCAGCACGCGTGCGACGCCGGCACACCAGAAGCCGGTGTCGAAATAGGCTGTCGTGTCGGGATGGGCGTTGAGATAGGCGCCGACACGGTCGGAGGTAATGGCGAGGTCTGTGCCGCTGTCGATGCGCTCCCACGACACCTGCCGGTCTGAATGGGCGGCCTTGTATTCTTCGAGGAATTGCATCACGCCGGCGCCACGGCTTTCCGACCAGTTCTGGCCGGGAGCGGAAATGCCTACCAGCACCTTGATCGGGCCGTCCTTCGGGAAGCTCTCGGAAATGGCCTTGGCGAGCGAATAGCCGGCGGGCTTGAAGCCTTGGCCGACGAAGGCCTGCCGGGCATTGCCCTTGGCGCCTTCGGTGTCGTCGACATTGACGGCGATCACCAGCACGCCGGCATCGCGCGCCTCCTTGATGACGTCGTCGAAAGCATGGTCGTCGACGATGGAGGTCAAGAGCGCGTCGGGCTTGGCGGCGAGCGCGGCCCGCATATTGGCGACCTGCTGCTCGACCGAGCCCTCGGTCTGCGTGAAGACCATGTTGCAGGTCGCCTCGACCTTGGCGCAGGCGTCGTCATAGCCCTTCTTGACGGCCTGCCAAAACGTGTTCGATGCGGACGAATGATGCGTGAAGACGATGTTGAGCCCGTCGGCGCGGGCGGATTGCACGCCGACAAGAGCGACGCCAAGCAGAAGCATTGCAGTCAGTTTTTTCATCGTAGTTCCTCCCTTTGGATTTCTCAGATGTCCGCCTTGTCGGTGACGCGGCGATGGACGGTGTAAGCGCGGCCGAGGTCCGGATTGAGCGCCAGCCCCAGCCCCGGTCCCGGCGGCACGGTGATCATCCCGTCCTTGACCTCCGGCAGCGCGGTCACCAGGTCGCGGTACCAGGTGCGGTAGAAGGCGCGCACGCTCTCTTGGACGAGCGCGTTGGGGGCGTTGAGCGACAGGTGCGTCGAAGCGGCGAGCACGACGGGACCGGTGCAGTCATGCGGCGCCACCGGCAACCGCCAGGCTTCGGCCATAGAGGCGATCTTGCGGGCCTCCGACAGCCCGCCGCACCACGAAATATCCAGCATGACGATGCCGGCAGCTCCGGTTTCCAGCAAATCGCGGAAGGCCCAGCGGCTGCCAAGCGTCTCGGACGCCGAGATCGGCGCGGGACTGGCGGCCTCGTAGCGCTTGAGGTCGCCGAGGCTGTCCATGCGGATGGGATCTTCGTGCCAGTAGGTGCCGAAGGGCGTCAGCGCACGAGCTATCTTCATGGCGGGCAGGAGCTGCCACATCGAATGGAACTCGACCATGATGTCGATCTTGTCGCCGACGGCGTTGCGTATCTTTTCAAAAGGTTCGAGCGCGGCCTTGAGGTCTGTCGCCGAAATGTCGTTGCCGCGGGTCTTTTCGGCCGCGTGGTCGAACGGCCAGATCTTCATGGCGGTGATGCCGTCCTCGAGCAGCTCCTGCGCCAGTTCGCCGGCGCGCGTGAGGAAACCGTTGAGATCATCATAGTCCCGCCTGGCCCCGATGCCGTAATTGGCGGTTGTCTGGCCCTTCGCGTCCTTGATGTATTCGGTGCCGGCGCAGGTATTGTAGGTGCGGATCGACTGGCGGCTGAAGCCGCCGAGCAGTTGCGCGACCGGCTGGCCGGTGGCCTTGCCAAAAATGTCCCACAGCGCGATGTCGAAAGCGGAGTTGCCACGCACCTCGGCGCCGCTGGAGCGAAACCCGAGATAGCCGACCAGGTCGGCGGCCAGGAGATCGATCTGCAGCGGATCGCGGCCTATGACGCGCGGCGCGACATATTCATGCAGGTATTCCTCGACGGTGCGCGACAGGAAGAAGGTCTCGCCGAGACCGGTGATGTCTTCGTCGGTATGGACCTCGACCCAGAGCAGGTTGGGCCGTTCCTCGATGCGGATGGTTTCGATTGCAGCGATCTTCATGTCAGGCAATTCCAGCGTCGAGGAGCGCCTTGACGCTCTTGTCGAAATGTTGCGCCATATGTTCGGCGGCGAGCCGCGGATCGCCCTTGAGGATGGCTTCGGCTATGTCCTCATGCCCCTTGATCATCTTGAGCTGGTCCTCGTTCGACGAGCGGGTTCGCCAGCCGATCACCCAGGTGCTGCGCGTCACGCCGCTGAAGGCTGTGACGATCAGCGAGAAGACCGGGTTGTGCGAGGCAGCCGCGATCGCCTCGTGGAAAGCGATGTCGTGCTCCATGACAATTTCGGGGTTCAGGAAATTCTCGCGCATCGACCGGGCGGATTGCGCGATCGCGGCGGCTTCCGCATCGGTGCGCCGGAGTGCCGCAAGCGCTACCGTGCGCATCTCGATCGTGCGCCTGACGTCATAGACCTGGTGAACGCTGATCTGTTGCGTGGTGATGCCGTGCTCGATCACCATCGACATCGCGCCGGTGTCCAGCTTGGCGACCGTGGCCCGGCGCCCGGCGCTCATGTCGATCAGGCGCATCGCAGAAAGCGAGCGAAACGCCTCGCGCACGACGGTGCGGGAGACGTTGAGCTGGCGCGTCATGGCGGCTTCGCTGGGCAGCGGATCACCCGGCGCAAGACCTTCCGAGCGGATATGCCGGGTAATCGCCTGGATCGCCGTGCTCACCAGGCCGGGGCTCGGCTCACCCGCTGTGTCCGTCGGATCCTGCATCTCACTCCCTCAAACCTGTATGACAGGTGATTGCCTAATTGCTCATATATCAGCTAGAAGATATATGTCAAGTCGATTTCTGGATGACCTGAACCAGAGGACCTCATGAAGGAAATGGAAGCTGCCCTGATCTTCGACGCGCGCGACGTGGTCGGCGAAAGCCTCGTCTGGGACGATCACCGCGGCAGGTTGGTCTGGGTCGACATCATCGGTCGCCGGATCCACGGGCTCGATCCGTCGACCGGAGACCATGAAAGCTGGCCGACGCCGGATCTGGTCACCTCCATCGGTCTGCGCAGGGATGGCGGCGCGATCGTCGGCCTGCGCAAGGAGGTCGCGTTGTGGGATTTCGATGGAGCATTCCGAACGATCGCCACGATCGAGCCGGATCGGCCAGCGACGCGGCTCAACGAAGGCGCCGTGGCGCCGGACGGTTCGTTCTGGGTCGGCACAATGGCCAACAATATTGGACCGGACGACACGCCGGTCGCCATTGCGCGGGATGAAGGCCGGCTCTATCGCATCGGTCCGGATGGCGAGGTGACGAGCCTGAGCGAGGACCGGTTCGGCATCACCAACACGATGGTGTGGGCAACTGACGGCCGCTTCATCACGGCCGATACGACGAAGAACGCACTTTACAGCTATGCCTGGGACAAGAGTGCGTCGCGGCTTGGCAAACCACGGCCTTTCTTCGTCGATTTCGGGCGCGGCCTGCCGGACGGCTCCTGCCTGGACGCCGAAGGCTATGTCTGGAACTGCCGGGTGGTGGGAGGAAGCTGCCTTGCCCGCATCGCGCTCGACGGCAGGCTGGACCGCATCGCGGAACTGCCTTGCAGTTGGCCAACGAGCTGCGCTTTCGGTGGCGAGAATCTTGACACGCTGTTTGTAACTTCAGCCCGATTTACCATGAGCTCGGATCATCTTGAGGCGAACCCGCAAGAAGGCGGCCTGTTCGCACTCCGTCCGGATGTCCAGGGCGCTCCAGCCAACAGGTTTGGATAAGTTCAACGACCCGTGGCGGCCGGGCGGGCGTCTCGGGCTTCAATGCCGGCTAGGTCATCCCTGGTCGAAATACGATCTGGAATGGCTGATCGCGCATGTTCGGCCGCGTAGCGATGACGCTGGATCATCTGCCGCACATCCGTGAACCGGAGCATGGGCTTCTAGCGGCGCCGATCAGGCGGGAGGTCGTGATTCAACTTGACAGTTTCATGAATATGAAAAAGGCTAAGGCGATTTCATAATCTTACAGGCAGGTCGATGTCGACCCTTGCAGCAAATCAGCCGTTGCCGGAATTCCGCTCTTCTCCGGTGTTCCGCCTCACCATGTTGCTGCCCGGTGCATTGGTCACCTTCCTGCTGATACTGTTCGCCCTTGGCCTCGTGCTTTTCCTTGCCTTACGCGGCAATGACGGCTCATTGCTCGGCGCCGGTTTCAGTCTGTCGAATTTCATCACCGTGGTCTCGGACCCACTCTATTGGACGGTGACGCTGCGCTCGCTGGTCATCGCCGGCCTGGTAACCATGGCGACCGTCGTCACAGCCTATCCCGTCGCTTACTATCTGGCCTTCCATGCCGGTCGCAGGCGCGGGCTGCTGCTGTTCCTGGTAACGCTGCCATTCTGGACCAGCTATCTCCTGCGCGTCTTCGCCTGGAAGATCGTTCTGGCCTACAATGGCGTGTTGAATTCGGCGCTGATCGAAAGTGGCATCTGGTCCGAGCCGACATTGGCCTTCCTCAACACGCCGGCCGCTGTCGTGGTCACGCTCGCCCATGCCTACGCGCCTTTCGCCATACTGCCGATCTATGTGGCGCTGGATACCATTCCGAAATCGCTGCTCGAAGCCGCTTCCGATCTTGGTGCAAGGCCATTCACCTCGTTCCGCCGTGTCATCTTGCCCAATTCGATGCCGGGCGTCCTGGCGGCGGCCCTCGTCGTTTTCGTGCCGACCGTCGGCGACTATGTCACGCCGGCCATGGTCGGCGGGCCGGCCAGCACCATGATCGGCTCGCTGATCCAGTCGCAGTTCGGCAAGGCCAATGACTGGCCATTTGGCGCCGCGCTTTCGGTCTGCGTCATGCTGGTCATCCTGCTCGTGGTGTTGGTCGCGCGTGGCGCCGACCGCCGGTTTGGCAGCCGCACATGAAAGCAGCGCGCGCCGGCATGAAACGGGACGGCCGCTGGCTCGGCCTCTATGTGCTTGCCTATCTGGTCTTCCTTTATCTGCCGGTCCTGCTGATCCCGCTGTTTTCCTTCAACGATTCCATCCAGGCCGCGTTTCCCCTGCAGGGTTTCACGCTGCAATGGTATGCGAGCCTCTACGGCAATCCGGCATTGTCGGGTGCGCTCGCCAACAGCCTCGTCATCGGCGCCGTCGCCGCCTCCGGCGCCACGCTGTGCGGCATCACCGTGTCCTATATGGACCTCTATGGACGCTCGCCGCTGGCCGCCACGATCAGTGCCGTCGCGCGGCTGCCGATCCTCATTCCCGGCGTCATCGTCGGCATATCGCTGCTGATCCTGGTCAACCTCATCGGCCTCGGACCGTCGCGCGTCGCCATCGTACTCGGCCATATCCTGGTCGCGTTGCCGACCACCGTAGTGATCATGCGCAGCCGTTTCGCCGCCATCCCCAGGACGGTTCGCGAGGCGGCGCTCGACCTCGGGGCTTCCGACTGGACGACGTTCCGGCGCGTCATGCTGCCGCTCAGCCTGCCTGCCGTGCTGTCGGCCTTCATGCTGGCTTTCCTGATCTCCTTCGACGAATTCATCGTCGTCTTCTTCCTCGCCGGGACTGAGCCGACGCTGCCGCTCTACATCTGGAGCCAGCTGCGCTTTCCGCGCTCGCTGCCGACCGTCATGGCGCTCGGAACAGTAATCCTGGCCGTGTCCTTCATCATCGCCGGAACCGCCGAAATTCTGCGCCATCGCGGGCTTGGCGCCGCACGCCGCAATCTAGCCTGAAGCACAACAACAAGAGAGGAGAACGAAAATGATAGTCCACCTGAAATCGATATCGGGACACAAGGCCCGGGCCGGCCTCGCAGCACTTGCACTCGCACTGTCGTCGACCGTGGCGCTCGCCGCCGAGAAGCTGCAGTACTTCACCTGGTCGGGCTATGAGCTGCCCGATTTCAACAAGAGCTTCCTTGCCGCGCACCCCGATGGCGTCGAGGCCTCGATCTTCGGCGACGACGACGATGCCTTCACCAAGGTCAAGGCCGGCTTCCGGCCTGATATCGCGCACCCCTGCTACGACAAGGTTGCCCGCTGGAACAAGGAAGGCCTCCTGCAGCCGATCGACACCAAGCGCATCAAGAACTGGGATTCGATCTTCCCGGTGTTCAAGAACCTGCCCGATCTGCAGGCTGGCGACGGCAAGGTCTGGATGGTGCCATGGGACTGGGGCAACACCTCGATCCTCTACCGCACCGATCTGGTGAAGAACCCTGAAGCGAGCTGGAACCTTCTGTGGGACAAGCAATATGCCGGCCGTATGGCGACCATCGATGCTGTCCACGACACGCCGATCGTCGCCGCACTCCTGGCCGGCGTAAACCCCTTCGACATGACTGCGGAGCAGATGGACAAGGTCGCGGCGAAATTGCGCGAACAGCGCCCGCTGCTGTCGAGCTACACGACCGACATGACCTCGGTCGAGCAGGCGCTTGCCAGCGGCCAACTGGTCGCCGCCATGACCTGGAATGCGTCGGCCACCTCGCTCAAGAAGCAGGGCGTGCCGGTCGAGTTCATGAAACCGAAGGAGGGCATGCTGACCTGGGCTTGCGGCTTCGTCATGCTGAAGGACGCCAAGAACGTCGATCTCGCCTATGACTTCATCAACAGCCGGCTGGATGCCGACTCCGGCAAATTCCTGATCCAGTCCTACGGCTATGGCAGTTCGCTGAGCACTGCCTTCGCCGGCGTGCCGAAGGACGAACTGGAAAAACTGCAACTGCCGTCCGATCCGGAAGTGATGCTGAAGAGCACCATCTTCACCGGGCCGATGAAGCAGAATGACGACGTCGCCAAGATGTTCGAGAAGGTGAAGGCTGGCGGTTGAACCAAACAATTGCCGAAGTCAGCTCTGCCCCTCACCTGCCTGCCGGCATCCTCTCCCCGTATAGTGACGGGGAGAGGGGCGCAGTGTCGACGATTTCGCCAATCGCCAGCGCTTCAGAAAAGGCGTCAGCGCTGCGGTCAGCTCCTTCTCCCCGTCACTATACGGGGAGAAGGTGCCGGCAGGCGGATGAGGGGCGGCGCCGACCTTCGTTGAATGCGCCTAAAAAGACCGAGATAAGGACCAACGCATGGATGTTCTTGACGAAGCCGCTTCAAAGCCGAAGGACGAAGCCGACGTTCGCGTCGGCCGCCGCGTGCGGGCGTTGCGACTCGAGCGCCGTTTGTCCCTGGCAGAACTGGCGGCAAAAACCGGCATATCGATCGGCGCGCTCAGCCAGATCGAGCGCGGCATGTCATCGCTGCGCGTCAAGGTGATCTGGCCGCTTGCCGCCGCCCTCGACATCGAGCCGTCCGCGCTGATCGCAGACGACGGCGATGCCGTCAATGATCTCTATTGCGTGCGGGCCGACAAGCGGCGTTCGATCCCCGTGAAGTCGGAGGGCATCGCCAAGGCGCTGTTGTCGCCGCCCGGCGCCACGCTGACCGGCATGCTGGTGACGGTGGAAGCCGGCGGCGGCACGGCGGAAGCCTATGCGCATGCCGGCCATGAGTTCGGCTGTGTACTCGCGGGCGAAGTCGAACTGGTGGTGGATTCGACGAAATATTTGCTGAAGACCGGCGACAGTTTTGCTTTCAAAAGCACGCTTCTGCATGCGTTCCGCAATCCCGGCGGCGAGCAATGCCGGATAATCTGGGTCAACACGACCAAGCCCTCCGAGGTTCGCGATGGCGCCTGATCCCCTTGTGCGGCTGCAGGCGGTGTCGAAGCTATTTCCGGGCGGCATCGTCGGGCTCGATACCGTCGATCTCGACATCGTCGGTGGCGAATTCTTGACCCTTCTGGGCCCGTCCGGCTGCGGCAAGACCACCAGCTTGCGCGTCATCGCCGGTTTCGAAAGTCCATCGAGCGGCAAGGTGTTGCTCGATGGCCGCGACATCACCGCGCTGCGGCCCTTCGACCGGCCGGTCAACACCGTGTTCCAGGACTATGCGCTGTTTCCCCATATGAACGTCGCCGAAAATGTCGGCTTCGGCCTGTCGCTGCGCAAGCTGGCCGGCGGCGAACAGGCAAGACGCGTTGCCGAGGCTCTCGACATGGTCGGCCTTGCCGACAAGCTTCGCGCCCGCGTCTCCGAATTGTCGGGCGGCCAGCGCCAGCGTGTGGCGCTTGCGCGTGCCATTGTCTGCGAGCCCCGCGTGCTCTTGCTCGACGAGCCGCTGTCGGCGCTGGACGCGCATTTGCGCGAACAGATGCAGGTCGAATTGAAGCGGCTGCAGTCGCGGCTCGGCACCACCTTCGTCATGGTCACGCATGACCAGACCGAAGCGCTGTCGATCTCCGACCGCATCGTCGTCATGAACAAGGGCCGTATCGAGCAGACCGCACCGCCGGCGACGCTTTATGACCGCCCCGCCACCAAGTTTGTGGCAAGTTTCATCGGCACCATGAACCTCCTGCAATCGCGCTTTGTCGGCAGCGATGGCGATCGCCTGCGTTTCACCGCTGGCGCCTTGCCGCTGGAAGCTGTCCCCGACAGCGGCGATCGGCCCCGCGAGGGCGAGATGCGCACCATAGGTGTGCGCCCGGAGGATTTGCTGGCGGCCACCGAGGCCACGCCCGGCACGGCGCCGGCGCGGGTCAACAGCATCGTCTTCCATGGCCGCACGTTGCGGCTTCACGCGGAACTGGGGCAAGGCATGCCCGTTGTCATAGACGTGCCGCGCCAGGCCGAGGGCTTTCAATTCAGCGCCGGCGACGTGGCGCATATCAGCCTTCGCCGTGGCGCCAACTGCCCGATGCTGCCCAGGTAGTTGTTGGACGCCGCCATGGGACGGATTCCTTTCAGCAATCCGGTTCTATGTGGTCAACGCCGGGGAAACAAAAAACAATGGAATTAAGTAGGAATTGACTCGCCGAGGAATGAATTCCTATTTTGGCGGATGCCCGAACCCAGCAGCCGGCCGCGCCGAAATGTGCAAACCCTTTGCTTGGCCCACGAAGTCGGGCAGCTAATCCGTGTCCGGTGCCGGAACTGCAACATCACGCGGCACTACCTGCCCGGCGACCTCGTCAAGCTGGTCGGCGACATTCCCTTTTGGGACGTCGAACGGCATATGCGATGCGAGCGATGTAAAGAGCGCGAGCTTGACGCAGGCATCGTTCTGCCCAGCGCTGCCGAACGTCTGAAAATTCGTGTCAGGCGCCTTGTCGAAATCCGCATGGTTCGCCGAGTGATCTGGCGAGACGATGATTGAACGAAGCCTAGAAAAGGGACCCCTGTGCTGGCGCCTGCCGCGGAAACTTGATCTGTGTGGCTGGCTTCTCAACGACTGTCAAAGCGTGGTCGCGGGCTGCACGCTGCAAATGGCGTGCTTCGGACCATGGGGCTGTCAGCCAGGTCTCGGTCTCTTCCGACGTCGTCAGGATGACGGGCATGGCCTTGTCATGGATTGGCGCGACGAGTGCATTAGGCTTGGTCGTCATGAAGGCAAACAGCTCGAAGTCGCCTGGCCCGTCCTTGACTTTTCGCACGCCCTGCCAGCGAGTCCAGAACCCAGCGAAGAAGAATAAAGACCGGCTTTCGTCACGGGCAAACCAGTAGTTTCGCTGAATGCCTGTTTCTGGGTCCTTGTCGTTCGAGGTAGGGCTGGGTTCGGCAAAGCTGGTCACTGGCACGACGCACCTGTGTTCGATGCCGACATACCGTTGCCAGTGCGAATATTGCGGATTGCGAACGTTGGTGGTGCCGTAGTCGGCCTTTCCTTTCATACGCTCCGGAGGCGTTGGCAAACCCCAAAGCAGTTTTGCCAGCTCACGCTTTCCGTCTGATGAGTTACGAACGACTGGGCCGGGTTGATTGGGATAGATGTCGACGGAAGGTTCAAGGTTGCCAATGACGTCGCGCAGTGCGCGCGTCCATTGGCGGATCGCCTCTTGCGTCGTGGTGATATTGTAGAGGTTACACATGAGCCTAGAATTGCGGAATTGGCTTGTGTCTGCAACTGAAGTCGCTCTGCCGATGAGGATGGCAGGCATCCATCCTGACAGCGCCATGTCAGCTATCGAGCGGTCCGGCAGTGGTCGGCCAGCAGGCTGTTTCCTATTTCCAATGCGTCGAACAGGAGGAACACAAATGACCAACGCGGAAATTGCCAAGGATTTCACCGAACGCCTCAAGCAGGGTGACAACGAAGGCGCTGCCGAGAAGTACAATGCCGATGATATCGTCAGCTACGAAGCCATGGAGGGGCCGATGGCCGTCTGCAGTGGCAAGGCGGCCGTCAAGGAGAAAGGCCAGTGGTGGCAAGACAACAACGAAGTGCATGGCGGCTCGGTCGAGGGTCCCTACGTCAACGGCGACCAGTTCGCGGTGCGCTTCACCTTTGACATAACGCCCAAGGCCACCGGCCAGCGTGTCACCATGGACGAGGTGGGCCTGTACACGGTCAAGGACGGCAAGATCGCCGAGGAGCGCTTCTATTATTGAGCTACCGGGCCGGAGCGATCGGCTTCCGGCCCACTTCGCCGATTTGCTGGCAAAGCGGGAAGAGCGGTTTTAGGCTGTGGGCGGATTCGACTTTCAGCCAGAGGACCACGCTTTGACGATCACCATGTACGGCATCACCACCTGCGACACGATCAAGAAGGCGCGCGTCTGGCTGGAGAGCCATGACGTTCCCTATCGTTTCCACGACTATCGCGCCGAAGGGATCGAGGCAGACAGGCTGGATGGCTGGGTCGGCAAGGTCGGCTGGGAAAAGCTGCTCAACAAGGGCAGCACGACGTTTCGCGAACTGCCGGAGACGGATAAGCAAGGTCTCGACGAGAAGAAGGCGAAAGCGCTGATGCTGGCTAGGCCGACAATGATCAAGCGTCCGGTGCTGGAGATAGGAGACAGCGTCCTCGTCGGGTTTAAGCCGGATGTTTATGAAGGGGCGGTGGGCGGGAAGTAGACCCGACTCTCAGCCGCGCAGCGATCCTTCGCACCCCCCGCTGTCCCGCCGGCGTCTCGGTGCTAGGGGTGGGCTCGCAAATACCCCGCCAGCGCCACGGCGTTGTTATGCGCTTCGTCGTGGGCGCCGTAGAGCAGCGTCACCTTGCCGTCGCCGAGCAGGGCGCGAAGTTGCGCCACCGCCTTTTCATTCCCGTCCAGCTCGCCACGGTACCGCTTCTGAAACTCCGCCCAACGCGCCGGCTCATGCCCGAACCATTTGCGCAGTTCGTCGCTCGGCGCGATCTCCTTCAGCCACAGCGTTAGCGCCGCATCCTTCTTGGCGACGCCACGCGGCCATATCCGATCCACCAGCACCCGCTGGCCATCGTCGTTGCCGGGTGCTTCATAGACGCGCTTGACTGCGATATCGAAGGCCATCACCACCTCAACTGGCCTCTCAGGCCCACTCGCCCTTGCGCATCACTGGCACGCGGCTGCCATCCTTGGCGACGCCGTCAAGGTCGATCTTGTCCGAGCCGATCATCCAGTCGATATGGATAAAACTCTTGTTGCCGCCGCGCGCCGCGATTTCGTCCTGGCTGAGCGAGGCGCCGTCGACGAAGCACTTCGAATAGCACTGGCCGAGTGCGATGTGGCAGGCGGCGTTTTCATCGAACAGCGTGTTGAAGAACAACAGGCCGCTGGCCGAGATCGGCGAGGAATGCGGCACCAGCGCCACTTCGCCGAGGCGACGCGCGCCTTCGTCGGTGTCGAGCACTTTCTTCAGCACGTCCTCGCCTTTCGAAGCCTTGGCTTCGACGATCCTGCCTTCCTCGAAGCGCACCGAGATGTCGTCGATCAGCGTGCCCTGGTAGGACAGCGGCTTGGTCGAGGAGACATGCCCCTCGACGCGCCTCGCATGCGGCGTGGTGAAAACTTCCTCGGTCGGGATGTTGGGGTTGCAGGTGATGCCGTTCTTGGCGGTCGAGGCGCCGCCCATCCACTCATGGCCATCGGCCAGCCCGACCGTCAGCTCGGTGCCCGGTCCAGTGAAGTGCAGCGCATGGAAATTGTGGCCGTTGAGCCATTCGGTGCGGCCGCGCAATGCCGCATTGTGCGCCTTCCAGTTGGCGATCGGATCCTCGACGTCGACGCGCGAAGCGGAGAAGATGGCGTCCGCCAGCTTCGCCACGGCGACATCGTCGGGCTCGCCCGGAAACACCTGTTTTGCCCAGGCCAGGTCCGGATAGGCGACGATGTTCCAGTTGATGTCGAAGCCGGTGATCTTCTCCAGCGCCGGCTGGTAGGCCATCGAATTGGCCTTGTTGGCACGCGCCACCTTGGCCGGATCCTGTGCCGACAGCAGCGAAGGATCCTCGCCGCGCACGGCGAGCCTCGCCGCATTGTTGGAAAAGGCCTTCGCCATGCCTTCATAGAGCCAGCCGGCGGCGCGGTCGAAGCCGGCATCGGCGCCAAAACGGTAGCGCGCCAGCGTCATCTCGTCATCGTTGAAGATCGGCGTCACCAGTCCGGCGCCGGCCTTGTAGGCATGCTCGACGATGCGCCTGGTCAGCGGCAGCGCCGCGATCGAGGAGGTCAGCACCAGGTCCTGTCCAGGCTGCAATTGCAGCCCGACCTTGATGGCGACCTCCGCCAGCCTGTCGAGCTTCACCGGGTCGATGGTTGCGGAAACGCCGCGCGAATGTGTGGTCATGATCCTGCCTGTCGTCGTGGGATGTCTGATTGAACATAGACCGGTGCCGCGGTGCTTTCCACCGCGATCGCGCCGCTGGGCTCCGCGACCGACGATCCGAACTGCGCCATCGTCGCCGCGATCTCTTCCTTGATCCAGGCCTTGAAGTCCCGGACCTTGCTGCTTTCGGTCTTGGTCGACGAGGTCACCAGCCAGTAGCCGAGCCCGCTCTGGGCGCGGATTCCGAACGGCGCCACCAGCCGCCCATCGGCCAACGCATCGGCCGTCAGCAATTGCCAGCCCAGCATCACGCCATGGCCGGCGATCGCCGATTCCAGGCACAGCATCGGGTCGGTGAAGCGCGCGCCTTTCTGGAAGGTGACGGGTGGAACGCCGGCGGCCGCGAACCAGCTCTCCCAGCTGATCATCGCCCGCTCGTCGGTGATGGCGCAGGTCTGCTCGAGATCGCCGATCGACTTCAGTTTTCTTGCAATGCCAGGCGCGCAGACCGGGAAGACTTCCTGCGCCAGAAGCAGCTCCGCCTTTCCGCCCGGCCATTTGCCGTCGCCAAGCCGGATGGCGATGTCGACGTCCGAGCGATCGAGATTGGCCAGCCGCACCAAAGCGTCGATACGCAACAGTACGTTGGGATGCCGGTCGAAGTGCCGCGACAGCCGTGGCAGCAGCCATTTGGAGGCAAAGGCCGGTGCCGCCGAAACTACCAGTGTGCATTGGGTCGCCTCGTCGGCCATTGCCACGGCCTGGGCAAGCTCGCGAAATCCAGCGCCAAGGCGGGCCGCGAAGATGGCGCCGAATTCGGTCAGGACGAGACCGCTTGTCGTACGCTCGAACAGGGCCTGGCCGAGTTGCTTTTCGGTACGGCTGACCTGCTGGCTGACGGCGCTGACGGAAACGTTGAGTTCGCTGGCGGCGGTGGCGAGCGAGCCGAGACGGGCGACGGTTTCCACGGCGCGAAGGCCGTTGAGATGAACGCGGTTGAGCATGGCCATTTGAGATTTTCTAAACCGATCCGGCTGGAATCTCAATTGAAAGAGATATCGAAACGGCGGACTTTATCGATGGAGACAGACAGGCCCCATGGAGCCGGAAATGCTGAGCATGTTGTCGTCGTTGAAGGTCCTGTTCGCCGTCACTTCGGCGGATGACGCGCGCTGCGATATCGATACGCTGAGCTGGCTGACCGATCCGCTTGCCCATCCCGCGCTGGACGCGATGTCGGAGCGCGAACTCGGTGATGTGCCGTTCCGCTTGACGGCGCGCCGGACCGTGCATGAGGTCGTTTCACTGAATGCCGGTTGCGGCGGGCGCTGCTGAGCGCGCGATCCGGGCACTGGCCCAACACAAGACGGATTGTTTCACCCGCCCGCACATTTATTGTGCACTGCAATGACATCGGCCGCATCGACAGCGCTGCGTTACGCCTTCGCCGGCATGATCGCCATGGCCGTGGCCATGGGCATCGGCCGCTTCGTCTATACGCCGATCCTGCCCGGCATGATGGAGGAACTGCATCTGTCGCCGGCCGATGCCGGCTGGATCGCCTCGGCCAACTATCTCGGCTACCTCGTCGGCGCGTTGGTGGCGGCGGGCAACTGGGCGCATGGACGCGAGCGTTTGCTGATGCTGGCCGCCCTCGGTGCCAGCGCCGTTCTGGCCGCCTTGATGGGGCTGACCGACGCCATGGCCGCCTTTCTCGCCATCCGTTTTCTGGCCGGCCTGGCCAGCGCTTTCGTCATGGTGTTCATGGCCAGCATCGTTTTCAGCCATATCGCTGCGGCCGGGCGCGGCGACCTGCAGGCCTGGCATTTCGGCGGGGTTGGCCTCGGCATCGCGATATCGGCGGCGATGATGGCCGTGCTGGTCACCGAACACGCCGGGTGGGCGCAGGGCTGGCTGTGGTCGGGCGCGATTTCGGCTTGCGGCTTCGTCGCCGTGGCGTTGCTGGCGAACCAAGGTCCGCTCACCAATGGCGAAGCCCTCCATGAACCGGGGCTGCCGAAAGACCGGTCGCTGATCAAGGTGATCGTCGCCTATGGCCTGTTCGGTTTCGGCTACGTTGTGACGGCGACCTTCCTCGTCGCCATCGTCCGCCAGGGCGGCGGCAGCCGTGTCTTGGAGGCCGTAGTGTGGATGGTTGCCGGCCTTGCCGGTTTCCCTTCGGTCTGGCTGTGGCAAAAGTTAGCGGGGCGGATCGGGCTCTATGCCGCCTATGCCTTGGGATGCTTCGTCGAAGTTGTCGGCGTTACCGCGAGCGTCGCCGCCGGCGGCCGCACGGGGCCGCTGCTTGGGGGCGTGCTGCTCGGCGGCACCTTCATTGCCATCACGGCACTGGGCCTGCAGGCGGCGCGGCAGCAGGCGCCGGGGTCGCCCCGGCGCGTCTTTGCCCTGATGACCGCCTCCTTCGGTCTTGGCCAGATCACCGGCCCGATCGCGGCCGGGCTTCTGGCCCAGGCGTCGGGCGATTTCTTCCTCGCCTCGATCGTCGCCGCGGCCGTCCTGGTCGTCTCCGGCGCCGTCACATGGTCGGCCGCGCCAAAATCGCCATGATTGTGGTCTTGCTCTGCGCCTGAGATCGGGCAGGCATTTTCTTTCCCCCTAATGTGTGACCTTATGCCCGCCGAACCCACCTGATTTGCGCATAGATCGAGGAATTCGCCACAGTGTTCGTATCCTTCTTCCCGCAGCCGAAGCTCTTCTTCTCTTCGGCCGCCATCTGGAGCCTTGCGGCGGTCCTGTTTTGGTTCTTTGGTGGCGAGCAAATTGGAGCCTTCGTAGGTCTCCCACCCCATGCTTCTGATGTCGCAAAGATCGTTGGCGTGTCGGTCTTCTGGTCTAAGCCGTTTCTTTGGTTCTACATATATTTCAGCGCTGTTGTCTTAATTTTCTATGGTTTTTGGACTTGGTATCGGCCCCATCCTTCGCAAAATTGGTCAATTCTTGGATCGTCATTGATCCTGTTTGTTATCTATTACCAAGTTCAGGTAAGTGTAGCTTTCAACGATTGGTATGGTCCGTTTTACGATTTGATCCAGAAGGCGCTTGGCACGCCATTTTCTACCACTCCATGGGATTTTTACTCGCAGCTTCTCACAATTACCTGGATAGCGCTCCTAGCTGTGACCGTGGGGGTCCTCAATAGGTTCTTCGTTAGCCATTGGATATTCCGCTGGCGTACAGCGATGAACAATTATTACATGGCCAACTGGGAGAGGTTGCGTCATATCGAGGGCGCGTCGCAGCGCGTCCAGGATGATACGATGCGGTTTTCCAATATGATGGAAGGCCTCGGAGTCAGCTTGGTAAGCTCGATCATGACGCTGATCGCATTCCTGCCGCTTCTGATGCACTTTTCTGCAGTTGTCACGGAGCTTCCTATCGTGGGTGAGGTGCCGCACTCACTTGTAGTTGTTGCCATCCTCTGGTCGATCTTCGGGACCACTTTCCTTTGGCTGGTTGGAATCAAGTTGCCGGGGCTTGAGTTTCGGAATCAGAGGGTGGAAGCTGCCTACCGTAAAGAACTTGTTTATGGCGAAGATGACGAAAATCGAGCCCAGCCGCAAACCGTCAGAGAATTGTTCGATAACGTTCGAAAAAATTATTTCAGGCTATATTTTCACTACGTCTATTTTAATGTTGCAAGAATTTTCTATCTGCAGATTGACAACATATTTCCTTACATAGTTCTTGTACCTACGATGGTAGCGGGGAAAATAAAACTAGGAGCGCTTAACCAGATTCTTAATTCGTTCGACCAAGTGCGCTCTTCGTTCCAGTATCTGGTCAATTCTTGGAGTGACATTGTCGTGTTGACGTCTATCTACAAACGTCTGCGCGCTTTTGAGGCGACTTTGGACGGCGAACCACTTCCCGGTATCGATCGCCGCTTCATCGAACGCCAAGCTCGTCAGCCCGACCCTGCTTGACACGAACGGAAAGCACCGTGCACGGCTCAGCCGCCCACGACTTTCTGGCCGCCATCCTGCCGCGAAACATAGTCGCGAAAAGTGATGCATTCGACATCGGCCTTGATGCAGACCTCGCCGGCAAAGCGTTCCAGCGCATTCCAGTAGGCGCCGTCATTCATCAGCGTGAAATGGAAGCCGAGTTCCAGCGGAATGCGCTTGCCCTGATATTGTGCTTCGAACGCAGTGCGAAACGCCTGATAAGTGCGGTCGGCGAACTCGCCGGCCTGGCTCGGCCGCTCGAAGCCGGCGGAATGCCTGACATAGAGATTGTAATCCATGGCGATCACCGGCCGCGATGTCGGTCCCTCCGGGATCTGCGGCAGGGAAAAACGGGTGATGCCGCCGATGGTCGGCGGCAGGGCAGGGCCTTTTGAAACGCCGCTGGCATCGAACTGATAACCGGCTGTCGGCAGCGCCTCGTAGAGCGCCTTGCCTGTCGACAGATACGGCGCCCGGAAACCCACCACCGTATGCCGCGCGAAATCACGCCAGCCCTCGGGTTCGGGCGCAATGCCGTTGATCGCATAGGCGTCCTCGAGAATGTGCTCGAATGAGGCGAACTCTTTCAGCCAGTCGGCCTTGGTCCAGTCCTTGCCGTCGAAATGGCCGCAGGCGTGGCTGGCGATGTCGTGGCCCTCATGGGCGGCGAGGCCGATCTGTTCCAGCCGCTCGGCCACTTCCTGCCTGGAGGCGGCAAAGCCGATGTTGGATTTGCCCGCGCTCTTGCCCGGCGCGGTGTATTGGCCGCGTGTCTCGGGCGACAGCAGGAAGACGCATGACAGGAAATAGGTGAAATGCGCGCCGGTGCGCTGGGCTAGCGCCCGGCTGCGCTTCCACTGCGAGATGTCGCGCGCGCTGTCGAAGGAGATGATGACGACCTGCTTCGGCCTTGCCGGTGCTGGTGGCGCGGGCGGATCGGCCAGGGCCGCGCCGGCGGCGGCGAGCGAGGCAAGCGAGAACGCAACAACGCGGGACAAACGAGGCATCGGCAAATCTACGGGCTCCAGATGGTCGGCAAGCCGGCTATCGCGCAAATGTGGCGCCGGTGCGATCGGGTTTTCGTGGGTTTGCCGCGGGAATAGCCGATTTTCCGCTCGAACCCCTTCCATGCCGACAAAATTTCGCTAAAACGCGGGCTCATGAACCGCCCCGGCCCGGGGCAGGAATGGTTTGATTGATGTCCGACGACAGTTTTATCCGTGAAGTCAATGACGAGATGCGTCGCGAACAGGCGCAGAAGCTATGGGACCGTTTTGGCCCGGCCTTGCTCGTGATTGCCGTCCTGGTGGTGCTCGGCACCGCCGCCTTCGTCGGCTATCGCTATTGGGACGAGACGCGCGCCAACCGCTCCGGCGATGCTTTCTCGCAGGCGCTGAAGCTTGCCAATGATGGCAAGAGCGATGACGCGCTGGCCGCGCTCGATCAGCTGGAAAAGGATGGCTACGGCGCCTATCCGCTGCTCGCCCGCATGCGCGCCGCGACCGTCAAGGCCAACAAGGGCGACGTCGATGCCGCCGTCAAGGATTTCGACGATGTCGCCGCCGACACCGCCATCCCCCAGGGCCTGCGTGACATGGCGCGGCTGAGGGCGGCGCTCCTGCTCGTCGATCACGGCTCCTTCGCCGATGTGTCGAGCCGGGTCGAGGCGCTGACATCGGACACCAACGCGCTGCGCCACAGCGCGCGCGAGGCGCTCGGGCTTGCCGCCTGGAAGGAAGGCAAGACCCAGGACGCGCTGAAACTGTTCGACCAGATCGCCTCCGATGACGGCGCCCCGCGCAACGCGCGCGAGCGGGCGACCTTGATGTCCGAACTGATCCGCGGGTCGGGCAGTGCGTCGTGACCTTCAAAGTCGCCATCATCGGCAGGCCTAACGTCGGCAAATCGACGCTTTTCAATCGGCTGGTCGGAAGGAAGCTGGCGCTTGTCGACGACACGCCGGGCGTCACCCGTGACCGCCGTGTCCATGCCGCGAAGCTTTACGATCTGCATTTCGACGTCATCGACACAGCGGGCTTCGAGGATGCCGGCGCGTCGACCTTGCCGGGCCGCATGCGCGCGCAGACCGAAATCGCCATCCGCGAGGCGGATCTGATCTTCTTCACCATCGACGCCAAGTCCGGCCTGTTGCCGGATGACAGGACCTTTGCCGAGATCGTGCGAAAGTCCGGCAAGCCGGTCGTGCTGGTCGCCAACAAGGCCGAGGCGAGGGGCGCGCAGGGCGGCATGCTGGAAGCCTGGGAGCTCGGGCTTGGCGAGCCGATCCCGGTTTCGGCCGAGCACGGCCAAGGCATGCCCGACCTTCGCGACGCGGTGATTGAAGCACTGGGCGAGGCGCGGGCTTTCGGCGAGGATGAAGACGGCGACGACGAAGAAGCCGCCGCCAGCGAAGTGCTGATCGGCGAGGACATCGCCGATCCGGATGTCGAGCCGGCCTATGACGACACCAAGCCGATGCGCATCGCTGTCGTCGGCCGGCCGAACGCCGGCAAATCGACGCTGATCAACGCGCTGATCGGCGAGGAACGGCTGCTGACCGGACCGGAGGCGGGCATCACCCGCGATTCCATCTCCGTCGACTGGGACTGGCGCGGCCGCCGCATGAAACTGTTCGACACGGCCGGCATGCGCCGCAAGGCCAGGATCCACGAAAAACTGGAAGTGATGTCGGTGCAGGATGGCTTGCGCGCCATCCGCTTCGCCGAGATCGTCATCATCGTGCTCGATGCCACCATTCCCTTCGAGAAGCAGGATCTGCAGATCGCCGACCTGATCATCCGCGAGGGCCGGGCGCCGGTGATCGCCTTCAACAAATGGGACCTCATCGACAACCCGCAGGAGCTGTTGGCCGAATTGCGTGAGAAGACCGAGCGGCTCTTGCCGCAGGCGCGCGGCATTCAGGCCGTGCCGGTCTCGGCCGAGACCGGACGCGGCCTCGACAAGCTGATGGATGCGGTGCTGAAGACGCACAAGGTCTGGAACAGCCGTGTTTCGACCGGCAAGCTCAACCGCTGGCTCGAAGCCATACTGACGCATCATCCGCCGCCCGCTGTCGCCGGGCGCCGGTTGAAGGTCAAATATGTCACCCAGGCCAAGACGCGGCCGCCGGGCTTCGTGGTCCAGTGTTCGCGGCCGGATGCGATGCCGCAAAGCTATGTCCGTTATCTCTCGAACAGCCTGCGCGAAGCCTTCGACATGCCGGGCGTGCCGATCCGCATCGCGTTGAGGACGTCCGACAACCCCTTCGCCGGCCGGGCGAAGAAGCGCTGAGGCTCGGGCGGCAACGCTTAAGCGACTTTCAGCCGGTTCTCTTTCATCTCGGCGCCCTCGGGCAACGCCTCGAACGCCGATTGCACCAGGATGTCGGCCAGCCGCGCCGCGACCGGATCGAGCTCGGCATCCTTCTGATGCAGGTGCAGCGCCATCTTGGGCAGCGGCGGCAGTCCGAGCACTCCGGGCGCGAGCGCCCTGACATTTGCGGGCAGGCCGATATCGGTGCGGATCGTCAGCCCGAGGCCTGCCGCCACCGCCGCCCATATGCCGCCAAGACTGGGGCTGGAGAACGCCATGCGCCATGGGCGCCCGGCACGATCCAGCGTCTCGGTCGCCACGGTGCGCAGCAGGCAAGGCGCCTCGAACACCACCAGTTGCAGCGCCTCGTCAGTCTGGGGGCCTGCCTCCATCGGTTTCGCCGGGCCGATCCAGCGCGCCTGCACGTCGGCGACATGCCGGCTGTATGGCAGCGTCGTGCCATCATGCCAGGCGAGCGCGATGTCGAGGTTGCCGGAAAGAACACGCTCGGCCAATTCGTGGCTGCGCCCGATCCGTGCTTCGATCCGAACCTTGGGATGGGCGCGGGCGAAGCGCCCAAGCACTTCCGGCAACACGGCCTCGCCGAAATCCTCCTGCAGGCCGAGCCGCACCCAGCCCTCCAGTTCGACGTCGCGGATGGCCAAGGCTGCCTCGTCATTGAGCTCGATCAGGCGCCGCGCATAGCCGAGCATCGTCTCGCCGGCTTCGGTCAGTGACAGGCCGCGCCCCGCCTTGCGGAAGATCGGCGTGCCGGCCTGCTCCTCCAGTTTCTTCAGCTGTGCGCTGACGGCGGAGGTCGAGCGGCCAAGCCGTTCGGCTGCCCTGGCGAAACTTCCGAGCTCCATGCCGGTGACGAAAGTCCTCAGCACGTCGAGATCGAATGTGACGCGTCGCATGGTATCGTCCTTATTTTCAGGATTATTGATCAAAAACTTCCTGATTTTATGGATGAAGCTATGGCGCTACATCCCTCCCGTCAAGGCCGCTCGACCGGCGTCACGGGAATGGAACCATGTCTGCCACCGTCATTCGCAATGATTGCCAGCCATCTGGGCGAGGCGCTGCCGCCACCGCTGCCGGCCGGACCTTCGGGCCCAACCATCGCTGGAAGGTCCTGGGCATAGGGGTTGCCGCGAACGCCGGCTTTTCGGCCACTTTCTCCGGCATACCGGCAACGGCGGTCGTGCTTCGCCAGGGCTATCATTTGAGCAATGCCGAACTCGGCCTGGCGCTTGGCCTGCTCGGGCTGGGCGTTGCGCTCAGCGAACTGCCATGGGGTCTGCTTACCGACCGCTGGGGGGATCGCCGCGTGCTTCTGATCGGCCTTGGCGCGACGGCGGCGTGGCTGCTTGCGATGGCGATGCTCGTCGTGCCGACAAGCTCAGGCATTCCCGATGTCATGCTGCTGGCGGCAAGCCTGCTCGTCACGGGACTGCTCGGCGGCAGTGTCAACGGCTCGAGCGGCCGCGCCATCATGGCCTGGTTCCGGGAGAATGAGCGCGGCTTTGCCATGAGCATCAGGCAGACGGCGGTGCCGCTCGGCGGCGGCCTCGGCGCGCTTGTCCTGCCTTCGCTTGCCCTGGCTTTTGGTTTTGCCGCGGTGTTCGGGCTTCTGGCGGCGGCATCCGCTCTCTCGGCACTGTTTGCCTGGCGTTGGCTGCACGAACCGCCGACAGCGGGTGAAGGCCACGCTGTCTTGTCTGATGGACCGGCGCCGTTGCGCAACGTCGAGGTCTGGCGCATCTCGACCGCGATCGGCCTGCTCTGCTTTCCGCAGGTGGCGGTCCTCACTTTCGCGTCGGTGTTCCTGCACGACTTCGCCGGACTTGGCACGACGGCGATCAGCGCGAGCCTCGCCTTGGTGCAGGTCGGCGCCATGGTCATGCGCGTGTGGAGCGGCCGCTTTACCGACCGCCACGGCAACCGTCGTCAGTTTCTTCGCTCGTGCAGTGCGCTGAGCGCGCTGGCCTTCGTGATGCTCTGGGTGCTGGTTCTGGCCGTTCCCGCAATGCCTGGCAGCCAATCCTTTCTGATCGCTGTCCTGCCCCTGGTGCTTGTCGTCGCCGGCATCTCGGTCTCCGCCTGGCATGGCGTTGCCTATACCGAGCTTGCCACGCTGGCCGGTGCCGGCCATGTCGGAACGGCACTCAGCCTTGCCAACAGCTTTGTCTTCGTCGGCTTCTTCCTGGTTCCGGTGGCCATTCCGGGGCTACTGCACCTCTGGTCATGGCCCGGCGTCTGGCTGTCGGCCGCCGCCTGCGCCCTGGCCACCTGGCCGATCTTCGTGAGGCGGACCTGAGCGCTCCCGCCGCAAAACCGCCCGACTTCGAAGCCACGACCTCCAGCCGACTGAGAAAACCCGACCGATCCCGTTAACGTCCCATCAAGGTTAATGCATCATTTTGCTCTCCAGTGGGGTCAGTTGCGTTCCTGGAGAGAGTTCCGTGCATCGACGTGTGTTGAAGCGGCTGATGGCCGCCGCCGGTGAGAAACGCAGCCTTGTGTCTCCGTTCATCATCGGCCTCGGCATCTGGATCGGCTTCCCGACCGTCGCCGCCTACCAGGACATGACAAGCCTCGTTTCCGGCCTCGAAGCGCCGACGCGCTGGAACTCCTATGTCGAGAAATCGGTCGCCGGTTCGGTCCACGCGGCCGAGATGCCGTTCGTCGATTCCGACGTCACCGGCTCGATCTCGGGTTCCGGCGTTCGCCTTCCCGGTATCGGCTCCGTCTCGTTCCGTGGCAAGGGCGGCAAGGTCAGCGGGTCGCCCGACGAGGATCGCGTCGTGCGCGCCGACAAGAAGGGCCGCATCGTCCAGGTCTCTCCGGTGGCACCGCCGAAGAACTTCAATGCTGGGTCGATCTTCCAGCGGACCTCCTCGCTGATGCGGCCGAGCATGGACAGCGACCTGAAAATGGCCTTCGCCAAGCCTCAGATCAAAGGCAAGGAAATCCAGATCGCCGCCGCATTCCACGCGCGTGAGGACAAGAAGCCGGATCCCGGCGTGCCGGCCATGCTTGCCGCCCTGGTCAACAACGAACATCCCGACGTACTGGCGACCGCCTATGCGCAATCCGCGCCGGACTATGCCAAGGCCTCCCCCTTTGAAGCCCTGCTCCAGGACGAGCAGCCCAACAGCGGCCGCTTCATTCCGCCGATGGCCAAGGGCGATCACGCCTGGATCCAGAATCCGCTTCCGGCCAGCGTCTTCTCCAAGCCGGAGCAGAAATGCCTGGCCAACGGCATCTATTTCGAGGCACGCGGCGAAGCCGTGCGCGGCCAGGCCGCCGTTGCCCAGGTGATCCTCAACCGGGTCCGCAATCCCGCCTATCCCAATTCGATCTGCGGCGTCGTCTATCAGAACGACAGCTGGTTCAACCGCTGTCAGTTTTCATTCGCTTGCGACGGCAGAAAGAAGCGCATCGACAATCCTGTCGCCTACAAGACCGCCCAGGATGTCGGCATGGCCGTCACCGCCGGCAAGATATTCATTCCGGAAGTAGGATCGTCCACCCACTATTATGCCAACTATGTCCATCCGGGCTGGGCGCGCACGATGCAGAAAATGACCAAGATCGGCCTGCATATCTTTTACCGGACCTATGGTGGCGGCTGGAGCTGAGCGGCCCGCTGGTCACCGCTCTTTTTGGCCGGTCGCACCGTCGATCGGAGAGCCATTGTCCGGGGGATTCGCGCGGCGCATCCGCCCGATCGCAAAGGGCACGATGTCGCACCTTTCTAATCCATTGATTTTACTATCTAAAATACACAACGTGGAAGTTCCGTCCGTGGCTTGACGGGCGCAAACCCTCTAACTATGTTGCCGGCGACTTTAGAAGCGGACGGACGGTGACGGTCTGCCCGGGCAGGGGGGTTGCGATGGCCGAAAAAAAAGGGCCAGACGGAACCGGAGAAACCGGCCGCGGCAAAGAGCATGACCCCGAAATCCGCGACGACGATCTTGAGCGCCGTCGGCGTGAACTTGGAGCATCGCTTGCGACAAGGCTGCCGAACCGGCTCGAGGGGAAAGACGACGCGAAACCAGTGACCGGATACGGTCAGGCGATCAAACTATCCAGCGAGTTTATCGCCGGGGTGGTGGTGGGCGCCGGCATCGGCTGGATCATCGACCGTATGGCGGGGACATCGCCGTGGGGTCTGATCGTTTTCCTGCTGCTTGGTTTTGGCGCCGGCGTGCTCAATGTCATGCGTTCGGCTGGCGTTGTGGCGGAATTCGGACAAGGTGCGAAGCCGCGCCGTGACCGGGACGACAGCAAATGACCGCCTTCAGGCGGCATTTGGAAATAGCCGCTCATGCGGCAATGGTAATTTAGCCGTACGCGGCATTGACGGGGTTTGAACGTGGCAGCTGACAAGGTCGATCCGATCCACCAGTTCCATATCATCAAGCTGGTTCCGATCGAGATCGGCGGCTTTGATCTGTCTTTCACCAATTCCGCCCTGTTCATGGTCGCGACCGTGGTCGTTGCCGCTGCATTCCTGCTTCTGACGACGTCGAGCCGCAGCCTGGTGCCCGGCCGGCTGCAGTCGGTTTCCGAGATGGCTTACGAGTTCGTCGGCAATATGCTGCGCGATGCCGCCGGCACGCAGGGCATGAAATTCTTCCCCTTCGTATTCTCGCTGTTCATGTTCGTGCTGGTCGGCAATCTGCTCGGCCTGTTCCCCTATTTCTTCACCATCACCAGCCACATCATCGTCACCTTCGGTTTGGCCATCATGGTGATTGGCACCGTGATCGTCTATGGTTTCATGAAGCACGGCCTTGGCTTCCTGAAGCTTTTCGTGCCGAAAGGCGTGCCCCTCTTGATGATGGTGCTCGTCGTTCCGATCGAGGTGATTTCCTTCGTGTCGCGCCCGGTCAGCCTCTCGGTTCGTCTGTTCGCGAACATGCTCGCCGGCCACATCACGCTGAAGGTGTTTTCAGGGTTTGTCGTGAGCCTCAGCGCGCTGGGCGCACTTGGCATTGCGGGTTCGATCCTGCCGCTGGCCATGGCGGTGGCGTTGACGGCGCTCGAATTGCTGGTGGCGGCCTTGCAGGCCTACGTCTTTGCGGTGCTGACCTGCATGTACCTGAACGACGCCCTGCACCCCAGTCACTAAATTTCACCAGTCACTAAATTTCACCGGCGCGTGACGCCAACTACAAACTGCAACGACAACGGAACCACAAGGAGTTTGACATGGAAGTAAATGCAGCAGCTGCAATCGGCGCCGGCATCGCTTGCCTGGGCATGGGTGGCGCGGGCATTGGCCTCGGCAACATCTTCGGCAGCTATCTCTCGGGCGCGCTGCGCAATCCGTCGGCTGCCGATGGTCAGTTCGGCCGCCTGATCTTCGGTTTCGCCGTGACCGAAGCCCTGGGCATCTTCTCGCTCCTGATCGCGCTTCTCCTGGTGTTCAAGTAAGAACCACGGGCTGACGAAGGGGGGCGCATAGTGCGACCTTACCTTATGGACAGGGGAATGAGATGTTTGTGACATCTGCCTTTGCGCAAGAGACCGCGCCCGCCGCGACGGAAGGCGACACGCACTCCGGCACCGGCGTGCCTGCCGAGGCGCACGGCACGTTCCCGCCATTCGATCCGGCGACGTTTCCGTCGCAGCTTCTGTGGCTGGCGGTCACTTTCGGGCTGTTCTACCTCTTCCTGAAGAGGGTGGTGATGCCGCGCGTCGGCGGCATCATCGATGTTCGCAACGACCGCATCAGCCAGGATCTCGACCAGGCAGCCAAATTGAAGGGCGAGGCCGATGCTGCAGTTGCTGCTTACGAGCAGGAACTGGCGGAAGCCAAGAAGAACGCGAACTCGATCGGCCAGCAGGCCAGCGATGCGGCCAAGGCGGAAGCCGAGACCGCGCGTAAGAAGATCGAGGCCGCGCTCGACGCCAAGCTTGGCGAGGCCGAGGCACGCATTGCTTCCATCAAGGCCAATGCCATGAAGGAAGTCGGCGGCATCGCCGAGGACACCGCTTCGGCGATCGTCGAGGCACTCGTTGGCGGCAAGGCCAGCAAGGCCGAGATCGCGGCCGCGGTCAAATCCGTGGCCCGGTGAGGAGCGCATCATGGACGCTACATCTCTCGCAACGCTCTGGGCCACGATTGCCCTGATCATCTTCCTGGCCATCGCCGTCTACATCAAGGTGCCCGGCATGATCGCCAAGGCGCTCGACGCCCGCGCCGCCAGGATCAGCAGTGAGCTCGACGAGGCACGCAAGCTGCGGGAAGAAGCCCAGCAACTGCTCGGCCAGTACAAGAAGAAGCGCAAGGAAGCCGAGCAGGAGGCTGCCGACATTGTCGCGGCCGCCAAGCGCGAGGCCGAACTGCTGGCCGCCGATGCCCGCAAGAAGACCGAGGACTACGTTGCCAGGCGCACCGCGCTTGCCGAACAGAAGATCGGCCAGGCCGAGCGCGAAGCGATCGGCGAAGTGCGCGCCAGCGCCGTCGACATCGCTGTCGAGGCGGCACGCGCATTGCTCGGCGCCAAGGTTGACGCCAAGGCCGGAGCCGACCTGTTCAAGTCCGCGCTCCAGGATGTGAAGGCCAAGCTGAACTGAGCTGACGACACCGAGTAAATCAAAGCCGCCTGGGAAACCTGGCGGCTTTTTTGTTGTGCGGTGCGTCAACGGGGCAATCTACCTGCTCGTCGGGGAGATGCCCGGCAGGGCAGAGGGGGCGCAAAGGATCGCCAGCGGTTTGATTTTCATCCGCCGCATAGAGTGAAATTTACCGAGGAACCTGGGCGCGACCGATTGACCGATTGATAGGCTGGCGGGACAGCGCCCCCCTCTGTCCTGCCGGACATCTCCCCCACAAGGAGGGAGATCGGCCGACACCGCTGCTTTCGCCAAACTCCAAGAAATAGCGTCGTCGCTCAGTCCAGCCCGGCGAAGCTTTCTTCTTCTTCTTCTTCCATCACCTCGGCGCCACCCAGCCGGAACGGCGCAAACGAGGTGCGATGCAGCCGCGCCACCGGCCCATGCGCCTCGATTGCCGTGCGGTGCCGGACCGTGGCGTAGCCCATATGGACTTCGAAGCCATAACGATCGTGATGATTGCCGCAGCCGCACATCATGCGGTCGCGCATGACCTTGGCCACGATCGAGGCTGCAGCGATCGATTGCGAGCGCTGGTCGCCCTTGATCAGCGCGCGGCCCTCGCAGGGCAGTCCTGGCGGCACGTCGCGCCCGTCCGCGAGCGCGAGTTTCGGTTGAACCGACAGTCCGACCAGGGCGCGGCGCATCGCTTCCAGGCTGGCCTTGAGGATGTTGCTGCCGTCTATGCCCTCGGCGCTGATCGAGGCCATGGAAACTGCCTGGGCAGTGTCAAGAATGCGCAGGAACAGCGCTTCACGCTGCAAATGGCTAAGCCGCTTGGAATCGTCGAGCCCTTCGGGAATGTTGGCGGGGTCGAGTACCACTGCCGCGGCGACGACCGGCCCGGCCAACGGACCACGGCCGGCCTCGTCCATCCCCGCAACCGGCCACAGACCATCGACCATCGCCTTCGTCTCGAAGGAGAAATCGGGCTTCTCGACGATTTCGAAGAGAAGCGGAGAATCAGAACGCGCGCGAGCCATGTTGCGGCGAGGTTCGCATCGGCTCCGATTCTCCGCAAGTCCCTCCGGGTCGGGTGGGGCGCCGGACCGGGAGGGCACCGTCTGCAGGCCGGGGCAGGCCGGACGGGATTTTTTCGCCACGGCGGCAATAAACAGCCGCGGCGATTGTCGGTTCAGAGCAGCATCAACTGCTCCTGGTCCTTGCCGGCGGCGACGAACTGGTCGGTCCGCAGCGTGCGTCGTTCGGCATTGAGGCCGAGCCGCTTGGCGGTGATCTCGAAGCGCCGGCCGATCTGCCAGGCATAGGGTCCGGCGCCCTTCATGCGCTTGCCCCATTCCGAATCGTAGTCCTTGCCGTCGCGCATCGAACGGATCAGCGACATGACGTGACGATAGCGGTCGGGATAGTGGCGCAGCAGCCAGTCCTTGAAGATCGGGCTGACCTCCAGCGGCAGGCGTAGCACCACATAGCCAGCCTCGCGCGCACCGGCATGGTGTGCCGAGTCGAGGATGCGTTCCATCTCTTGGTCGGTCAGGCCGGGAATGATTGGCGCCACCATCACCGAAGCGGGGATACCGGCATCCGAAAGCTGCCTGATAGCCTCCAGCCGCTTGGTCGGCGTCGAGGCGCGGGGTTCCATCGTCCTGGCCAGCATGCGGTCGAGCGTCGTCACCGACAGCGCCACCTTGGCGAGCCCGCGCTCGGCCATGCGCGACAGAATGTCGATGTCGCGCACCACCAGGGCCGACTTGGTGACGATGCCGACCGGATGACCGCGCGCCTCCAGCACTTCGAGGATTTCGCGCATGATCCGGTACTGCTTCTCGATCGGCTGGTAGGGATCGGTGTTGGTACCGATGGCGATGGTGCGCGGCTGGTAGCCGTCCTTCGACAACTCCTTGTCGAGCAGGCGTGCCGCGTCCGGCTTGGCAAACAGCTTGGATTCGAAATCCAGGCCCGGAGACAGGCCCATGAACGAGTGCGTCGGCCGCGCGAAGCAATAGACGCAACCGTGCTCGCAGCCGCGATAGGGATTGATCGACCGGTCGAAGGAGATGTCGGGCGATTCGTTGCGGGTGATGATGGTGCGCGGCTTCTCCACCTGCACCTCGGTCTTGAACGGAGGCAGTTCCTCCAGCGAACTCCAGCCGTCGTCGAAGACATGCCGGCTGACGGGTTCGAACCGGCCGGATGGATTGATGCCTGCCGACCGGCCACGATTGCGGTCCGGACGGACCCGCATGCCACTCTGCTCAATCATGGCGTTGGCCATCTCGGCCCGTCCTGCTCCGAAGGCCGCAATGTCGGCGCGCATGATCGGTTCCATCTTCGCCCGCTCCCAGGGACTGTCCATGTTGTGTCGAATCGCTCTGCTCATGAAATTATTCCTATTTTGTCGATGAGAACAAAGCAAGAACTTTCTATGGTGCGCTGCAAAAACTGGCGTCGGTCAACGCTTTCCGCTATTCGGCTCACGATGCTTAGTGTTCTCATTGAAACGCATAATGACGAGGAGGGGCTCGTCCGCACGCTGGCGACGCTGATTGGCGGCGCGGTCGAGGGCGTGGTGCGCGAGGTCGTCGTCTGCGACACCGGCTCCACCGACCACACGCATCGCGTCGCCGAGCATGCCGGCTGCCACTATGTGGGGAGCGGCGGCATCGCCGCCGGCATCCGCCAGGCCAAGGGTGACTGGCTGCTGTTTCTCGAACCGGGTGCGAGGCTGGTAGAGGGCTGGATCGACGCGGTCGTCGCCCATACGGCCAGGCAGACCATGGCCGCCCGGTTCTCGCGAGCGCGGGGCAGCCGTCCGCCGTTCCTGGCCCGGGTCTTTTCGGGCAACCGTGCTTTGGCCGACGGGCTGGTGATCAGCAAGCGCCAGGCCGCTTCCTTGTCGAAAAGTGCCGGCAGCGCCGAGGCGCTGGCGCGCGGCCTGGCGACAAGGAAACTCGACGCCGAGATATGGGCGGCGCCGCCGAAGCACGGGCACCGCGCCTCGAAATGATTTTTTGCAACTGCTCTGTCCATTGTGCGTTGCACAAAGACTGACGCGGAGGTAGCCTTACGACGAGGTGGGTGAGTTGGGTTCGGGTCATGCCGCGCGGTAGCCGGTGCGGCATCGGTGGCGCCGTCACAGCCGAGGATCCAATGAAGCTTTCGATTCCTGACAAATCCGGCACTGCCAGTATCGAGGCCATCGCGCGCAATGGCAGCCTGCTGCGGCGCATCGCCGTGCGCGTTCCGACCTATTTCGCGGACCTGCGCGAAAACCCTGCCTGGCTGCCGATGTTCGTGCTGGCGCGCACCATGCCCGGGCGCCGCATGCACTGGCTGGGCGCAAAACGCGCTCGTCCGGTCGACAATGCGGGAAACACGATGTTTGCGGGTGTCGAGCGGAGCACGGTGGTCGATGCGCTACGCTCCCAAGGCCTGTTTTCAGGGCTCGTCCTGCCGGCTGTGATCCATGAAGAGATCGCGCGTTTCGCGGGGCGCACGCCTTGTTTCGGCAATTTCGACCGCCGCCTCGAATTCATGCCGGGCGAGCACGCCGAAGCCGAGAGACGATTGGGCCGCTCGTTGCTCAGCGGGCACTATTTCGAACGCATCCTCGACTGCCCGGCGGCACTCGCCGTACAGCGCGATCCGCTGCTTCTCGACATCGCCGCACATTATCTCGGCGCTCAGGCCAGACTGATCACAACGCGCGTCTGGTGGAGCTTTCCAACTGGCCAGGCCTCGGAAGCCGACAAGAACCTTGCCTCGCTCGGCAAGTATCATTTCGACCTCGACGACTGGCGGATGCTGAAATTCTTCTTCTATCTCAAGCCCGTCGACATCGATACTGGCCCGCACGTCTATGTCAGGGCCAGCCACAACAAACGTGCCATAAAGCATCAGCTCACCCTTCTCGTCGGCCATCCCGCCAAGGAGGTGCTGGACGTTTATGGCGAGCAAAGCCCGGTCACCCTGACCGGGGAGGCGGGTCTCGGCTTCGTCGAGGATCCCTTCGGTTTCCATATGGGCACGGTGCCGGCGCGCACGCCGAGGCTGATGATGGAAGTCGGCTTCGGTGTTTCGCGTCCCTCGCGTCGGCGCTTTCATGGCGAACCGGTCATTCGCTGAAAGCTGATTGTCTGAGGCCGTCTTTCTTGTCGTGACAGCTATATGGCCGTTTCACGAGAAGGTACTTTCCTCCAACATCCGGTTTGGAGTGACCTTTCGAAGACGCCGGTGCCGTTCCACCTTGTAAACGGTGCGTGCCTCGACTCTTATGGAGCGGTCTTCCCGCGCCGCAGATGTTCGTCCAGGCGCGGCATGATCTCGACGAAGTTGCAGGGCATGTGCCGGTAGTCGAGCTGTGCCTCGATGATGCCGTCCCAGGCATCCTTGCAGGCGCCGGGCGAGCCCGGCAGCACGAAGACGAAGGTGGCGTTGACGACGCCGCCGGTCGCCCGGCTCTGGATCGTCGAGGTACCGATCTTGTCGTAGGAGATGCGATGGAACACTTCCGAAAAGCCATCCATGCGCTTTTCGAAGATGGGCTCCAGCGCTTCGGGCGTCACATCGCGTCCGGTGAAACCGGTTCCGCCGGTGGTGATCACGACGTCGATGGCCTTGTCCCGCGACCACGCCAGAACGGTGTCACGGATTTTTTCGCGGTCGTCGGTGACGATGTCGCGGCCGGCCAGGATGTGGCCGGCCCCGGTGATGCGATCGGCCAGCGTCTGGCCGGATTTGTCGTCGGCGAGGCTGCGTGTGTCGGAAACCGTCAGCACCGCGATGCGCACCGGAATGAAGGCACGGCTCTCGTCAATCCTGGCCATCTCACTCAGCCTCCGATGCCATGCTGCGCGTTGCCGCGACGAACCAGTCGGGCTGGCGGCTGCGGATCTCGGCCGCCGCGCGCTTGGCGACATTGCCGGTCTCGAACAGGCCGAAGCATGTCGCGCCCGATCCGGACATTCGCGAAAACCCTGATCCGGCCTTATCAAGCCATGAAAGCGCCCTGCCTATGGCGGGCCGCATCGCAAGGGCCGCAGGTTCGAGATCGTTGCGGGTGATCTCCAGCCAGTTGCGCAGGCTGTGAAACTCGATGCTGCGCGGCAGCGGCGGCAGTGGCTCATTGTCGCGACGGGACAGTGCAGCGAAGATTTCCGCCGTCGAGACCGGTGTGCCCGGATTGACCAGCACCAGACCCAGCGCCGAAAAATCCGGCACCATCGACAGCTCCTCACCGATGCCGCGCGCCAGCAGCGGCTTTGCCGCCAGGCACATCGGCACATCGGCGCCAAGCGAGAGGCCGATCCGCGCCAGCTCGGCGTTGTCGATGTCCAGGCCCCAGCTGTCTGCCAGCCCGCGCAGCACGGCCGCCGCGTCGCTCGACCCTCCGCCTACGCCGGACGCGACCGGAAGGTTCTTTTCGAGCCTGATGGTCACGGGCGGCGTGCTCCGAGGACCAGCGGCCTGCCGTAACGCGTCGCGTGCCTTCAGCACCAGATTGTCGCCATCGAGCGGAACGTCCGGCGCGTAGCGGCCGGACACGCTGAAATCGTCGCCTTCAGCCGGCGCGATCTCGATCCTGTCGCCAAAGCGCGTGAACACGGCCAGGCTTTCGATGAGATGATAGCCGTCGGGGCGCCTGCCTGTGACGTGCAAGGCAAGGTTTATCTTGGCGGGTGCCGCCCATGTCCGGACACGCGGACCGGATTGCACAGTCTCGATCGCGAGTGAAATGAGGTCAGTCCTTGGCCAGCCGGTATTCGCCGGTCTTCGGATCCTTGACCAGCGTTCCCATCGTGCCGTTGGCCGCTTGTTTTTCGGTGCGCCGCACCTTGGCCGTCACGCGCTCGGCCTCGCGCACGAAAGTGCGGTAGCCGAAATAGGCGGCGATGCCGACGACGGCGAAGAAAATGAGCTGTGGCATGTCCAAACTCCTACCACGCTGGGCCGGTAAGGGCGGCCGGTCGGGTCTTTCGGGCAACCATGCTAGACGCTTTCATGGCTTTTTCAAAGCCCGAAGCGCGCCCACAATGCGCGCTCTTCCGCCGCATCGATGACGCCACTGGCCGCCGCGGCGGCGATATCGGGCGCTGAAAAGCCCATGCTCGAGCCGAACAGGCCGAAGCGGCCCAACAAACCACGCGGCGCTGTTATCAGCCTGAGTTCGGTCTTCGGACCGAAGCGGGTCTTCAGCACCGTACGCATGTCGCCAAGCGCATCGACGAGGCCAAGTTCCAGGCCTCTCTTGCCGGTCCAGAACAACCCGGTGAACAGGTCCGGATCGTCCGCCAGCTTCGTGCCGCGCCGCTCCTTGACCAGGTCGATGAAGGTCTCGTGCACTTCGAGCTGCAGCACCTTCAGCCGCTCGACGTCTTCCTTCTTCTCGGGCTTGAACGGATCGAGCACCGCCTTGTTCTGGCCGGCGGTGTGGACACGGCGCTCGACGCCGATCTTCTTCATCAGTTCCGGGAAACCGAACGAGGCCGACACCACGCCGATCGAACCGACGATGGAGGAGGGGTCGGCGAAGACCTCGTCGCCGGCGACAGCGATCATGTAGCCGCCAGACGCCGCGACATCCTCGACGAAGACAAGCACCTTTTTGTTCTTCTCGACCGCAAGGTCGCGAATGCGCTTGAAGATCAGCCGCGACTGCACCGGGGAGCCGCCGGGGGAGTTGATCGAGATCGCGACCGCGGGCGCGTCGAAGGAAAACGCCTTTTCGATCAGTCCGGCGGTGGACGCAAGCGACAGGCTCGGTCGGAACAGACCGCCGCCGGCCATGATGGTGCCGTGCAGCCGGATGACCGGAATGGTGACGACGGTGGAGCGCCAGGACTTCGGCAGCAGACGGTTGAAAAGACGTTTCACGATGACGTGGTCTCCGGCGATGGTTGCAGGCATGTAGGGATTTCCCAGCCAACGGCAATGTGCAGGCCGCGAACAGCTCAGTCTCCGAACAGCGAGGCGAGCCCGTTGGTGATCATTTCGCTGCGCTCGTCGGGGCCGTTGCCCGATCGCGCGTGAAGCATCAGGGGCGGGCGGATGGCAAGCTTTCCCCGTGCCCCGAGAGCCGCCCGCACGATGATGCGGATTGCCGCCGCGTCCGGGCGAGGGTGCACGGCGAGCATCTCGGCTTCGCCGAAGCGGCCTGAAATCGCGTCGAGAATGGCGCCGAGCTGTTCGGGCCGGGCGATGACGGCAAGCCAGCCGCGCGGCCTGACAACCGCCGCCGCGCTGCGGATCCAGCTTTCGAACAGCCCATCCTCCATGACATGGGCCTCCTTTCGCAGGCGGTCCGATGTGGCGCGGTCCCGTGCGGCGTTGAAAGGCGGGTTCATGATGACGAAGTCGAAATCATTGTCGGCAAGCCCGGCGGCGGCCCGGGCCCGGCCCGAAACGGTGACATCGGCGACGAGCACGGCCGCGCGATCGCTGAGATGCGCATTGCCGGGATGGGCAAGCGTGGCCGCCGCGAAGGCGGCCATCTCGGGCGCGCGTTCGACCAGCACTGCCTGGGCGCCCGGACAGCGCGACAGCACCGCAAGACCGGCAGCACCGGCGCCGGCCCCGAAATCGGCGAGCCTTCCGCCAAAGGAGGATGGCACGGATGCGGCCAGCATCATCGCATCCATCCCGGCGCGATGGCCGCCATGCTTGGGCTGCACCAGCCAGAACCGGCCGCGATGGAAGGCATCGACCGTGTGGGCCGGCGTATCGGTGGCAAGTGCGGCTGGCGCGGCCGACATTATTTCCCCCGGATCTCGTTGGCGATGCCGGCGTCGGTCAGGATGCGGCGCGCGGCGTCGGCCTGGTCGGCATCGATCATGACGCGCCGTGGCAGGATGCCGAGCGAGCCGTCGAGCACGCTCATGTTCTGGTCGGCGACGAAGCAGCCGATGCCGGCATCGCGCATCAGCGATTCGACAAAGGAGATGATGACGGCGTCGTTGGTGCGGATGAGCTCTATCATCGCGAGAAACTCGCAGGTTGCAGCGTGCCTGTAAACGTCCGGCCGCATACCCGCATTTTCCCGACGTTGACACGCTGTCGCCGCCGCCGCGCCAATTCGCCTCTTGCCGTGGCCGTGTCCGCCGCCCTAGAGTCCATGCCGGGACTAAGGGTGCCGTCGCACGCGTTATACCAAGACGGGAGTGATTGTCGTGGGTGTCGTTCTCAACATCGAAGACGGGAAGCGGGAACCCGCATCCATCAAGGATTTGATCGATTTGACGGCCGCCGATATGGGGCGCGTCAACGAACTGATCCTGTCCAAGGCCGGCTCCGACGTCGAGATGATTCCCGAGGTCGCCAACCATCTGATCTCGTCCGGCGGCAAGCGGCTCAGGCCAATGCTGACGCTGGCTGCGGCGCAGATGTTCGGCTATCCCGGCGAGGGCCACGTCAAGCTCGCTACGTCGGTCGAGTTCATGCATACGGCCACGCTCCTGCATGACGACGTCGTCGACGAAAGCGGCATGCGGCGTGGCAAGAAGACCGCCCGCATGATCTGGGGCAACCAGGCCAGCGTGCTGGTCGGTGACTTCCTGCTCGGCCAGGCCTTCCGCATGATGGTCGATGTCGGCTCGCTCGAAGCGCTCGACATTCTGTCCAGCGCCGCCTCGATCATTGCCGAGGGCGAGGTCATGCAGCTTGCCGCCGCCAAGAACCTCGAAACCACCGAGGACGAGCACTTCGCCGTCATAAAGGCCAAGACCGCGGCGCTGTTTTCGGCCGCCGCCGAGGTTGGACCGGTCATCGCCCAGGCGACCCGCAACGACCGTGCCGCGCTGCGCTCCTATGGCATGAATCTCGGTCTTGCCTTCCAGCTCATCGACGATGCGCTGGATTATGGCGGCACCAGCAAGGATCTCGGCAAGAATGTCGGCGACGATTTTCGCGAGGGCAAGGTGACCTTGCCGGTCATCCTCGCCTACCGGCGCGGCAGCAAGACCGAACGCACCTTCTGGAAGCGTGCCATCGAAGACAATGTCGTCGATGACGCCGGGCTGGAAAAGGCGATCGGCCTGATGACCCGCCACGGTGCCATTGCCGACACGATCGGGCGCGCCCGCCATTTCGGCGAGATCGCTCGCGACGCGCTGGCGCCGCTGGAAGAGACGCCGCAGAAATCGGCGCTGATCGAGGTCATCGATTTCTGCATCAGCCGGGTGAACTGAGGCGGCCGGCTTTCACGGACGTCCTCCAGGCTGTGCCAGTGGAAAGAGAATTCGCCCCTGCCGTCTCGACAAGCGGCCTTGCCGCAAATTATCTATAAATCATGGCGAAGGGCACGGACGACACCATAGCGGTGCGCATCAGCAAGGTGCTGGCGGATCGCATCATCTCCGGCGCGATAGAGCCGGGGGCGAGGTTGCGGCAGGATCATGTCGCGGAGGAATTCAAAACCAGCCATGTTCCCGTGCGCGAGGCCTTCCGCCGGCTCGAGGCGCAGGGGCTCGCCGTCAGCGAGCCGCGCCGGGGCGTGCGAGTGGCGGCCTTCGACCTGGGCGAGGTCAAGGAGGTCGCCGAAATGCGGGCGGCGCTCGAAGTGCTGGCATTGCGCCACGCCGCGCCGCATCTGACTTCGGCCATTCTTGATCAGGCCGAGGAGGCGACCAAGGCCGGCGACAAATCCCGCGACGTCAGGTCGTGGGAGGAGGCCAATCGCGCCTTTCATCGGCTGATCCTGGCGCCGTGCGGCATGCCGCGCCTGCTTGCCACCATTGACGACCTGCACGCCGCAAGCGCGCGCTTCCTGTTCGCGGCATGGCGTTCGGAGTGGGAGGCGCGCACCGATCAGGATCACCGGGCGATCCTCAGCGCCTTGCGGCAGGGAAATGCCGAATCGGCCGCGGCGACACTGGGACGGCATGTCCAATGGATTGGCCGCAAGCCGGTCAGGACAGCGTCCGGCGCCACGCGCGAAGCCTTCGCGATCGTGGGTTAAGCGCCTTTTCCCGAGCCCGGGCTTGCTATCGCTCCAGAAATGTGGATTCGATAATAGATCGAAAGCACAAATTATCTATAATTTTGGATCGACCGAAGGGAAGCCTATGACCAACCTTGCATTCTCGTCCGCCAGACCGTCTTTCAGCCCGCTGCGGCTGCAGCAGCGATCACTCGCCGGGCAGGCCGGTGCCGTCGTGCTCGGCACGCTGTTCCTGGCGCTGTCCTCCTACATCGAGGTGCCGATGGTGCCTGTTCCCGTGACCATGCAGACCTTCGCGGTAACGCTTATCGGCGCGCTCTATGGCTGGCGGCTTGGCGCGGTGACGATCGCCGCTTGGCTGGTCGAAGGTGCTGTCGGCTTCCCGGTCCTGGCTGGCGGCGCCGCCGGCATTCAGCATTTCGTCGGCCCGACGGGCGGCTATCTCTTTGCCTTTCCCATCACCGGTGCGCTTGTCGGCTGGCTGGCCGAACGTGGCTGGAACGGCAACAGCGTTTTGCTTGCCTTCGTCGCCATGCTGCTCGGCAACCTCGCCTGTCTGGCTCTCGGCACGGCCTGGCTTGCCGTCATGATCGGCGCCGAGAAGGCCATCACCTTCGGCTTCCTGCCGTTCATCGTCGGCGGGTTGCTGAAGTCGGCGCTTGGCGCTGCGACGCTGATGGCGCTTCCGCGCGGCAAGATGAACTTGCCGAAGCCGTGACGATCAGGCTTCGCGCCCATCATCTCCTTTGCCTGCTCACCTATGTGGGCAAGGGATACAGCCCCGCCTTCACCGCCAATTATGACGGGATCGCGGAGCGCCTGAGCCGGGGCGAGGACATCCTCCTCGTTTCCGGCCCGGACGACATCTGCGCCCCGTTGCTTGGCGAGCCGGAACCGCACTGCCTGCGCGACAGCGCGGCCGGGCGCGACCGGCAGGCCGGCGATGACGTGGAAGCGCTGCTGGCTCGGCCGATCCGGGACGGCGTCCGCCTCGATCTCGATGCCGCGACCCTGATACGGCTACGGCAGGCGTTCTCGGCCGGCCACGTGCGCAAGGCATGCGGGGGCTGTGAATGGAGCGATCTGTGCAGCGCGGTGGCAAGCGGCGGCTATCGCGATACGCGGCTGCAACGGCCCGTTGAGACGCAAAACTGTCCCCTTTAGCCATGGTTTGTTAATCGGGTGACCCGATTGTGAATTTCGGGCGGATTGAAGCGCGACCCCAAAAAGGCCATGCTTTGCCTGGAAAGATCGAGTCTGGGTCGATCCCGCTGACGCGGAGATGGCGCCTGGCTGAAAGGGATATGATGCAGCAAGGACGTGCGCGCTGGCTGACGAGGCTGGCAATTGTGACGGGCATGGCGATCTCGGCTTTGCCGGCCTATGCCAAGCAATCCACCGAACCGGTCAAGATATCGTCGTTCTCGGGCGCCTATCTGGCTGCCCGGATCGCCGAAGGCGACAACGATCTCGACAGCGCCATCGCGTACTACAAGCAGGCCTTGGCTTTCAATCCGAGCGACACCGCACTGCAGCAGAGCCTGATGCTGTCGCTGATCGCTCAAGGGCGGTTCGACGAATCCCTGGTCTATGCCGACAAGCTCAAGGAAGTGCCCGATGTCGAGCGCTTCTCGCGCCTGGCGCTGGCGGTCGATTCCTTCCACAAGAAGGATTTCACCAAGGCACAGTACTGGCTCAAGCTGTCGCTGGAATCCGATCTCGACCGGCTGATCTCCGGCGTCATGTCCGGCTGGGCCGAACAAGGTGCCGGCCAGGCCAGCGAAGCGATGGCTTCGATCGACAAGCTGCAGGGACCTGACTGGTTCGGCCTGTTCAAGTCCTTCCACCGCGCCCTGATTGCCGATGCATCCGGCATGCCCGAAAAGGCCGAGGCGATCTACGCCGCGACGATGCAGGACACCGCCGCCGGCGGTGCGGCGCCTGAAACCTGGATGCGCAACGCGCAGGCCTATGCCTCGTTCCTGGCCCGCAAGGGCGACAAGGCCAAGGCGCTCTCGGTGCTCGACCAGGCCGAGGCGTTTTCGCCGGGCAAGCTGGAAATCGTCGCCTTGCGTGACAAGATCAGCAAGGGCGACAAGATCGCGCCCTTCGTTTCCGGTCCGTCCGACGGTGCTTCCGAAATCCTGCTCGATCTTGCCACCGCGCTCAACCGCGGCGGCGGCGAGCCGTTCGTGCGCCTCTATTTGCAATATGCCTTGGCCCTGAAGCCGGACAGCGACGCGGCGCTCGTGCAACTTGCCGCCGTCGCCGAACAGCTGAAGGACGGCGAGGGCGCCATCGCGCTTTATCGGCGCATCCCCGACTCTTCGCCGCTGAAGGAGATTTCGGACCTGCAGCTTGGCCTCAACCTTGCCGATCTCGACCGCCATGACGAGGCGATCACGCATCTGAAGGCCTTCGTCGAAGCCCATCCCAACGACATGCGCGCCTATCTGGCGCTTGGGGGCGTCTACTCCTCGAAGGAGGATTTCCGCTCCGCCGCCAATCTCTACGACAAGGCCGTCGAGGTGCTGAAGACGCCGACCGCCGCCAACTGGAACATCTTCTATCAGCGCGGCATCGCCTATGAGCGGCTGAAGGAATGGCCGAAGGCCGAGCCGAATTTTCGCAAGGCGCTGGAATTGCAGCCGGACCAGCCGCAGGTGCTGAACTATCTCGGCTATTCCTGGGTCGACATGAACACCAACCTGAAGGAAGGCCTGGAGATGATCCAGAAGGCCGTCGATCTCAGGCCGAGCGACGGCTACATCGTCGATTCCCTGGGGTGGGCCTATTTCCGCCTCGGCCGGTTCGATGACGCCGTGCGCGAAATGGAACGTGCGGTCGCGCTGAAGCCGGAAGATCCGGTTCTGAACGACCATCTCGGCGACGCCTATTGGCGCGTCGGCCGCAAGCTGGAAGCCACCTTCCAGTGGAACCAGGCCCGCGATCTGAAGCCCGATCCCGACGTGCTGGCCAACCTGCAGCAGAAGCTGATGAAGGGCCTGCCGCCGATCGTATCCAACACGGCGCAGGAGACCCCTAAGGTCAAGCCGGAGCCGGTCCCGGCCCCGAAGGGCTGAAACCGCCTTTTTTGGAATGCGAACGGGGCTCTCAGAGCCCCGTTTTGGTTTTGAGATCCGTGCCGCTCAAACGCATGCCGACGCGCTGGAAACGTCCTCAGAACATCTTACGATAGACGACGAAGCCCGAGCGTTCGCCGACCTTGTCATAGAGCTTCATCGCCGTGTGATTGGTTTCATGCGTCAGCCAGTACACCCGGCCGGAACCCGCCGCCTGGGCGCGCTCGTAGACGCCTTCGATCAACGCCCGGCCGATGCCTTTGCCCCGCGAGGCCTCGTTGGTGAAAAGATCCTGCAGATAGCAGTTCGGCGCGATCGCCATGGTGCTGCGGTGGAACAGGTAGTGGACGAGGCCAAGAAGCCGGCCCCCGCTCTCGGCGACCAGCGCATGGACCGGCTCGTAGGCGTCGAAGAAGCGCGACCACGTCATCGCGGTGATCTCGCTTGCCAGCGCCGTCTCGCCCGAGCGGCCATAGAACGCATTGTAGCCGTCCCACAGCGGCAACCATTGGTCGAAGTCCTGACGCGTGACCGGGCGGATGGTGATCGGGCTGGACATGGCTGAACCTGTTGTGCTTGAGGCGGATGCTTGGTCGAATTGGATCGCGGGCAGTGGCGACGGGCAATGGGCCAGTCGCTGGCAAAGTTTTCAACATCGCCCGGTATGCTCACCGCGGCCCGCATCGCACGCGCCTTGCTTGACGCTTCGCCGCCGTGTCTCTAGGACGTGGCCGCAAGCTAGCCTGTGTCGCCGAGGCCATCGTGACGATTGAAATCCCAGCCCATATGCATCCCAGCCGCTCGTTCCAGGGGCTGATCCTGACCTTGCACAATTACTGGGCGGCCTATGGCTGCGTCATCCTCCAACCCTATGACATGGAGGTCGGCGCCGGCACGTTTCATCCGGCAACGACGCTGCGCGCACTCGGGCCCAGGCGTTGGAACGCCGCCTACGTCCAGCCTTCGCGCCGTCCCAAGGACGGCCGTTACGGCGAGAACCCAAACCGGCTGCAGCACTACTACCAGTACCAGGTGATCCTGAAGCCCAATCCGCCGAACCTGCAGGAGCTTTACCTCGGCTCGCTGGCGGCGATAGGCGTCGACCCCCTGCTGCACGACATTCGCTTCGTCGAGGACGACTGGGAAAGCCCGACGCTGGGCGCCTGGGGTCTTGGCTGGGAATGCTGGTGCGATGGCATGGAAGTGTCGCAGTTCACCTACTTCCAGCAGGTCTGCGGCATCGAATGCGCGCCGGTGGCGGGCGAACTCACCTACGGCCTGGAGCGCCTGGCCATGTATGTGCAGGGCGTCGACAATGTCTACGACCTCAACTTCAATGGCCGCGAGGGCGCCGACAAGGTGACCTATGGCGATGTCTTCCTGCAGGCCGAGCAGGAATATTCGCGCCACAATTTCGAATACGCCAACACCGCGATGCTGCTTCGGCATTTCGAGGATGCCGAGGCCGAGTGCAAGGCGCTGCTCGAGGCCGGCGCGCCGGCCTCGAACGACAATTTGCCGATGCACAAGATGGTCTTCCCGGCCTACGACCAGTGCATCAAGGCGAGCCATGTCTTCAACCTGCTCGACGCGCGTGGTGTGATCTCGGTCACCGAGCGGCAAAGCTACATCCTGCGCGTGCGCAATCTGGCGAAAGCCTGCGGCGAGGCGTTCTTGAAGACGCAGGCCGGTGGAATGGCGGCCTGAGCCTCAAGCGCCGTTGATCATTTCGAGGGAAGCGTTGATCTGCGGCAGGATCTGGCCGCTCGGACCAGACATCGTCCGCAGCGCCTGCCGCACGCCCGGCATCGAGAAGGCGCCGTGGGCCTGCGCGGTGAAGCAGGCGCTGAGCGCGAGGATCTGAAGAAGTCTGGATGCGGTTTTCATGATCGTTCAGCCAATAGTTCCCTGCCTGAGCGTGGGTCGCTTCAGCGCTGCGTTCGGTTCATGGAAATCTTTGATCCAAGGACGGGCGGGGTCGGCTCGTCCCGACAGGGTGGCCAAAATTTCTGGAAAGGGTGACAGCGGCCAGCCGAGTTGCTATGCCCCGCGCGGACCATTTTGCCGCGTGAGCCCCAACCATGCCTGACCTGCTTCTAGAACTTCGCCCGGAAGAGATTCCTGCTCAGCCGCGCGACCGCAGCGCCGGAGGCGCGAGGACGCGCAAACAGGAAAATGGCATGCGGGCGGAGATACGCTGATGCCGGATTTGTTGCTCGAACTTCGCTCCGAGGAAATCCCTGCCCGCATGCAGCGCAAGGCGGCGGGCGATCTGAGGAAGATGCTGACCGACGGTCTGGTCGAGGCGGGTCTGACCTACGAGGCGGCGCGCGAGTACTGGACGCCGCGGCGCCTTACCCTCGATATCCGTGGCCTCAACGCACGCTCGAAGGATATTCACGAGGATATCAAGGGGCCGTCGACATCGGCGCCTGAACAGGCCGTCCAAGGCTTCCTGCGCAAGGCCGGGTTGTCTTCGATCTCCGAAGCGCATGTCCATTCCGACCCGAAGAAGGGCGACTTCTACGTTGCCCATATTTCGAAGCCGGGCAGGGCGGCCGAAGAGATCATCGCCGGACTGGTGCCCGATATCATCCGCAATTTCCCCTGGCCGAAGTCGATGCGCTGGGGGCCGGCCTCGGCCAAGCCGGGCTCGCTGCGCTGGGTGCGCCCGCTGCAATCGATCCTGTGCACCTTCGGCCCCGAGACCGAGGAGCCGGTCGTGGTCGATTTCGAGATCGACGGCATCCGTTCGGGCAACATCACCTACGGCCACCGTTTCCTCGCGCCTGGCGAAATCACCGTGCGCCGCTTCGACGATTACGTGTCGAAGCTGGAAGCGGCCAAGGTCGTGCTCGATGCCGACCGCCGCAAGGAGATCATCCTTGCCGACGCCCGCAACCTCGCCTTCGCCAACGGGCTCGACCTTGTCGAGGACGAGGGCTTGCTTGAAGAAGTGTCCGGGCTGGTCGAATGGCCTGTCGTGCTGATGGGCGAGTTCGAGCAGGCTTTCCTGGCCATCCCGGCGGAAGTGATCCGGCTGACCATCCGTGCCAACCAGAAGTGTTTTGTGACGCGGCCGCAGGGGGAGGGCGACGTGCTCTCCAACCCTTTCATCCTCACCGCCAATATCGAGGCGAAGGACGGCGGCAAGGAAATCGCCCACGGCAACGGCAAGGTGGTGCGCGCCCGACTGTCCGACGCGCTTTATTTCTGGACGACTGATCAGGGCGACTTGCCCGATCTCGAGCAACTCCGGGCATCTGCGGAAAAATTCGGCCTCGATCTGAAGAAGCCGCTCGACCAGCGCATGGCCCGCCTCGACCATCTCAATGTCACGTTCCATGCCAAGCTCGGCACGCAGGGTGAGCGGGTGGAGCGGATTGCCCGGCTGGCGGAAGAACTGGCGCCGATCGTCGGCGCCGATCCCGCGCTGGCGCGTCGCGCCGCCGTCCTGGCGAAGGCCGATCTCACCACCGAAGTGGTCGGCGAGTTTCCCGAATTGCAAGGCGCCATGGGCCGCAAATATGCGTTGCTGCAGGGCGAGCATCAATCCGTGGCCGCAGCCATCGAGGAACATTACAAGCCGCAGGGCCCATCCGATTATGTGCCGAGCGATCCGGTGTCGGTCGCCGTCGCCCTCGCCGACAAGCTGGATACGCTGGTCGGTTTCTGGGCCATTGGAGAGACGCCGACCGGGAGCAAAGATCCCTATGCGCTGCGGAGAGCAGCGCTTGGGATCATCCGTGCTGTAATGGAGAAGGAGGTATCAACCAACATAATGCGCATGGTGACCCGTGCTTCATTGAACCAACTATCCCAGCAAAATAGAGCCTTTGGTCTTGAGATGGAGTATTTTTGGGATAATTCGGAATCAGAATTTGCCGATTTTCTCAGCTTCGTCGCGGGTGGCCCATACTTATGGCTTTGGCGCTTTGATTGCGATTTCTCATCGACAAAAATTCATGCTTTCATGTACGCACGAAAAAATGGTGATAGTGGAACCGCGAAAAAGAGCGAAGACTATTTCTATTCTACGTTTGAACACATTCAAAAGCGGTTGGCATTGGTCGAGCGCTATGCGGATATGACTGGAGCGTCAGCGCCTAGCTTTGAGATGTCTGAAGCATTGCGGGCAACTTTGGGGGATGCCGGCTACCACAATGCTGTTGCAGAGCAAACAAATAGGGTGCGGGAGGCGGAGGGCGAACTTTCTGGGTTGATTGGCCTTGCGGCGTCCGATCTCCTCGCCTTCTTCCACGACCGCCTGAAAGTCCATCTCCGCGACCAGGGCGCACGGCACGATCTCATCGATGCCGTCATCACGCCGCAGTCCGACGACCTGTTGCAGATCGTGCGCCGCGTCGAAGCGCTTGGTTCCTTCCTCGACACCGAGGATGGCAAAAACCTGCTCGCCGGCACCAAGCGTGCCGCCAACATCCTGGCCGCCGAGGAGAAGAAGAAAACGGCGGTCGCCGAAACCGTCGAACCGGCGTTGTTTCGGCAAGATGCCGAGAAGTCGCTGTTTGCGGCGGTGAATCAGGCCGAGAAGCAAGCCGGCGAAGCGATTCAAAACCAAGACTTTTCCGCTGCCATGCTGGCGCTTAGCGCTTTGCGTGAACCCGTTGATTCATTCTTTGAGCATGTTCTCGTGAATGATGAGGACTTGTCCGTGCGCGCCAACCGCCTTGCGCTGCTCACTCGCATTCGGACCGCTACCGGTCAGGTCGCGGATTTCTCGAAAATCGCTGGTTGAGAGGCGAGGAAAAATATCTTCCAGCCGGTCATTCGAGCCGGCTTACAGTCATATGACGATGACCTCTCCCTGGCAAAAGGGACATGTTCCCCAACCCAACGGAGGCTTCCATGAATTCCGATCACGAAATCGAAGTGACAGAAGAAACCTCGGCCCCTGCCGAGGCGCTAGAATCCGCTTCCGAAGCCGCCCTCGATCATGCCGCTGCCACGGCCGAAGCCGCCGATCTGTCTGATGAAGACGAGGATGGCGATGACGAAGAAGGCGACGACGAAGACGGCGAAGAGTCTGACGAAGATGACGACGATGACGCCGTGAAAGCCGAAGGCGACGACGCCGAGGGCGAAGAAGAATCCGAAGACGGCGAGTCCGACGAAGACGACAAGGAAGAAGCGGCCTGATTTCAGGTAGCGAGTTTTCTCGAGGAAAGGGCGGTGCTTGGCGCCGCCCTTCCTGTTGTCTTTTCAAACTGATTTGATCAGTTCTCCAGAATGCTGACGCGCACGCTGTTTTCGTAGACGTCGACCTGGATCAGCGGCTCGCCATTGACGATGGCGCGCTTGGTCGAGGAACTCATCGCGCCGGGGCGTTCTAGCATGCGCTGCAGGTCGGCACGCTGGTCGTTGGTCCTGAACCAGGCACCACCTTCGTCGTCGCTGTCGCGGCGGTGGAATTTGTGCCAGTTGGCGCGGTCCTGCCGCACCATTTGCGCGGCGCCATCCAGCGCATAGCCGTCGCTCGCCTGGTGATCGCGATCGGAAATGCGCGCGACATAAGACCCCAGCATGTCATCCGCATGGGCCGCGCCGCCAAGCAATGACATCAGCAGAAACCCAGCCACGGTAACGGTCTTCGATTTTTTCATGAGCAACCCCTTGCCTAGAACAATGCAATCCCGTCCGCCGGAGCCGCTTGGCGAAAGTCAGGCCGCGGCGCCGCCAGCCAGATCGTCGAGACGAAATTCGCCTCATAATGGTTGCGCAGCGCGCCAGACTGCCGTCAAGCCATCGAGCATTTTGATCGGCCAGTTGGCAGCTCGCTATTTGACCTTGCCGGCTCCTGAAGCAGGCTGTTGGGCTGCCGGCGGTGTTACGGCTGCCGCCGGTGCCGCTGCTTTTCCGTGCGCCGCCGGCGCGGGGGCTGCCGAGGCGGTCGCCGTGGCGGGGGAGGTTGTCGTAGCGGGGGCGGTTGCGGCGGCCGGCGCCTTGGCTTGCACTGGTGTCGAGAAGGCGCCGCCGACCATCCCGCCGCGAATGATCATCGGGCTCTGCGGGAAGCCTTGCCTCGCCTCGGCCTTTTCCGGGATTGCCGCCACCTTTTCATAAGTGACGTCGGGCTCGCCGAGCGCAACGACGGACACCACGTCGCTCGCCTTGCCGTCGGTCGCCTTCAGCGCAAGGATGGAGGGCGTCGAGGCCGGCGCACCGGGAAAGACCAGCGACGAGGCCTGAGCCCCGCCAGCCATGGCAGCCAGACTGATAGCAAGCGTTCCCCAGATACGCATAGACACTGACATAGCTCCCCATTGCCCAGAAGCCCGCACGATAGTGCCCGGCGATTGATACCGGCTTTCATGGAAACATAGCATTTTAGGAATTGATGAATTGCCAATGCCCGCTTGCCCCGGAGACGCCGTCGTATTACGCAGCCGGCATCCGCGAGGTGACGAGAGTGGCTGAAATACTTGCCGTCGGCGAAGCGATGGAACCGGCGTTGGCGCTGCTTGAGGGCGGCGATGTCGTCGCCATTCCGACCGAGACCGTCTATGGGCTGGCAGGCGACGCCACCAGCGGCATCGGCGTGGCGCGCATTTTCGAAGCCAAGGGTCGGCCGCGTTTCAATCCGCTGATCGCCCATGTCGCCGACATGGCGATGGCCGAGCGCATCGCTCTGTTCGATCCGCTGTCGACGAAGCTCGCGCTTGCCTTCTGGCCGGGCCCGCTGACGCTGGTGCTGCCGCAGCGCCCCGGCAACGGCATTCATCCGCTGGTCACCGCCGGGCTCGACACGGTCGCCTTGCGCATGCCGAGGGGTTTTGGCGGCGAGCTGATCGCCAGGCTCGGCCGACCGCTTGCCGCGCCCAGCGCCAATTCATCCGGCAAGATCAGCGCGACGACGGCGCAAGCGGTGGCGACGGATTTAGGCGCGCGCATCAAGCTGGTGGTCGATGGCGGCGCCACGCCAGTCGGGCTGGAATCGACCATCGTCAAGGCCGAAGGCGAAAGATTGCGGCTGCTGAGGCCCGGTGGCATTGCCGCAGGCGAAATCGAGGCGGCCATCGGCATGGATCTGCTGCGCGGCGGCATTGCCGGCGTCGAGGCGCCAGGCATGCTTGCCTCGCACTACGCGCCGGGCGCCGCGGTGCGGCTCAATGCGCGGGCGATCGGCGAGGGCGAAGCGCTGCTCGCCTTTGGCAGCCAGAGAGCGGAAGGCTGGCGTGGCGCAACTGCTTTCCTCAACCTTTCGGTTGCAGGCGATCTGCGGGAAGCGGCAAGCAATCTCTTCGCCTACATGCAGGAACTCGACCGCAGCGGCGCGCGCACCATCGCGGTCGAGCCGATCCCCTTTGACGGGCTGGGCGAGGCCATCAACGACCGGCTCTCCCGTGCCGCCGCTCCTCGTGACAACGCACAGCCCTCGACGTAGTTTTCCCACATGACCGAAACGGCAAAGACACTCGATCCCGCTCTCATCGATCGTTTCGCGGCGATCGTCGGCGATAAATATGCGCTGCGCGATCAGCAGGACATCGCACCTTATCTGATCGAGCGACGCGGCCTCTGGCATGGCGCGACGTCCCTGGTGCTGCGGCCGGGCAGCGTCGACGAGGTCAGCCGGATCATGCGGCTGGCGACGGAGACCGGAACGCCAGTCGTGCCGCAAAGCGGCAACACCGGGCTGGTGGGGGCCCAGGTGCCGGACAAGTCCGGCCATGAAATCGTCCTGTCGCTGTCGCGGCTGAACCGCATCCGCGAGATCGATGTTCTCTCCAACACGGTCACGGTCGAGGCCGGTGTGATCCTGCAGACCTTGCAGGAAGCGGCCGATGCCGCCGACCGGCTGTTCCCGCTGTCGCTCGCCGCGCAAGGCTCCTGCCAGATCGGCGGCAACCTGTCGTCCAATGCCGGCGGCACCGGCGTGCTGGCCTATGGCAATGCGCGCGAGCTCTGCCTCGGCGTCGAGGTGGTGCTGCCTACCGGTGAGGTGTTCGACGATTTGCGCAAGCTGAAGAAGGACAACACCGGTTACGACCTGAAGAACCTGTTCGTCGGCGCAGAAGGCACGCTCGGCGTCATCACCGCCGCCGTACTCAAACTCTTTCCGAAGCCCAAGGGGCGCGACGTCGCCTTCGTCGGCCTGTCGTCGCCCGAGGCCGCTCTTTCCCTTTTCAGCCTGGCCATGGACCGCGCCGGGGCAGCGCTCACCGCCTTCGAACTCATCGGCAAGCGGCCATACGATTTCACGCTGGCGCATACCCCGGGCGTGACGCGGCCGCTGATGGAGGATTGGCCCTGGTATGTGCTGATGCAGATATCGTCCGGCCGCTCATCGGAGGATTCGCGGGCGCTGATCGAGGATGTGCTCTCAGCAGGCCTCGAGCAGGAATTCGTCGGCGACGCCGTCATCGCCGCCAGCCTCGGGCAGGGCGACGCCTTCTGGAATTTCCGCGAGCTGTTGCCCGAGGCACAGAAGCCGGAAGGCGCTTCGATCAAACACGACATTTCAGTGCCGATCGCATCGATACCGCGCTTCATCGCGGAGGCCGCCGGCGCGGTGGCGTCAGTGAGCGCCGGCGCCCGCGTGGTCTGTTTCGGGCATATGGGCGACGGCAACCTCCACTATAACATCTCGCGGCCCCTCGACGGCGACGACGAGGCGTTTCTGGCGCTCTACCATGCCATGAACAAGGCCGTGCATGACGTGGTGCGCAGCCTGCACGGTTCGATCTCGGCCGAGCACGGCATCGGTCAGTTGAAGCGCGACGAACTGATCGCCACCGCCCCGCCGATGGCCATCGATCTGATGCGCCGGGTAAAGGCTGCCTTCGATCCGGCCGGCATCATGAATCCTGGTAAGGTTATCTGATCCTTTCAACATCTTGTGGTTGGTGGCATTCCGATAACCATCCCTGAGATCAGCAAAATTTAACCGACTTTCTTAAGCGCGGCGGTAAGGAGCCAGCGCTACTGTTTCCCCATAACGAGGCCGGGAAAACTGGCCCGGAGAGAACCGGACACCGGCTCTCAGGAGACAGACAGGAAGGCACTCTATGAACACTGGACTGAAGCCAGTCTGGGCGGGACGCAACATGCGCCTCGACCCATTCCGCCTGCCGCAGGTGGTGAGCTACGCGACGCGTGACGATTACGGCGACGTGACCTTCACCATCGACCAGCGTGGCGCCGTGATCCGCCGCCTGCTCGAGATGAGCGGCCTGCCGGCGATCATCGTGCTGCCCGCCAATGCATTTCGCGGCGTCGCCGCCCGTGCGATGGAGGATCCGGAAGGCAATGTCACGGTGACCCTGGAACTCCTGCACAACGATCCGATGCTGTCGGTGCCGCTGCTGGTAGCCGACGATCTCGAAGACGTTGCCGCCGACTGGCGCGCCTGGGCCGATGCCTACCGCCTGCCGATGCTGCTGATCGAATCCGACGGCGTCGCCCGCACGCTGGAAGAATCGCTCGGCGCCGCCATCAAGACACTGCCGCCGCAGGACCGTCGCAAGGGCCGCGTTTCGACCACGCGCCGCCCGCGCTTCCTTGCCCGCCGCAGGGCCGGTGACCTCGGCCTCAGGCTGGTCATCGACGGCCAGGAGATCATTGCGCGCGAGTAGGCCGGGTTCTGCTTCCACGGGTAGCGAAGCCGCTGATGACAGCCACCTTCTCCCCGATTACAGGGAGAAGGAAAAGCCTTCTACACAAGCGGCTTCAGCGCCACCCACAGCGCGCCGCCGATCAGGCCGAGGAAGATCAGCCAGCCGACCTGGTTGTTCGACCGGAACAGCCGCAGGCACTGGTCCGGATCGTCGATATCCAGCACCGCGATCTGCCGGGCCATATGGGCACCGGCGGCGATCAATCCAGCCAGTGCCACCACCGGGGCCTGCGCCGAGGCGAAGGCGATGGCGAAGCAGATCAGCGTGCCGCCATAAAGCCCCGCGAGCCACGCCTTGGTGTTGTCGCCGAACAGCCGCGCCGTCGAGCGCACGCCGACAATGGCATCGTCTTCCTTGTCCTGGTGCGCATAGATCGTATCATAGCCGATCACCCACAGGATCGAACCGATATAGAGCATGATGGCGGGGCCATCGAGATCACCGAACTCGACCGCCCATCCCATCAGCGCGCCCCAGGAAAAGGCAAAACCGAGAAACAGTTGCGGCCAGTTGGTTATCCGCTTCATGAACGGATAGACGGCCACGATTGCCAGCGAGCAGACGCCGAGCAGAATGGCGAAGCTGTTGAACTGCAACAGCACCGCCAGACCGACCAGAGCCTGCAGCACAAGAAACAGCCAGGCTCGCCGGCGCGTGGTCTGGCCGGATGGCAGCGGGCGTGAGCGGGTCCGCTCGACCTGGTTGTCGATGTCTTCGTCGACAATGTCGTTATAGGTGCAGCCGGCGCCGCGCATGGCGATGGCGCCAATCAGGAATAGCACGAGGTACAAGGGCGCCGGTAGCAGCGAGAGCAGCGGATCGCCAGGCCGGGGATAGGCGCTCGCCGCGAGTGCGGCCGACCACCAGCACGGCCACAAAAGCAACTGCCAGCCGATCGGCCTGTCCCATCGCGCAAGCTGTGCATAGGGCCAGATCGCGCGCGGCAGCACGCGGTAGACCCAATGGCCGTTAGGCGCATCGGCGACGCGGCCCTGGGACGCTTTCGACTGGACAGGTTCCATTGGCATGGAGTGGCAGCAGCGGCGGAAACCGTCAAGCGGCAAGCAGGCCAACAGCGTCCGTCCACCTGTCAGGAGGTGAAGATGTCGCGTGTGGAAAACCAGACTTTCGCTACCTCGATGAAAGCCAGCGCCGCATTCGACACGCGCTGATGCGTATCGCGGGTGAGGATGATGCGCTGCATGGGCAGCGGATCCGACAGCGGTTTGCAGACGAGGCGCAAACCGTCATAGCTGTGGTCGCCATGCGGGCGGGTATAGCTGACCGCGACGCCGAAGCCGTTGGCCACCATGCTGCGCTGGAGTTCGAACGAGCTTGTACGCATGTCGGCGACGGGCGACAGGCCACGGCTGCGAAACAGGTCGAGCATATGCTGCCAGCTATGCGGCTGGTCGGTCGTGATCAGCGGGTAGGCGGCCAGATCCGCCAGGCTGACCTCGGGGCGGTTCGCCAGTGCATGGCCCGCCGGCAACAGCGCATGCGGCCGCAGCTCATGCAGCAGGATGCGGGCGAAATGCGACGGCAGGCCGAGATCGTAGCTGAGGCCGAGATCGACGGCGGCGTCCGCCAGGCGTCGCCCGAGCGTCTCGAACGTCTCGTCGCGGACGATGACGGCGACCGCTGGATGGCGTTCGGAAAAGGCGCGGATGAGGCCCGGCGCGAAATAGGGCGCCAGATCCTCGAAGCAGCCGAGCACCAGCTCGCCGCCGATCGCCGAGTTGACCTTCGCCAGGCCCAGGAGTTCGTCGGTCTCGGCAAGAACCTGTCTGGCCTTTGCCACGGCGACACGGCCGAAGGAGGTCAGCGAAACACCGCTTCCCCGCTGGCGCACGAACAGTTTCTGGTCGAAATCCTTTTCAATGGCGTCGATCGCCACCGAAATCGACGGCTGCGAAATGTTGAGCGCCCGGGCCGCGCCCGTGACACTGCCATGACGGGCGACGGCGATGAGATAGCGTAATTGCGTGAGCGTCAGACTCATAGTCAAAACCTATGTGTCAGATGGGAAGTTATTATTTTACTGAATAAGCGGCCATTGCGATAGTCGCCTCGATCCTGAAAGGAGGGACAACATGGTTTCCCAAACCGCTGACCGCGCGATCGACGCCGAAATCATCGATGCGCAGACAATCGCCGACTACCAGCGTGACGGCGCGATCTGCATCCGTGGCGCCTTCAAGGGCTGGGTCGAGACGATCGCCGCCGGCATCGAGCGCAACATGCAGAACCGCAGCGCCACGGCGTCCGACATCGCCAATGGCCGCGGCAGTTTCTTCGACGATTACTGCAACTGGGAGCGCATCCCCGAATTCGTCAAGCTGGTGCGCGAATCGCCTGCGGCGCGGCTGGCTGCCGCGGTGATGCGGTCGCGCACCGCGCAGTTCTTCCACGACCATGTTCTGGTCAAGGAACCCGGTACGCAGAAGCCGACGCCGTGGCACCAGGACATTCCCTATTATTTTGTCGATGGCCAGCAGACGGTGAGCTTCTGGATCCCCATCGATCCGGTGAAGGAGGCGACGCTGCGCCTGATCGCCGGCTCGCACAAATGGGACAAGATGATCCTGCCGGTACGCTGGCTGGACGACGGCAATTTCTACGCCGCCGAAGGCGATTATCGTCCGGTGCCCGATCCCGACAACGATCCATCGATGAAAGTTATCGAATGGGAGATGGAGCCGGGCGACGCCATCCTGTTCGACTTCAGGACGGCGCACGGCGCGCGCGGCAATATGACCGCGGCACGGCGCCGGGCGCTGTCGCTGCGCTGGGTCGGCGACGATGCCCACTATGTCGAGCGGCCGGGCCGCACCTCGCCACCCTATCATGGCCATGGCATGCAGCCGGGGCAGAAGCTGCGCGAGGACTGGTTTCCGGTGGTCCACCAGGGCTGAGTTGGGCGTGAAGGCCCGCAAGCATGGGGGGCAATTTATTTGCCGAACGCAAATGCCATCCGGCGTGCAGGCGGTGCAGGCGGTCGCGCTCTGAGATAGGAACGTGACAACACGACGGATGTCATGACGATTTGATACGCACCAATGATTGCCCCTGCGACGGTCAGCATTAGCGACGCGGGACCTGAGTCTTTCTGATCAATACCCAGCAGAGAGGACAGCAACATCAATATCGCTATGAACAACACCGTCACCAAACCGAACGAGATGAGCAGACGCGAGAATGCATATCCGAACACCTTGGAGCCGCGTTGGCCGGCAACGGCAAGCGTTTGATCATCATCGGCAATGACCGCAGGCAACATCGTACCCCATTTTGCGAACGCAGCGATGCCGGAGAAGACCCAGACAAGAAGAGCTGCCAACATGGCGAAGGACGGACGGACGCCGCCGATCACCATGGCTATCGCGATCACCAAGGGAGCTATCGCGCCGAGCAGGCCAAGTAACAGGCAACGTCTTACGAACCTGAAGAATGCCTTGGGTCTTTCCTTCAGCCAGTCGGATACCTGATCGGGGTCAAGCTGCGTCAAAACGGCAATGTGAGCAGGAATAGCCAAGAAGGTCGACATCATTACACCGATGAAGATTGAAGCTCCGGAGTTGATGTGTATGAACCTCTCAAGCAGCGCTAGACCGCCGGCCAAGCAGATGTATCCGACAACCCATTTCCAGTTGCGGGTATAAACTTCGAACGAAGCCACCCAGATATTGTCTTCGAGCATCACCCCGTCTCCTGTCAAACCCCGGATGTACAAGGAGTATCGGAACCACGTTGCGGCTTTCCTAATTGCAGAGGGAAAATTTGCTTTTTGCGAAATCTATGGGCCGGACTCGCACAAGATATCCGTACCGGCCAAAATTCTTCTCGAAGACCAATGCAGGATATCGCAAAGACTGTCTGCCGGACTGTCTTGCTTCCACTTTGGCAGGGGTAACGCTGCCGTGCGCAATTCCGATCAATCCACCCTGATGCCTTGACCCGCCGTCCAGAGAGCAATAGCGGATTGTTCTCTCTATGTCGGCATCATCATGAGGTGGCCATGAACGTTCTTCTTCTCGGCTCCGGCGGCCGCGAACATGCGCTGGCCTGGAAGATCGCCGCTTCGCCGCTGCTGACCAAGCTCTATGCGGCTCCAGGCAACCCTGGCATCGGCGCCGAGGCCGAACTGGTGAAGCTGGATGTCACGAATCACGACGCCGTCGCCGTCTTCTGCCGGGAGAAAAAAATCGATCTCGTCGTGGTCGGGCCGGAAGGGCCGCTGGTCGCCGGCATTGCCGATGATCTGCGCGCCGAAAACATCCGCGTCTTCGGGCCTTCGAAGGCCGCCGCGCGGCTGGAAGGCTCCAAGGGTTTCACCAAGGATCTCTGCGCCCGGTATAACATCCCGACCGCCGCCTATGCCCGGTTCGGCGATCTGGCCTCCGCCAAGGCCTATGTCGAGAAAACCGGTGCGCCGATCGTCATCAAGGCCGACGGGCTCGCAGCCGGCAAGGGCGTCACCGTCGCCATGACGATGGCTGAAGCACAGGCGGCACTCGATGCCTGTTTCGATGGATCGTTCGGTGCCGCCGGCGCGGAGGTGGTGATCGAGGAATTCATGACCGGCGAGGAGGCGAGCTTCTTCTGCCTCTGTGACGGCACGACGGCGCTTCCCTTCGGCACCGCGCAGGACCACAAGCGCGTCGGCGACGGCGATGTGGGTCCCAACACTGGCGGCATGGGTGCCTATTCGCCGGCACCGGTGATGACGCCTGACATGATCGAACGCACCATGCGCGAGATCATCGAGCCGACCATGCGCGGCATGGCCGAACTCGGCGCGCCGTTCGCCGGCATTCTGTTCGCCGGGCTGATGATCACGGAAAACGGACCGAAGCTGATCGAATACAACACCCGTTTCGGCGATCCGGAATGCCAGGTGCTGATGATGCGGCTGAAGGACGATCTTCTGGTGCTGCTCAATGCCGCCGTCGACGGCCAGCTTGCGCATACCTCCGTGCGCTGGCGCGACGAGGCGGCGCTGACCGTTGTGATGGCGGCGAGGGGCTATCCCGGCACACCGGAGAAAGGCTCCGTCATCCGTGGCGTCGAGGACGCCGCCGGCGAAGGTGTCCAGATTTTCCATGCCGGTACAGCCATCAATGGCGGCGCGCTGGTCGCCAATGGCGGCCGTGTGCTCAACGTCACGGCGACTGGCGCCACGGTTGGCGAGGCGCAGGCGCGGGCCTATGCCGCGCTCGACCGCATCGACTGGCCGGCCGGGTTCTGCCGCCATGACATCGGCTGGCAGGCCGTGGCGCGCGAGCAGGCCGGCTGAAGTTCCGACCGGGTGGCAGTTACCGGTGGCTGCGATCGAGTTCGGTCGAGGCCGTGCTCAGCGGGTCGGCGGCCGCGGCAAAGGCGGCGTCGAGCTGTTCGGGCGAGCGCTGCCCGGCCCGCTTCCAGGCGACATATTGGACAATGCCGAAGCCGGGCCGTCGCGGCACGGTCTTTACGACAGGCATACGGAACCCGTCGCGAAATTTCGACCAGCGCGAACCGATCACCGCGGCCATTTCCTCGAATGTCGGCGGCGTCGCCACATCGGCATAGATGATGGTCGCCTTGCCGGCCAGTGCGGCTTCCCGCGAGAGCGGCACCGGCACGCTGGCAAGATAGTCGGACGGCACGTCGATCAGCCCGCCAAAAGGCCATTGCTGGCGCAGCGTGCCGGCATCCGTGGGTGCTACGTTGACGTCGATATTGTTGGGCGTGCCGGCAACCCTGTAGGGGCAACGGAAGCGGCCGCAATTGGCCTGCGCCGAGAACTGCCAGAGTGCATAGCCCTGCCAGTTGCCCATCGGAAAATGCACGTCGATGTCAGGCTTGTAGCGCGCGTACCAAAGCGGCAGCCGCGACAGGAGCCGGTATTTGTAGCGGTTGTCGGCGATGTACTGGGCGGTCTTGCCGTTGGTGTAGAGCACAGGGAAACGGCCGACGCGCCGATGCACCTGACGCGCGAACTCCTCGGCGTCGTCGAGCGACATCCATTGCGAAGGATCCACGCCTTCGATGTCGAGGGCCATGAGATCGTCAGGCGCGGGGTCGGCGAGATCGAGGAAATTGTTGGCCTGCTCGACCGGATTGCCAGGACGGGCGAGGTGATAGGCGCCCCATTTCATGCCGAGCGCCTTGGCCACGACCCTGCGTGTCTGGAACAATTCGCGCGTCACCGCATGGCGTTTCCACAGCGCCTTGCAAAGCTTTACATCGGCGTCGCTTCCGAAACAGAAATAGGGCGGCGGCATGCCGTCGGACGCCTTGTTGATGAAGGCGACGACGCGCTTGTCCGTGGCAAGTTGCGCCCAGTCGATGGAATTGTACTCGTAGGCGTCGACGACGAGCGCGCGGTCGGCGCTCTTCCATGGCTCGGAGAAGTCCGAAGCTTTTGCCGCCATCGACAACGCCATTGTCGCCGCAAGAACGAGAAGCGCTGTGCGGCGAAGGAAATACGCCGTCCTTTTCAAACAGGGAATCCCCGTTGTTCAAAGGCAATCCTGGACCGCTATGGTTAAGGAAATGCTTCGGGAAGAGCCAGGGTCGACGCGGCCTTTGCCGGATAGCTGGCAAGCGCGAAATTTATCGGGAATCCACGACGAGCCGTTTGTAAGCATTGGCGGAAGCGCGCAGCGCTTCATTCGGTTCGGGCGGATTCAAAATCGCCTCCGCCAAGGCGGTCTGATCCTCGATTGAAAGGCGCATGACTGCGGCCTCGCCAGTGGAGGGCAGCGCTGATTGGGCACGGGCAATAGCGGCCTGCTTGTTTGGCATCATGTCTTCTCCGGCCCAGCATTTACCGCCGGCTGAACGGCTGAAATTCAAACGGGTCAGGCGCGGGCTCTTGCTGCACCGTACCTTCGGCAGCACGCTTGCGGTGGTGGGCAAGCGAGCATTGCGGCGAGCACAATATGCCGCGATCCGACCAGTAGGCGGCGCCGTTTGCCACCTCGCCGTGATAGTAGGAAAACCCCGCTGCTCGGTAGGGCAGGCCGCATTCGATACAGCGATAGGCGTCAGGTCTGGCAAGCATGGGAATGTTCCGGCTGGTTTTCTGTTGCCGGTCGATTTGATCCGGCATCGGTCCAATTTAGTACGGGCCAGCCCGATTGCAAAATCCGCGTGACAAAGTTTGACGTTTACGTAAAAAGAAGGTGGGAGACCGCCCAAAGGCGGATGGTTTTGCGGCGGCACTGGCTCTAGGGTCGGCGAGGCCGGTGCATCAGGAGGATCGAGCGGCATGTATCGGGCACCGGTCGAGGATATCGCGTTCACCCTGAAGCACGTGGCCGGCATGAAATCCGCGCTCGATGCCGGTGCGTTCGGCGATCTCGGCGAGGATCTGGTCGATGCCGTCCTTGGCGAGGCAGGCCGTTTTGCCACCGAGGAGGTGGCCCCCCTTTACAAGATCGGCGACGAACAAGGCGCCGTGTTGAAGGACGCCGCGGTCACCACGCCGCCTGGCTGGAAGGAACTCTATCGCCGCTGGATCGAAGGCGGCTGGAATGCGCTTTCCGGGCCGGAAGAATATGGCGGCCAGGCATTGCCGACCATGCTTGGCGTCGCCGCGCTCGAAATGTGGAATTCGGCCGCCATGGCGTTCGGCATCGGCCCGACGCTGACCATGGGCGCGGTCGAGGCGCTCGACAAGCACGCCTCCGAGGAGCTCAAGGCCAAATATCTGGCAAAGCTCGTCTCCGGCGAATGGATGGGCACGATGAACCTGACCGAGCCGCAGGCCGGCTCCGACCTCGCCGCCCTGCGCGCCCGCGCCGAGCCGGCCGGCCACGGCACCTACCGCATCTTCGGCCAGAAGATTTTCATCACCTATGGCGAGCACGATTTCACCGACAACATTGTCCATCTGGTGCTGGCGCGGCTGCCCGATGCGCCGGCCGGAACGCGCGGCATCTCGCTGTTCCTGGTGCCGAAATTCCTGGTCGGCGACGATGGCAAGCTGGGCGCGCGCAACGACGTCTTCTGTTCCGGGCTCGAGCACAAGCTCGGCATTCACGCCTCGCCGACCTGCACCATGATCTATGGCGACGGCTTTCAGGGCGCCAAGCCGGGTGCGATCGGCTGGCTGATCGGCGAAGAGAACAAGGGCCTCGCCTGCATGTTTACCATGATGAACAATGCGCGCCTTTGCGTCGGCATGCAGGGCGTCGCTGTCGCGGAAGCCGCGACCCAGAAGGCGGTCGCCTACGCCAATGACCGCCGTCAGGGCAAGGCGGCAAGCTTTGGTGGCGCCGGCATGGCGCCTATCGTCCACCACCCGGACGTGCAGCGCAACCTTCTGACCATGAAGGCGCTGACACAGATTGCCCGCGCCATCAGCTATTCCTGCGCCCACGCCATCGATCTCGCGCACGTGTCGTCCGGTGACGAGGCGGCGCATTGGCGCGACCGTGCCAACCTGTTGACGCCGCTTGCCAAGGCCTTTTCCACCGATATCGGCGTCGAGGTCGCTTCGCTCGGCGTACAGGTGCATGGCGGCATGGGCTTCATCGAGGAGACCGGCGCAGCGGCGCTCTATCGCGACGCCCGCATCGCGCCGATCTATGAGGGCACCAACGGCATCCAGGCGATCGATCTGGTGATGCGCAAGCTGCCTCTCGGTGGCGGCGAGCACGTGCATGGCTATATCGACGAACTGGCTGGTATCGCCAATGCGGTGCGAACGTCGAACCTCGAAGGTTTTGGCCGCACCGCCGATGCTCTCGATCAGGCGCTCTCCAATTTGAGGCAAGCAACGCGCTTCCTGCAGAAATTGTCGGCTGATGGAGAAACGGACAAGGCGCTGGCTGGCGCCACACCGTATCTGCGGCTGATCTCGCTTGCCGCCGGCGGCGCCTATCTGGCGCGGGCCGCTCTTGCCGACCAGGGCCGCATCGCGCTTTGCCGCTTCTTCGCCGAAAACCTGCTTGGCGAAGTCAGCGCTTTGAAGGAGCGCGTCATCGACGGTGCCGAAAGCCTGGCTGCTGCCGGCAAGGCACTGATTTCCGCCTGACCTTCACAAGGAAAAGACCGTGACAGACCATATCCTCGTCGAGCGCCAGGGCGCCATCCAGATCATCCGCATGAACCGCCCGGACAAGAAGAATGCGCTGACGCGCGCCATGTATGCCAAGATGTCGACGGCCCTTGCCGAAGGTGACGCCGATCCGGCGATCCGCGTCCATGTCTTTCTCGGCGTGCCCGGCGCCTTCTCATCCGGCAACGACCTTGCCGATTTCATGATCGTGGCCACCGGCGGCGATGGCGGTACAGAGGTCTGGGATTTTCTGCTGGCGTTGGCCCGGGTCGAAAAGCCCATCGTCTCTGGCGTCGACGGCATTGCGGTCGGCATCGGCACCACGATCAACCTGCATTGCGACCTGACCTTCGCCACGCCACGCACACTGTTCCGCACGCCCTTCGTCGATCTCGGCCTCGTGCCGGAGGCTGGATCGAGCCTTTTGGCGCCGCGCATCCTGGGTCAGCAGGCTGCGTTTGCGCTGCTTGCTCTCGGCGAAGGCTTCTCGGCCGAGCGCGCGAAGGCCGCCGGGCTGATCTACGAGGTGGTCGAGGAGGGCGCTCTGGAGGCCTCGGTGCTGTCGGCAGCCGGCCAGATCGCGGCCAAGCCGCCGCAGGCGCTCAAGATCGCGCGCGACCTGATGCGTGGCTCACGCGACGATCTGGTTGCCCGCATCGGGATAGAAAGCGAACATTTCCGCGAGCGCTTGAAGTCGGACGAGGCGCGCGCCGCGCTCACCGCCTTCATGACCAGGAAAAAGGGCTGAGGTTCCTTTTCAGGGATAAAGCCGCGTCTTATCCCAGCCGCCTTTTGCATCGCGGGAAAAGACCACCCGGTCATGCAGCCGGAACGGCCTGTCGTGCCAGAACTCGATCGTCTTCGGTACGATGCGGAAGCCCGACCAATGTTTGGGTCGCGGGATCTCGCCGATGGCATAACGGGTCGTGTATTCGGCGACGGCCTTTTCCAGCGCGAAACGGCTTTCCAACGGTCGCGATTGCTTCGACGCCCAGGCACCGATGCGGCTGCCGCGTGGCCGCGTCGCGTAATAGCTGTCGGCTTCGGCGTCGCTGACGATTTCCACCGGACCGCGGACGCGGACCTGGCGGCGCAGCGATTTCCAGTGGAAACACATCGCCGCCTTCATGCTGCCCAGAATCTCCTGGCCCTTGGCGCTCTCGAAATTCGTGTAGAACACAAAGCCGCTTTCATCGAACCCCTTGAGCAGCACCATCCGCACGTCCGGCATGCCCTCGGCATCGACGGTCGCCAGCGCCACGCCGTTGGCATCGTTGATTTCGCTCTTGGCGGCGTCGTCCAGCCATGCGGCGAAGAGGCGAAACGGCTCGGCCGCATCAGTAAAGTCACTGGTTGTTAACGCTGCATCACTCATAGTTTTTCTCAAATTGTCACGAGATCAGGGAGGTTGCCGATTGTCGCGTATCGCGCAAGCTTTTGACAGCAGGCAATGGGGCGTTATCGCTTCGGCCAGCGCGAGAGCGGCGATCGTGGCAATCGTCCTGCCGCTTGCCGGCTGCGGTGCTGGGGGTTTCAGCTTGGACAAGGCCGAAGTCGATCGTTCGATCCTGACCAGCAGCACATCGGCTTCGGTCAGGCCGGCCGATTCGGATCGCGACTCCGACCAGACGACGATCGGCAATGCGGTGTCGTCCGTCGACATCGAGCAGCTCGGGGGCCAGGCCGTGCCCTGGGCGAACACCGGCACCGGCTCGCGCGGCTCCATCACAGAACTGGCGGAATTGAAGGACAGCGGCCAGACCTGCCGCCGCTTCAAGGCTTCGCGCGAAAGCTTTGACGGCGTTGCCATGTTCGAGGGCGAACTCTGTCTTGCCAGTGCCGGCGGCTGGCGTATGCAGGGCTTCAAGGCACTCTGATTTTCCGCCCTCGTTGTGACGCCCCGCTACTGGAATTTCTTCCTATGCGAGCGCATATAGGGGGCAAGTATGGACTCACTCCTTTCCAGGGCAGGAAGCATGCGCGACCCCTATGAGGTGCTGGGCGTTGCAAAGAACGCATCGGCCAAGGACATAAAATCGGCGTACCGGAAACTCGCCAAGAAGCATCATCCGGACCAGAATCCGAATGATCCCAAGGCGAAGGACCGTTTTGCTGCGGCCAATCAGGCCTACGAGGTCATAGGCGACGAGAAGAACCGCGCCGCTTTCGATCGTGGCGAGATCGACGCCGACGGCAAGCCGCGTTTCCAGGGCTTTGAGGGTGCGGCCGGTGGTGGCGACCCCTTCGCCGGGTTTCGCCGCCAGCAACAGGGTGCCGGCGGCTCGCGATTCGAGTTCCGCTCGGGCCGCCCCGGTGGCGATCCGTTCGACGGCAACAGCGATATCTTCAGCCAAATTTTCGGCGATGCCTTTTCCGGCGCGCGCGGGCCAGGCGCAGGCGACCGCCGCCAGCCGGCAACATCAGCCGACCTGAACGTCACGCTCGACATCACCATCGAGGAAGCGGCCAATGCCGAAAAGGTGACGGCGATGTTCCCGGATGGCCGCAAGGTGGCGGTCAAGTTGCCGGCCTATGTCGAGGATGGCCAGACCATCCGGTTGAAAGGCCAGGGTGAGCAGGGGCCGGGCCAGCCCGGCGACGCGTTGGTCAAGATCCACATCCGCCGCCATCCGCGCTACCGCATCGAAGGTCGCGACCTGCACGCCGATCTGCCGGTTTCGCTGGCCGATGCGGCACTAGGCGCCAAGGTGCCGGTCGAGACGCCGACCGGCAGGCTCGCGGTCAACGTGCCTGCCTGGTCGAGCTCGGACAAGGTCCTGCGGCTCAAGGGCAGGGGCTTGCCGGAGAAAGCCGGCGGCCATGGCGATCTCTATGCCCATGTGCGCATCATGCTGCCGGAAGGCGGCGACAGTGCGCTGGAATCGCTGTTGCGCGGCCAAAAAGGCTGATCGAGAGCTTTTGTCCCCCGAACTGTCCGGTTTGAACGCTTGAAGGGGCTGTGTGCCTGTGCGATAGGCACTCCACAAAGCAGATATCTTGCGGAGAACACGCATATGGCGGGTGGACAGGGCCTGATGGCCGGCAAGCGCGGCCTTATTCTTGGCGTCGCCAATAACAGGTCGATCGCCTATGGCATTGCCAAGGCCTGCGTCGATCACGGCGCCGAGATCGCGCTGACCTATCAGGGCGAAGCCTTCAAGAAACGGGTCGAGCCGCTGGCGGCGGAGCTGGGCGCCTTTGTCGCCGGCCATTGCGACGTCACCGATCCTGCGAGCCTGGACGAGGTTTTTGCCAATGTCGCCAAGCATTGGGGCAAGCTCGATTTCCTCGTCCACGCCATCGCTTTTTCCGACAAGGACGAGTTGACCGGCCGCTATGTCGAGACGACGCGCGACAATTTCCTGCGCACCATGGACATTTCGGTCTATTCTTTCACCACCATCGCCAAGCGCGCCGAAGCGCTGATGACCGAGGGCGGGTCGCTGCTGACGCTGACCTATTACGGCGCCGAGAAGGTGATGCCGCACTATAACGTCATGGGCGTCGCCAAGGCGGCACTCGAGGCCAGCGTGCGTTACCTCGCGGTTGATCTTGGCGCCAAGAAGATCCGCGTCAACGCGATTTCCGCTGGCCCGATCAAGACGCTTGCCGCCTCAGGCATCGGCGATTTCCGCTACATCCTGAAGTGGAACGAATACAATTCGCCGCTGAAACAGACGGTCACGCAGGAAGAAGTCGGCGATTCCGGCGTCTATTTCCTGTCCGACCTGTCGCGTGGCGTCACCGGCGAGGTGCACCATGTCGATTCCGGCTATCACGTCGTCGGCATGAAGGCGGTCGACGCGCCGGATATTTCGACGGTCAAGGATTAGGTCTCTCCGCCTATCCTCCGTCCAGGCCCTGGCCCGATCTCCGGAAGAGCTGATGTACCCGCTGGTTTATATCGTGCGCCACGGCCAAACCGCGTGGAACGCCGAGTTCCGGCTTCAGGGCCAGGCCGACACCGATCTCAATGCTCTCGGCCGCGAACAGGCGACAGGAAACGGCCATCGGCTGGCCGAACTCGTCTGCGATCCCGAGAATTTCGATTTCGTCGCCAGCCCGATGAGACGGACGCGCGAAACGATGGAACGCATCCGCACCGCCATGAAGCTCGATCCGCTCGCCTATCGAACCGATGTCAGGCTCATTGAAGTCAATTTCGGTGATTGGCAGGGTTTTACCTTTGCCGAGCTCGAGACGCGGTCTCCCGGGGCAAGCAGGACACGTGCCCGCGACAAGTGGAATTTTCAGCCGCCGGGCGAAGGTGCCGAGAGCTACCAGATGCTTTTTGAGCGGGTGAAGCCCTGCTTCGACGAGATCGACCGCAAAACGATCTGTGTCACGCATGGCGGCGTCATGCGAACTCTGTTTCGATTCGTGCTTGATATGCCCGAGGACGAGGCCGCGAACCTGGAGATACCGCACGATCGCGTGCTCAAACTTGATGGCAAGAGCCTGGAGTGGCTTTAGTACGCCTGGTGACGGCCAATTCCTAATGCATGTCGCCCAAAAGTGACCTCCGTTTGGGGAAGTCGCATGAATCCGTTTCGACGCGACGCGCTTTAGTTCGTGTCGCTGTCTCCCGGCAACTGCATGTCGGTGACGACGTTTTCGCCATCGGTCACATCGTAAGCGATGACGATGTCCATGCCTGGCTTCAGCGCGTCGAGATCGGTCTCGGCGTTCAGCTTGTAGGATTTGCCGTCGTCCAGCGTCAGCGTCAGCGCATCCTTGTCGACCTTCTTGATCAGGCCCTCGGTCTGGCCGGCAAAGGCGGCAGTGGAAAGCAGCAGCGTGGCGGCAACAGCGCCAATCAGGGTACGCATCATCGTCCTCTTTGGTCATTGCGCCGGCCTGGGTGGCGGCGGATCCTCAACGGCGAATGGAGCAGAGCAGAAACCAACCGAATGTGTCAAAACTAAATCCGCCAGATCACAGTTTGACCACTGTGGAAAACGCCAATAGAAGGCTGGCTTCAGCCGGTTTCGATGCCGGGCAGGGCACTTTCCATGTCTCACAACACGTTCGGTCATCTTTTCCGTGTCACCACCTGGGGCGAGAGCCACGGCGCGGCGCTCGGCTGCGTGGTCGATGGCTGTCCGCCGGGTATCCGTTTCACGCGCGATGAAATCCAGGCCGAACTCGACAAGCGCCGCCCGGGCCAGTCGCGCTTCGTCACCCAGCGCCGCGAGCCGGACGAAGTGAAGATCCTCTCGGGCTTCGTCCTCGACGAGGACGGTGCGACGATGATCACCACCGGCACGCCGGTGTCGATGCTGATCGAGAATGTCGATCAGCGCTCGAAGGACTATGGCGAGATTGCCCGCCAGTTCCGGCCGGGCCATGCCGACTACACCTATGACGTCAAATACGGCATGCGCGACTATCGCGGCGGCGGCCGCTCTTCGGCGCGCGAGACGGCGGCCAGGGTCGCCGCCGGCGCGCTAGCCCGCAAGGTGGTGCCGGGCATGGTGGTGCGCGGCGCGCTCGTGTCTATGGGCGAAAAGTCGATCAACCGCGCCAATTGGAACTGGAATTTCATCGGCGACGCGGAAAATCCGTTCTTCACCCCCGACCCCGCTTCGGTTCCCGTCTTCACGCAATATCTCGACGGCATTCGCAAGGCCGGCTCCTCGGTCGGCGCGGTGATCGAGATCGTCGCCGATGGCGTTCCTCCCGGCCTCGGCGCGCCGATCTATGCCAAGCTCGACCAAGACATTGCCTCCGGCCTGATGTCGATCAACGCCGTCAAGGGCGTCGAGATTGGCAATGGTTTCGAGGCCGCCCGCATTACCGGCGAACAGAATGCCGACGAAATGCGCATGGGCAATGATGGCAAGCCGGTGTTCCTGTCCAACAATGCCGGCGGCATCCTCGGCGGCATCTCCACCGGCCAGGCGATCGTCGCGCGCTTTGCCGTCAAGCCGACCTCGTCGATCCTGACGCCGCGCAAATCGATCGACAAGGACGGCAACGACGTGGAGGTGATGACCAAGGGTCGCCACGACCCTTGCGTGGGAATCCGAGCCGTGCCGATCGGCGAAGCCATGGTTGCCTGCGCCATTGCCGACCACTATCTGCGGCATCGAGGACAGACAGGAAAGGGAATAGGCAGTAGGGATTAGGCAGGAGGCCAGTCTGCCCGCCCGAAAGAGCCAAAATTTCCTTTTCCCTACTGCCTATTGCCTATTCCCTGCGAGCGAAGCGAGCATTTCCATGCCTTACGACCAGAAGAAGATCGTCGAAGCAATCCGGGCTTTCGAACGCGGCGAGATCGTCGTCGTCATGGACGATGACGGGCGTGAGAACGAGGGCGACCTGATCGTCGCCGCCGTTCACTGTACGCCGGAGAAGATGGCCTTCATCGTGCGCAACACGTCGGGCATCGTCTGTACACCAATGCCGCGCGAGGAAGCCAAGCGGCTGAACCTCGCTCCGATGGTGGCCGACAATGATTCGGCCCACACGACCGCCTTCACCGTCAGCGTCGACTTCAAGCATGGCACGACGACAGGCATTTCGGCCGACGACCGCACTCTGACGGTGCGCAACCTTGCCAACGGCAATGTCGGCGCCTCCGATTTCGTCCGCCCTGGCCACATCTTCCCACTGATCGCGCGCGAGGGCGGCGTCTTGATGCGCTCGGGCCATACCGAGGCGGCCGTCGACCTCTGCAAGCTCGCCGGCCTGCCGCCGATCGGTGTCATTTCCGAACTGGTCAATGATGACGGCACCGTCAAGCGCGGCCCGCAAGTCGCGGCCTTCGCCGAGGAGCACGGCCTCAAGCAGGTTTCGGTCGCCGATCTAATCGCCTACCGGCAGCGCAAGGAAACGCTGGTCGAGCGCGTCGCCTGCTCCGACATCGAAACGCTGGGTGGCAAGGCGCAGGTCTTCACCTACACGCTGCCCTGGGACACGATGCATCACGTCGCCATCGTCTTTGGCGACATTCGCGACGGCGAGGAGGTGCCGGTGCGGCTGCATTCGGAGGATGTGGTGACCGACGTGTTCGGCACCAGCCACCGGCTCGATGGCATCATGAAGGCGATGGGCGAGCGCAAGCGCGGTGTCATCGTCTATCTGCGCGAGGGCTCGGTCGGCGTCGCTCACCAGGAGCGCAACCGGCCGGCGCCGGGCGATCGCGAGGATCATGAAGAGGCGCGCCGGCGCGAGAGCGAATGGCGTGAGATCGGCCTTGGTGCACAGATCCTGAAGGATCTCGGCATTTCCTCGATCAATCTGATCGCCTCGCGCGAACGCCATTATGTCGGCCTCGAAGGGTTTGGCATTCACATCGCCAAGACCGAGATTATCTGAGCTCGACAAATCCTGGCTGTCATTCGGCCGGGATTGCCGCCTCGCATCCTTCCAGCTCGCATCCGTGGGTGGCGAGGCTGCGCTGGCCGAGCAGCACCGTGATCAGTGCGATAACGCCTGACGCCACCGAAACCCAGAACCCGCTCTGGGCGCCGAACGCGTCTACCACCGCACCGGCGGCGAAAGAGCCCAGCGCCATACCGATGCCGATGCCGGTCATCACCCAGGTGATGCCTTCGGTCAGCATCGTTTCAGGGACATGCCGTTCGATCAGGCCGAAGGCGGTGATGAAGGTCGGCGAGATCGCCACGCCGCTGATGAAGACAGTCAGCGCGAGCGCAGGCACGGTGCCGGCGGTAAGCGGCAGCAGCGTGCCGAGCGTGACCAAAGCGACCGCGATGGCGAGCTGGCGCTGCAGCGGTGCTTTCAGGTTGAGCGCGCCGATGATGATGCCGAGCACGAAGGACCCCAGCGCATAGACGCCGATGACGAGACTTGCGGCGCCCGGCTGGCCGAATTCCTTGGTGATCGCCACCGTGCTCACCTCCGTCGTCGCGAAAGTCGCGCCGATGAAGATCATGGCGAAGGTGATGATTTGAACCGGCCCCCGGCGGATTGCCGAGCCCGTTGAGCCATGGTCCACCGGTCGCACTTGCGGTTCGGTCGAACGCTGCAGGATGAAGGCTGTCGAGCCAAGGGCGAGGAACAGCGTGCTGACGAGCACGCCCGCTTCCGGGAACAGCGCGGCACTGAGGCCCACCGACAGCGATGCGCCGGCGATATAGACCAGTTCATCCGCCGCCGACTCGAAGGCGAAGGCGGTATTCATCTCGGGCCGGCCCCGGAAAATCTCGGTCCAGCGCGCCCGCACCATGGCCGGCATGCTTGGCATTGCCGCCGCCAGCAGTGCCGACACGAACAGCGTCCATACCGGCCAGTCCCGGTTGGCCGATGCGATCAGGGCCGCGAATGCGAGCACGGAGATGATGGTGGTGGGTACGACAACCCGCGTCTGGCCGAGGCGGTCGACCAACCTCGATATCTGCGGCGCCAGGAAAGCATTGGCCAAGGCGAATGTCGCGGAAACCGCACCCGCCAGCCAGTATTCGCCACGCGTCTGCGACAACATCGCCACGATGCCGATCGGCGCCATGGCGATCGGCAGGCGCGCCATGAAGCCGGCGGCGGCAAAGTCCTTGGCTCCGGGAGTGCGAAAAATTTCCGAATAGGGGTTTTGCATGATCCTGTTCCTCGACAAGGAGCGATTCGACGATTACATACGAGACGTATGAGTGTTAAATAGACCATACGCCCCGTATGTCAATTGGCATACGGGGCGTATGTAGATAAGGCCAGGACATGCATCGACCACGCAAGGAGATGATCGCGGAGACACGCGCCAAGCTGATCGCCGCGGCACGCCAAGCCTTTGGCACCATCGGGTACGCCGAAGCGTCGATGGACGATTTCACCGCGTCGGCCGGACTGACGCGCGGCGCCCTCTATCATCACTTCGGCGACAAGAAGGGACTGCTCGAGGCGGTTGTCGCGCAAATCGATGCTGAAATGGCGGCGCGGGTGAACGAGGTCGCGTCGAGGGCGCCGACCCGCTGGCAGCATTTCGTCGACGAATGCACCACCTATATCGAGATGGCGCTCGAGCCGGAAATCCAGCGCATCATGTTCCGGGACGGTCCGGCGGTGCTGGGCGATCCGGCACAGTGGTCGAATGCCAATGCCTGCGTCGGTTCAATGACCGATCATCTGACCGTGCTGCAAGAGGAGGGGATGGTCGTGCCGGGCCTCGATCCCGAGACCGCGGCGCGGCTGATCAATGGGGCGAGCAGCCAGGCCGCGCAGCGGATCGCCAACTCGAACGATCCCGAAGCGACGTCGAGGAAGGTGGTGGCAGCCTTCAAGCAATTGCTTGAAGGCCTGCTCGAGAAGCCGGAAGCGCGGCCAAACTGAGCCACCGTGGCGCCTCCCGCCGCCGCCTGCAATTGACAATAGCCGGTTTGAGCGCATCCTCCACAGCCATCTCTGAGGGGAGATTCGGGCATGTGGGATTTCGATATCGGCAGGTCGGTGTCCATCATGATGCGGACCTGGCCCTTCATTGTCTTTCGCATGATCGTCTATTTCGGCATCACGCTGGCCTACATCATGGCCACCGGCACGGGCGCCTCCGTCGGCTATGGCATCGGCCATATCTCCACCGATCCTGATGGACCGTTGTCCATCGCCATGTGGGGTGGCGTGGTCGGTTTCGGCCTCGTCTCGATCGCCGTCTATTGGATCCGCGAATATATCCTTTACGTCGTCAAGGCGGGTCACATCGCCGTCATGGTTCATCTGATCGACGGCCATGACGTTCCCGACGGCCAGAACCAGATCGCCTACGCAAGAGAGATTGTGACCGAGCGTTTTGCCGAGGCGAACATCCTTTTCGTCGTCGACCAACTAGTCAAGGGCGCTATCCGCGCCATCACCGGCCTGCTCGGCGGCATCGCGGCTTTCCTGCCCATTCCGGGCCTGAGCGGCCTGGTCTCGTTCCTCAACACGGTGATCCGCCTGTCGCTGACCTATGTCGATGAGATCATTCTCGGCTACAACATCCGCATCAATTCGTCCTCGCCCTTCGAGACCGCGCGGCAAGGCATCGTGCTCTACGCCCAGAACGGCAAGACCATGGTCAAGAACGCCATCTGGCTGGCGGTGATCATGTGGAGCGTCTCCTTCGTCATCTTCCTGCTGATGCTGGCGCCGGCAGCCGCTATTCTTTACGTCATGCCCGGTCAGCTCGCCGGTTGGGCCTTCGTTCTGGCCATCGTCTTTGCCTGGGCTTTCAAGGCGGCCTTCATCGAGCCGTTCGCCATTGCCTGCCTGATGCAGGTCTATTTCAAGACCATCGAGGGCCAGGTCCCCGATGCCGCCTGGGACGCCCGGCTCGCCGAAGCCTCGTCAAAGTTCCGGGAACTCAAGGACAAGGCGCTCTCCACCTTCGACGGTTCGCGCTGGGGTACGGCCGGCGCGACGCGCTGATCGGCGGGGTTTGCCGGCGCAGCGGCGACGGTGTTGAGGCGGGCCACCGTGGATTTGAGCGAGGCCTCACCCTGGCCGCAAAACGTCTCGCTCATGATCAGGTCGGGCAGCGGCAGCCGTCGGCCCCAGCCATGCGTTTCGAGGTCGGGTTTGGGCGCGAACTCGGAAACACGGCCAACGCAGAGATAGGCGATCGGCGTCACGTGGCCGGGGATGGATAGCAGGCTTTTCAGCGCTTGCGTCTCGATGATGCTGACCCAGCCGACTCCAACGCCCTCGGCGCGTGCCGCCAGCCAGAAATTCTGCACCGCGCAGACCGTGCTGTAGAGATCCATTTCCGGATTGTGCCAGCGCCCTAGCGGCGAGCCTTTCGAGCGCTCGCGGTCGCAGGTGATGCAGATGTTCAGCGCGCTTTCGCAGATGCCTTCGAGCTTGAGCTTGCGGTAGAGCGCCCGCCGGTCTGCCTCGATTGCCGGCAGTTCCTGTTCGCGGGCGGCCAAGAACAGGTCGCGCACCTCCCCCCGTCGCGCGGCATCGCGAATGACGATGAAATTCCAGGGCTGCATGAAGCCGACCGACGGCGCGTGATGGGCGGCAAGCAGCAGCCGCGCGAGCACCTCGTCGTCGATCGTCTCCGATGTAAAATGGCTACGCACGTCGCGCCGCGTGAACATGGCGCGGTAAACCGCGTCGCGCGCAATCTGGTCAAATCCATCGCCCATTGCAGCGGTCATGTCTTCCGGCATCGCTTGTCCCCTTGCGATTGCAGCAGTTCAAATTCTCAGAGCGTACTTTGTGCGTCCAAGAAGGCGCACGCCGCTCTGATATCATCCGCCTGACCATGCGGATGACGATGCCTGCCAGGCCGGTCTTCTGGCTCGGAATCAACCCACGTCCGGTGCCTTCCCGTCATCGACAGTGGCACTTACCGGCGCAGTCCCCCTCACAGCGTTGGGCACGCCACGGTATCAAACCGTGTTCCCGATTCTCCCGCTTTCGCGGGCACCAGGCAGTAGCAGCAGTCTTACGCCGAATGGCCGGCGACGCCAATGCCCGCAGCGACATGAATGGACGCAGGTTCGATTTTCCCCAGCGATCAGGCCGCAACGCATGGCCATCGCCGCGCCGGGGCACTAGATAGAGGGACATGGCCACTCGTCTCTACACGCACCCGATCTTTCTCGAACACATCACCCCGCCCGGTCACCCCGAGCGGCCCGACCGCCTGCGCGCCATCGAACGTGTGCTCGACGACGAAGCTTTCGCCGCGCTCGACCGCGTCGAGGCACCGCAAGGCGACGAGGCGACCATCCTTTACGCGCATCCCGCCGATTTCGTCGCGCGTGTCCGCGCCGCCATCCCCGACGAAGGCATTGCCCGCATCGATGCCGACACCACCGCCAGCCCGAAGAGCTGGCAGGCCGCGACCACGGCGATCGGCGCCGCCAACGCCGCCGTCGACGACGTCTTTGCGGGCCGCGCCGACAATGTTTTCGTCGCCGCCCGGCCACCTGGGCACCATGCGGAAAAGACCACGGCCATGGGCTTCTGCTTCTTCAATACGGCGGCAATCGCTGCCCGCTATGCACAGAAGAAGCATGGCGCCGAGCGTGTCGCCGTCGTCGACTGGGACGTGCATCACGGCAACGGCACGCAGGATATTTTCTGGGACGATCCCTCGGTGCTCTATTGCTCGACGCACCAGATGCCGCTCTATCCCGGCACCGGCGCGAAGAGCGAGACCGGCGCCGGCAACATCGTCAACGCGCCGCTGGCGCCGCAGACCGGCAGCGAGGTGTTTCGCGATGCCTTCCTGTCGCGCGTGCTGCCGGCACTCGACAATTTCGCGCCCGACCTGATCATCATTTCGGCTGGCTTCGACGCGCACCATCGCGACCCGCTGGCGGAAATCAATCTGACCGAGGACGATTTCGACTGGGCGACCGGCCAGCTGATGCAGCGCGCCGCACGCCATGGCGGCAACCGGCTCGTCAGCCTGCTCGAGGGCGGCTACGATCTGCAGGGATTGGCATTTTCGGTCGCCGCCCATGTCGGGCGACTGATGAAAGGATGAATGATGACTGGTGAGATCAACGAAGACGTCAAGGCGATGAGCTTCGAACAGGCACTCGACGCTCTGGAGAAGATCGTCGATGATCTGGAGCGTGGCGACGTGCCGCTCGACCAGTCGATCCGGATCTACGAGCGCGGCGAGGCGCTGAAGATGCATTGCGACCGGTTGCTGAAGGCCGCTGAGGACAAGGTCGAGAAGATCAGGCTGTCGCGCGACGGCAAGCCGGTTGGAACCGAGCCGCTCGACGCGGACTAGGGAGCCGAGCAGCTTTACCGATTTTTGGACACGATCATGATCGAGGATACAGTTCGTCCCGATTGAAACGGACAAGAGGAGATACGGAAGCGATGTGCAGAAACATCAAGACCCTGTTCAATTTTGATCCGCCGGCAACCAATGACGAAGTCCGCGACGCGGCACTCCAGTTTGTCCGCAAGCTGAGCGGTACGACGCGGCCTTCCGCCAAGAACCAGCATGCATTTGATCACGCGGTCGACGCCATCGCGGCATCGGCACGCGAGCTTCTCGATTCGCTCGAAACCCACCAGCATCCGCGCAATCGCGAAGAGGTGGCGGCTAAACTAAGAGCAAAGGCGGCGATCCGGTTCGCCTGATATGCCCAAAGCGCCCACTGACCGCTGACCAGGAGAGTTCATGAGCTTCTTCCCGGGGAAAGACCCTGAGGCCGGCGATGCCTTCGCCAGCGACCAGATCGAGCTGATGGTCATCCCGAACGCCAAGGATATTGGCGGCTTCGAGGTGCGCCGCGCCTTGCCGACCGCCAAGCGGCGCCTGGTCGGGCCGTTCATCTTCTTCGATCGAATGGGTCCCGCCATCATGCGCGCCGGCCAGGCGCTCGATGTCCGTCCGCACCCGCATATCGGCCTGTCGACCGTGACCTATCTGTTCGACGGCAAGATCAGGCACCGCGATTCGCTCGGCACCGAAATGGTGATCGAGCCCGGCGACGTGAACCTGATGACCGCAGGCCGCGGCATCGTCCACTCCGAGCGCACGCCGCAGGAATTGCGCGGCGCGCCGATGTCGATCTCCGGCCTGCAGACCTGGTTGGCTCTGCCGGACGGCAAGGAAGAGGTTGCGCCGGTATTCGAGAACACAGCTGCGCTGCGGCTTCCAGAGATCGATGCCGAGGGTGTTAGCGGCCGTGTCGTCATCGGCGATTTCCAAGGATTGCGGTCTCCGGTGCGGGCGGATTCCGAAACGCTCTACGCTGATTTGCGGCTTGCGCCCGGTGCCAGCGTCAAGATCCCGGCCGATGCGGAAGAGCGCGCCATCTACACGCTGGAGGGCGAGGTCTCGATTTCAGGCGACGTCTTTCCGGCGGAACGGCTGCTGGTGTTCCGTCCCGGCGACGAGATCGTCATATCGTCGCCGACGGGTGCGCATTTCATGCTATTCGGCGGTGCCTCGCTCGGTTCGAAGCGCTACATCTGGTGGAATTTCGTCTCCTCGTCCAAGGAGCGCATCGAGCAGGCCAAGCAGGAATGGAAGACCGGCCGCTTCGATATCGTCCCCGGCGATGAGAAAGAATTCATTCCGCTGCCGGAAGGCTGAGCGGTGAGGGACTGACTATCCGCGTTACCGACACGCATTTACTTTCGCCGGCCGGCGGCCTATCCCGCCGAAGAAAAGAAAGTCTGGGCCCAACGTGAACGCAACGCCGCATACGCCGCTTCTCGACAAGGTTCGCGTCCCGGCCGACCTGCGCACGCTGGCCGAGAGCGAATTGCCACAGCTGGCATCCGAGCTTCGGGCCGAACTGGTCGACGCCGTTTCCCGCACCGGGGGCCATCTCGGTGCCGGCCTTGGCGTGGTCGAACTGACGGTGGCGCTGCATTATGTCTTCAACACACCCGATGACCGGCTGATCTGGGATGTCGGCCATCAGGCCTATCCGCACAAGATCCTGACCGGACGCCGGGACCGCATCCGCACCTTGCGCCAGGAAGGCGGCTTGTCGGGCTTCACCCGTCGGGCCGAGAGCGAATACGACCCGTTCGGCGCCGCCCACTCCTCGACATCGATATCGGCGGGTCTCGGCATGGCCGCCGCCCGCGACCTTTCGGGTGGTCGCAACAATGTCATTTCAGTCATCGGCGACGGCGCCATGTCGGCCGGCATGGCCTATGAGGCGATGAACAATGCTGGCGCGCTCGATGCCCGCCTCATCGTCATCCTCAACGACAACGACATGTCGATCGCGCCGCCGACCGGCGCGATGAGCGCCTATCTGGCGCGCCTGGCTTCCGGCAAGGCCTATATCGGCTTGCGCGACTTCGGCAAGAAACTGACCTCCTATCTCGGCAAGCGGGCCGATCGAGCCATCACCCGCGCGGTCGAGCACGCGCGCGGCTACGTCACCGGCGGCACTTTGTTCGAGGAACTCGGCTTCTATCACATTGGCCCCATCGACGGTCACAATCTGGAGCATCTGATTCCGGTCCTGAAAAATGTCCGCGATAACGGCAAGGGTCCGGTGCTGATCCACGTCGTCACCCAGAAGGGCAAAGGCTATGCGCCGGCGGAAGCAGCCGCAGACAAATACCATGGCGTCAACAAATTCGACGTCATCACCGGCGCGCAGGCCAAGGCGCCGGCCAACGCGCCGGCCTATACCAAGGTGTTCGCCGAAAGCCTGATCCAGGAAGGCCGCGAGGACGACCGCATCGTTGCCGTCACCGCCGCCATGCCGAGCGGCACCGGCCTCGACCTCTTCGGCGAGGTGTTCCCTTCGAGGACCTTCGATGTCGGCATCGCCGAGCAGCATGCGGTGACCTTCGCCGCCGGCCTGGCGACGGAGGGCTACAAGCCGTTCGCGGCGATCTATTCGACTTTCCTGCAACGCGCCTACGATCAGGTCGTCCATGACGTCGCGATCCAGAAACTGCCGGTGCGTTTCCCCATCGATCGCGCCGGCTTCGTCGGCGCCGACGGTGCCACCCATTGCGGCGCCTTCGACACCACTTTCCTGGCAAGCCTGCCGGGCTTTGTCGTGATGGCTGCGGCCGACGAAGCGGAACTGCGTCACATGGTGCGCACCGCCGCCAGCTATGACGATGGGCCGATCGCCTTCCGCTATCCGCGCGGCAACGGAGTCGGCGTCGACATGCCCGAGCGCGGCTCGGTTCTCGAGATCGGCAAAGGCCGCATCGTCCGGGAAGGCAGCAAGGTTGCCCTGCTGTCCTTCGGCACGAGGTTGCAGGATTGCCTTGCCGCCGCCGAGGAACTCGGCGCGGCCGGGCTTTCCACCACGGTCGCCGATGCCCGTTTCGCCAAGCCGCTCGACCAGGATCTGATCCGGCGGCTGGCCCGCTCGCACGAGGTTCTGGTGACGGTGGAGGAGGGCGCTATCGGCGGCTTCGCCAGCCATGTGCTGCAGTTCCTTGCCCATGAAGGATTGCTGGAGAGCGGCCTCAAGGTACGCCCGCTGGTTCTGCCCGACGCCTTCACCGACCACGCCAAGCCGGAGAAGATGTATGCCGATGCCGGTCTCGACGCCGCCGGCATCGTGCGCACCGTTTTCACGGCACTCGGTCATACGGTCCGCGCCCAGCGCGCCTGAATCAAAACCTCAACAGCCTGAATCAGTTTGCCGGCTTGATGCCGTAACGCACTGTTAACACTGCCGTTTGGCGTTTTGCTTACCGTGTCCCTTGGCCGTTTTTCAACGGCGCCCTGCTAGATCACTGCCAGGCAGGGAGACAACAACAATGAAGACGCTTCTGTGCGGCGCGGCCCTTTTGGCCGTGATGGTCGTGTCGGCTGCCGCCGAAACGCGCTATGACCGCAATCTCGAAAAGGCGGTGGTCCGCATTGTCGCCGGCAAGATCGGCGATATCCGCGGCGGCTTTTCCTACAGGCAGGTGCCGCAGCTCGTGATGCTGCCGGACCCTTCACCTCAGCCCGCTGTTGCGACCGAGCATCCGCGTCAGCAAGCGTCAGAGGATGGGGACGACGGTTTGTCTCCAGCCGTCGAGCGCCAAGTGTCCCGCACGATCTTCTAGAGAAATTCCAGGAAAAGTGCGTAGCGGTTTTCCCGGGAAAAGCGCGCAGCGCTTTCCCTAGGGAATTGCGTGAAAACAAAGAGTCTAGAACCACATATCGCGCACGCAGCGGCCATCGCGTGGCAGCTCGTCGTAAGAGTCGAGACCGTCGAAATGGTCGATCGGCAAGTCGGCAACGGCTTCGGGCGGCGCCAGCCGCACATTGACGGCGATGCGTATTCGGCCAGAATCGCTGGCGCGCATGCCGCGCCATGCCAGCACGCAGGCGCAGATCGGGCAAAACAGGATTTCAAGCGACGGTTTGTCCTTTTCAGCGCGCGTATAGCTGGCCGTCGGCCCCGAAACGCGAATGCGCTCGTCGACATAATCATAAGCCCAGAGCGCGCCATAGCGACGGCAAAGCGTGCAGTTGCAGGCCGTCACCGGGCCGGGATCGCCTTCCAGCGTCCAGTGGGCTGCACCACAGTGGCAGGTTCCCGTCAGCATGCGTTCTCCCCGGTTCCGACTATGGAGGCTCTACTCGACGACCATTTTGCCGGACCCGATGCGATGCGCGCAAGCTGCGGCTTGGCTCGCTACACCAGCCGCTCACGCACGACGTCACCTTTGTTCCGTGTAATGTCCTTGCCTTCACCGCGGGCTTTCGCCAGAGAAGGCCGATGAATTCGCCTCTGCCAGCCAGCACACGCCAGCGGCTCGACGACCTGCTCGTCCAGCGCGGGCTGTTTGCCAGCCGTTCGCGCGCCCGCGACGCGGTCGAGCGCGGCACGGTGATGGTTGACGGCGCCATTGCCCGCAAGCCCGGCCAGAACGTTTCGCCGCAATGCCTCGTTGTCATCGACGATCCGGCGCGAGGCTATGTTTCGCGCGCGGCGCTCAAACTGATCGGCGGACTGGACCATTTCGGCCTCGATCCCGCCAGCCGCGAAGCCCTCGACCTCGGCGCCTCGACAGGCGGGTTCACCCAGGTGTTGCTCGAACGCGGCGCGTCCCATGTCACGGCCATCGATGTCGGCCACGGCCAGATGCATCCCGATGTCGGCGGCGATCCGCGCGTAACCGTGATCGAAGGCTTGAATGCGCGCGATCTCACGACCGCCGATCTTGCCGGCCGCAGTCCGGATTTCATCGTTTCCGACGTCAGTTTCATCTCGCTTAAACTGGCGCTGCCGCCGGCGCTTGCTCTTGCCAAGCCCGGTGCCGGCGCGGTCTTTCTGGTCAAACCGCAATTCGAGGCCGGTCGCGAGGCGATCGGCAAGGGCGGTCTGTTGAAGGATCCCTTCGATGCCGCCCGTGTCGCGGGCCTGCTACAGGATTGGCTGGATGCCGTTCCCGGCTGGCGCTCGCTCGGCCTGCATCTGTCGCCGATCGAAGGTGGCGACGGCAATCGCGAATTCCTGCTCGGTGGGATCAAGGACCGATGAGCACACGCTTCACGATACGAAAGCTCGGATCGCAGGGTGACGGCATCGCCGAAACCGAAAGCGGCGATCTGTTCATTCCCTTCACGCTGCCGGGCGAGACCGTCACTGCCGCGCGCGAACGGGATCGCGCCACGCTGATGGCGGTGCTGGAGGCCTCGCCGGTGCGCATCGAAGCCGCCTGCCGTCATTTCACCGAATGCGGCGGCTGCGCCCTCCAGCATTTCGAGGCCGAAGCCTATCGCCAGTGGAAACGCGAAAAGGTGGTGCACGCCCTGAAGGGCAAGGGGATCGAGTGCGAAATCGGAGAGTTGGTTGCCTGTGCGCCGCAGTCGCGCCGCCGTGTCGTGCTTGCCGCCCGGCGCACCGAAACAGGCATGTTGCTCGGCTTCAATCGCCATCTGTCGCCGGAAATCATCTCAATATCCGAATGCCCGATCTCGCTGCCCGAGATCGTCGCGGCACTCGGCCAGCTGAGGGCGCTGGCCGAACTGATATGCGCCACCACCAAATCGTTCCGGATGGCGGTCACCGTTACGGGTTCCGGTCTCGACATCGCGGTGCATGACTCCGGCAAGCTCGGCGAACACCAGCGCCGTATCGCCTCCAATTTTGTCATTGCGCAGGGCTTTGCCAGACTGTCCATCGATGACGAGATCGTCATCGAGCCGAGGAAGCCCGTCGTGATGTTCGGCAGCGTCGCTGTCGCCGTGCCGCCGGGCGCCTTCCTGCAGGCGACCGAGGCTGCCGAACGGTCCATGGCCGAGATTGTCGGCGGACATCTGAAGCGCGCCAAGAAGATCGCCGATCTTTTCGCAGGCTGCGGCAGCTTTGCGCTCCGGCTTGCGGCTAAGTCGGAAGTCCACGCGGTCGAAGGCGATGCGGCCGCACTTTCGGCGCTCGACCGGGGATCCCGCTTCGCGACAGGCATCAAGCGGGTGACGGGCGAGCGGCGCGACCTGTTTCGCCGGCCACTGACGTTCAAGGAGTTGAACGCCTTCGACGGCCTGGTCTTCGATCCGCCGCGCGCCGGCGCAGAGGATCAGTCGAAGCAGATCGCCCGCTCGGATGTTCCATTCGTTGCCGCGGTGTCCTGCAACCCGGTGACGCTGGCTCGCGACCTGCGCATCCTCATCGACGGCGGATATGCGTTGAAAAGCGTGACGCCGATCGACCAGTTCCTGTGGTCATCCCATGTCGAGGCCGTCGCGCTGCTGGAGAAGCCGAAGCGGCGGCGGTAGTTCACGACCGCCGGTTCGCAGGAAATTTCTGAAGCCTCTGTTCTTTCGACGAAATTGCGCCCCAAAAGCCGCCTTTGTGCGGGCTCCTAATTTCGCATCTTTGGGAAACATTTCGGCCCATTCGTCGTTACTAATATAAACCGATGGCGACAACGGACATGCAGATGCTTCAGAAATTCACAGGCCTCATAGTCGTTCTTGTCTTTTTCGCGGTCAGCTCCGCGACCGGAGCCCTCGCGCAAGGTGAAAAGCGCTTGGCGTTCGTCATCGGCAATGGCGCGTATCAGTCCGGCGAGCTCGCGACCGCCGCCAATGATGCGGGCCTGATCGCGCAGACGTTGCAGGCGGCCGGGTTCGATGTGGTCGGGGCGCGCGATGTCGATCAGGAATCGCTGCGCGGCGCATTGCGCGATTTCCTCGGCAAGGTCTCCGCCGCCGGCCCAGACGCGATTGTCTTCGTCTATCTTGCCGGCCACGGCGTGCAGTTCGAAGGTGAGAACTATTTCTTGCCGGTCGACGCCCAGATCGCCAGTCCAGCCGACGTGCCGCTGCAGGCCATGCGCCTCTCCGATATCACTAAGTCCCTGGCCGGACTGCCGGCGAAGGTCAATATCGTCGTCCTCGATGCGGCCCGGCCGAATGCCTTCCCAAAAATGAGCCAGCCGCTGGCCGGCGGTCTCGCGCTGGTCGATCCCGACCAGAACATGCTGATTGCGTTCAATGCGGCTCCGGGAACAGTCGCGCCGGAAGGCAAAGGCCCGTACGGCGCCTATGCTCAGGCGCTCGCCGAGATGATACGCGAAGGCGGATTGTCGCTTGACGACGTGTTCGATCGCACACGACTGCGTGTCAACGCGGTGACGCAAGGTGCGGAAGTGCCGTGGAACGCCTCGAAAATCATCACGCCGTTCGTCTTCTTCGACCGTGCTGCGGATGCGCCCGCGCCCAAGGTTTCGGAGGCCGAATCCCGGTCCAATCGGACCAGGGCGATCCGCGATTTCAACGCTCATGACGCCTATGTCGCGGCTCTCGACCGCGACACGATGCGCGGCTACGAGGATTTCCTCGTCACTTATCCACACGATCCGATGGCCAAGCGCGTGCGCGCCATGATAGCCGCGCGGCGCGAGGCGATCACCTGGCGCGAGACCTGGCTGCAGGACACGCCGGAAGCTTACTGGTCTTATCTGCGGCGCTATCCGCATGGTCCGCATGCTTGGGACGGGCGCCGGCGGCTCGAACATTTCGACGCTGCCCTGGAACCCCCGGAGGAGTTCACCGCCTATGAGTATGATTTGCCGCCGCCGCCGGAGGAGGAAATCGTCTACGTCGACAGGCCGGTGCTCTATTTCGACGATCCCGATTTCGACTTCGAGCCGCCACCGCCGATCGCGGTGATCTTCCTGCCGCCGCCGCCGCCGGATTTCGTCGTGCTGGCGGCGCCGCCGCCGCCGGTCGACGTCTTCGTCCTGCCGACGCCGGTGTTCGTGCCGATACCTGCGTTCATCAACCCGCCGCGTCACATCGTGCCGCCGCCGAACGACATCATCTTCAACAACATCCACAACACGACCGTCATCAACAACATCAACAATACGACGATCAACGAGACCGCCAATCAGGCCGGGCAGCCAAGCGGCGGTCTCACCACCGGGCAGAAGATGGCCGTTGGTGCGGGCGCGGCCGCGCTCGCGGCCAAGGTGGCGCTGCCGCCTCTGCTGCAGAAAAAGGCCGTGCTGTCGAAGCAGAGTCAGGGCGGCCAGCCTCTGAAGCCCGGCCAGGCTGCCACGCAAGGCCAGCAGCCGGGTGCGACGCCACAGTCGAAGACGGGCAAGCGCTCTACCGACCACGCCTTGCCGGGGGCCAATGGCAAGAGGCTGCCGCTCGTCAACGGCAAGCCGGTGCTCAACGGCCAGAACGCGCCAAACCGGAAAGTGCCGGGCAAGCAAGGCACGGTGAGCGGCAACCAGCAGCCTACCGGAAATGCCGGTGCCGCCGTTACCGGCAATGGCCAGCAGAACGGAGCTGTCAACGGTCAGGGCAAGAATGGCAAGTTCCGCAAGCCGCCGACCGTCAATGGCGCGCAGGGCGAGAACGGGCAGAACGCCCAGCAGAGGCTCAGGAAGAACAACCCGAATGCGTTGTCCGGCCAGAACGGAGGCAGGCCGAAGAAGCTGACCCGCAAGGATCTTTCGGCAGGCCAGACGGCTGTCGGATCCAGCGATCAAGGCTCGGCCAACGGAAGCGAAAGGGGCAAGAAGCTCCGCAAGCTGCCGACCGTCAATGGCGCGCCGGCCGACAACCGGCCGAGCGCGCAGGAGCGGCTCAGGAAGAACAATCCGAACGCGTTCTCCGGCCAGAATCAGGGTTCGGCCAATGGGAACAGGAGGTTCCGCCGGTTACCGAACGGTCAAGATGGTTCCGCCGGTGCGAGCACCAACGTCCAGCGCAACTTCAAGCAGCAAAGGCCGAACGTGCAGGTGCTGAGGCCGCAAAGACCGGAGTTCCAGGCGCAGCCGAAGCCTCAGGTGCAAGAGAGACGCCTGCAGCAACAGCCGAGGCCTCAGCCTCAGGAGCAGCAACGACGCCTGCCGCAGCAACCCAGGGAGCAGCCGCCACAGGGAAACAAAAAGCCGACCTGCGGGCATCCTGGGGAGCCGCCCTGCAAGCAATAGCCCGGCAGGCTTGCTCGGCCGAGGGCGGCAACGCCCCGTTCATGGGCCGGATTTTCCGGCCCGTGAACTTGCGAGGTAGAGGCATCAGGTTGATGAAGCGTCAGGCGGTCGAAGAAGACCGCTCCGGTCCCGGCGAGAGCAATTCCGGGAAACCGGCGACTTCGCCCTGGCCGCCATTCGCAATTTAAGCAAGCTCCAGCCTTTACGAGTCGGGCAATATTCGCTTCGCGGTGCCGCCTCGCTGGTTGACCGACAGCCAGATATTCGGATTCTGCTGCGATTGACGTTTCAGGAAATAATAGCCGGTCGCGTTCCAGGGCCTGATTTCGTCGACCATATTGTCGAGGATGAGATCGCCCTTGTCCGTCTTCACCGTCAGGATGGTGTGGCCCTCATTGTTCAGATCGCGCACCACCGTCATCAGCAGCGCCTGCCGGGGAAATCCAGCCTCCTGAAGGAGCTTGCGCTTGTAGAGCGCGTAGATCTTGCAGTCGCCCTTGCCGTCCACCGGATAGTCCCAGTGGTCCATCATCGTGCCCCAGTGCTCGTAATTGCTCACGGGTTTGATGGAACTGTTCGCCTTCTGATTTATCCGTTTGAGGATGCGGAGGGTCCGCGCTGTCAGCTTGACGTTCACGGCCGGCAGAGCAGGCACCTTGCATTCTTTTGGTCGGCGATGACAGAAATCGATCCAACCATAGGGGACGCTGGTGCTTCCACCCACGGAGGCCGAGCGCAACCCGTCCATGGCATATTGTGTCGATCGCGACCTGAACAATGTCGACTGCGCCGACGCCGGGCTGGCTAGCAGCGATGTCGCGCCAATCAACGAAACAAGGCCAAGCTGGAGAGCCAGGACAGGGGAGTACCGCATTGCCAAAACCACCACCGCAACGAGGAACTGGTGCTGCGTTCGTGCGCCAAAGGCAGCCCAGGCAGTCAAAGACCTAATAATTTGTTAATGGGATTGTGTTCACTTCAAGGTCCGGCCGCCGAAATGCCCGCACCTGTCAGGACGACGATGGGCATGGTCGAGGGCGCCTGCGTCCGGAAACATCACTCAGCGGGTGATGATACCGGAGCGGCACCGAGCCTCAAACCCGCGTGCCGCCGACCGTCATCTGGTTCATCCTCAGATGCGGCTGGCCGACGCCGACAGGTATGCCCTGGCCGGCCTTGCCGCACATGCCGATGCCATTGTCGAGCTTCATGTCGTTGCCGACCATCGTGACGCGGTGCATGGCGTCAGGCCCGTTGCCGATCAGCATGGCGCCCTTGATCGGCTGCGTCACCTTGCCGTTCTCGATCATGTAGGCCTCGGTGCAGCCGAAGACGAATTTGCCCGACGTGATGTCGACCTGGCCGCCGCCGAAGGAGACGGCGTAGATGCCGTTCTTGACGGAAGCGATGATCTCGTCCGGCTCCATGTCGCCCGAGGTCATGTAGGTGTTGGTCATGCGCGGCATCGGCTGGTGCGCATAGCCTTCGCGCCGGCCGTTGCCGGTGGCTTTCATGCCCATCAGCCGGGCATTCTGCCGGTCCTGCATGTAGCCGACCAGCTTGCCGTCCTCGATCAGCACGTTGCGGGCCGAAGGCGTGCCTTCGTCGTCGACGGTCAGCGACCCTCGCCGTTCGGGGATGGTGCCGTCGTCGACGACCGTAACGCCCTTGGCGGCCACCTGCTGCCCCATCAGGCCGGCGAAGGCCGATGTCTTCTTGCGGTTGAAATCGCCTTCCAGTCCGTGCCCGACGGCTTCGTGCAGCATGACGCCCGGCCAGCCGCTGGACAGCACGATGTCGAAAGTACCGGCCGGGGCCGGGATCGCCTCCAAATTGACCAGCGCCTGCCTGAGTGCCTCCCTGGCGGCGTGCTTCCAGCTATCCTCGATAAGGAAGTCGCCGAACGCCTTGCGTCCGCCCATGCCATAGGAGCCGCTCTCCTGGCGGTCGCCGTCGCCGACGACGACCGAGACGTTGACGCGGACCAGCGGCCTGATATCGCGCACCACCTGGCCGTCGGCGCGAACGATCTCGACATGCTGCCAGGACGCGGCGATCGAGGCCGTCACCTGGCGCACGCGCTGATCCTCGGCGCGCAGCCAGGCGTCGATTTCCTGCAGCAGCTTCGCCTTGGCCTCGAAGGAAGGCGAGGGGATCGGGTTCTCGTCGCCGTAGAGGTGGCGGTTGGTTCGGGCGGGGGCTGCGGCAAGCGTACCGGAATAGCCACCCTTGACTGTCGACACGGCTTCGGCCGCGCGCAGCAGCGATGCCTCGGACAGGTCGCTGGAATGGGCGTAGCCGCTGGCTTCGCCCGCGACCGCACGCAGGCCAAAGCCTTGGTCGGTGTTGAAATTGGCGGTCTTGAGCCGGCCGTTGTCGAACATCAGCGCTTCGCTCTCGCTGTATTCGAGGAAAAGCTCGCCGTCGTCGGCGCCCTTGATGGTGTCGGCGACGATCTGCTTGATGCGGTCGTCTGAAATGTCGAATTGGCCGATCAGGCTGTTCATGGCGCGTCCGTCCGTGGGATGATTGCTTTACCCCGATGTAGGCGTGAAGCCGCGCCCGCACAATCGGCAATGAAGATTGGCGCCGACGAATGACACCGTCCGCTGGATGCAAGGCATGCGTCTGGGGTCGGCAAAAGCCGCGTCCAGGTCTGGTTCAGCGCGAAGCCGCGATCAGGGCAGGGCGGCGAAACCCTCGGCGAAACCCTTGAGGTCGACCGGGATGCCGATGCCTTCCTCAGGCGTCTGGAAGACGATGAACGTTGCCGACGTGCCGGTCTTCAGCGTGTCGAGCAGCGGCTTTTCGAGAATGACCTCGGCATAACAGCCGTCCTGGAAGCAGCGCACGAAATAGGCGCGGCCGATGTCCTTGCCGTCGACGTTGAGGCCGAGGCCGTTCGGCAACAGCACGCCGAGCGGCGCCAGCACGCGCAGGATCTCGGCCTTGTTGTCGGCGGTGCGCAGCACGACGACCGAAAGCCCCATCTCCGGACGGTCCTCGGCGACGACGTTCTGCATCATCACGCATTGTTCCGAGGTGGCTCCGGCCGGCGTGTCGCAGATGATCGACCAGGCGCCATGCGTCGACTTGACCGTGCCACTCGGCTGGGCGGCATCGGCTTGACCAGCGACGAACAGACCGGCCGCGGACAGGACGGCGAGAAACACGGCGTTCGCCAGGGTTCTCGAGAGGCCCGGTCGCGTATGCCTCAGTCTCGAAAGCCAAGAGTTCATGACGGCTCCATTGCGAATCACGGCACTTTAAGCCGCGCCAATGCCAAGTAAAGGACGAGACCGCGGCCGGACTGTCCCGAAACAGGCAATGCAGCGCTTTTCCCTGCCAAATTCGCCTGAATTACGACGCTTTGCCCGCGTCGCCGGCATGGGACGGACAGCCCGCCGAACATACGCGATTCGCCACCATGGCCATTGCCCCGCAAGAGCCGCGTCAGCTCGCGCGCAAAAATGCCGCACGGTTTCGACCGCTCCTTTCTTGCGGAGGGAAAAAGAGTATGGTTTGAACCACCTTGAGACTGTCGGGATTCCCGTCCCGGCATTGTTCGTTATTCTCGTTGGCAAGGCCGCGAGGAACTGGGAGACGAAGAGGGCGATGAGAAATTTCCTAGCTGGCGCCAGGTTTCTAGCAAGTGCCAAGTTTCTGAGTGCTTGTGCCGCCGCCACGATTTTTGCCGGCACATCCGCCCATGCCGATCAGCCCGTGGAGTGGGAGACCACCTTCCAGGCTCCGGCGACCGACATGATGCGGCAGATCGAGTGGTTCGGAAACTACACGATGTGGTTCATCGTTCCGATCACCATCCTGGTGCTCCTTCTCCTCGCCTACTGCATCGTGAGGTTTCGCGCGAGCGCGAACCCGGTTCCCTCCAAGACCAGCCACAACACGCTGATAGAGGTGATCTGGACCGTCGGCCCGGTCGTCGTCCTGCTCTGCCTTGCCATTCCCTCGTTCCAGCTCTTGACCGCGCAATACACGCCGCCGGAGGAGGCCAAGCTGACAGTCAAGGCGACCGGCAACCAGTGGAACTGGGACTACGAGTACCAGACCGACAACACGCTCGCCTTCAACTCCGCGATCCTTCAGGACGGTGACCGCGCCGCCGCCGGCAAGGAAGACCGCAAGGTCTATCCGCGCCTGCTCGCTGTCGACAATGAGCTGGTGGTGCCGGTCAACACCATGACCCGCGTGCTCGTCACCGCGACCGACGTGATCCACTCCTTCGCCATGCCGTCTTTCGGCATCAAGATCGACGCCATTCCGGGCCGTACCAACGAGACCTGGTTCAAGGCGGAGAAGGAAGGCCTTTATTATGGTCAGTGCTCGCAGCTCTGCGGCAAGGACCACGCCTTCATGCCGATCGCCATCCGTGTCGTCTCGGATGCGCAGTTCAAGACCTGGCTGGCGGCAGCCAAGACCAATCTGCCGGGCGCCAACAAGACGCTCATGGCCGAGGTCGATGGCCAGAACAAGGTAGCGGCCGCCGGCAATTGATGCCGCGGGTTAGCAAGATTTAGGGAACGGAGCGGAACATGGCAGACGCTGCAGCTCACGACGGGCATGACCACAAGCCGTATCATGGCTGGGTGCGGTGGGTCTATTCGACCAACCACAAGGACATCGGTACGCTCTACCTGATCTTCGCGATCATGGCCGGTATCATCGGCGGCGCGCTGTCGGTCGCCATCCGCATGGAGCTGCAGGAGCCTGGCATCCAGATCTTCAGCGGCCTGGCGCAGATGGTCTACGGCATGAACGGTGACGCCGCGGTCGATGGCGGCAAGAGCATGTACAATGCCTTCGCCACCGCGCACGCCCTGATCATGATCTTCTTCATGGTCATGCCGGCGCTGATCGGCGGTTTTGCCAACTGGATGGTGCCGATCATGATCGGCGCTCCGGACATGGCGTTCCCGCGCATGAACAACATCTCGTTCTGGCTTCTGCCGCCGGCCTTCATCCTGCTGCTCACCTCGATGTTCATGCCAAGCGCACCAGGTGCTTACGGTGTTGGTGGTGGTTGGACGCTCTACCCACCACTCTCGACTTCGGGGCAGCCCGGACCGGCGATGGATCTGGCGATCCTGTCGATCCACATCGCCGGTGCGTCCTCGATCCTGGGCGCCATCAACTTCATCACCACCATCTTCAACATGCGCGCCCCGGGCATGACGCTGCATAAGATGCCGCTGTTTGCCTGGTCGGTGCTGGTCACCGCGTTCCTGCTCTTGCTGTCCCTGCCGGTTCTGGCCGGCGGCATCACCATGCTGCTCACCGACCGCAATTTCGGCACCACCTTCTTCGCTCCCGATGGCGGCGGCGATCCGCTGCTGTTCCAGCACCTGTTCTGGTTCTTCGGCCATCCGGAAGTGTACATCCTGATCCTGCCGGGCTTCGGCATCATCAGCCACGTCATCTCGACCTTCTCGCGCAAGCCGGTGTTCGGTTATCTCGGTATGGCCTACGCCATGGTCGCGATCGGCGCCGTCGGTTTCATCGTCTGGGCGCACCATATGTACACGACCGGCCTGTCGCTCGACACGCAGCGTTATTTTGTCTTCGCTACCATGGTCATCGCGGTGCCGACGGGCGTGAAGATCTTCTCCTGGATCGCTACGATGTGGGGCGGGTCGATCTCGTTCAAGACGCCGATGCTGTGGGCGCTGGGCTTCATCTTCCTGTTCACCATCGGCGGCGTCACCGGCGTCCAACTGGCCAATGCCGGCCTCGACCGTTCGCTGCATGACACCTATTTCGTCATCGCGCACTTCCACTACGTGCTGTCGCTGGGCGCGGTGTTCGCCATCTTCGCCGGCTGGTATTATTGGTTCCCGAAGATGACCGGCTACATGTATTCGCCTGTCATCGCCAACACCCACTTCTGGGTCACCTTCGTCGGCGTCAACCTGATCTTCTTCCCGCAGCACTTCCTCGGCCTCGCCGGCATGCCGCGCCGCACCATCGACTATCCCGACGCGTTTGCGGGCTGGAACTATGTGTCGTCCATCGGCTCTTATATCTCGGCCGTCGGCGTCCTGATCTTCCTCTACTGCGTGTTCGAAGCCTTCCAGAAGAAGCGGGTGGCCGGCGCCAACCCATGGGGCGAGGGCGCAACGACTCTCGAATGGCAGCTGCCTTCGCCGCCGCCCTTCCACCAGTGGGAGCAGCTGCCGAAGATCAAGTAAGGCGGCTCCCACTCGAATGCGAAACCGCCGGTCCGCCGGCGGTTTTGGCCAACGGAATAATGGACTTGAGTACGCATGGCCCTAGTCGACAAAACCAGCATTGACGAAGCGGGCTTCCGCATGTCGGAAGCGACGGCGGGCGATTTCTTCGCCCTCCTGAAGCCGCGCGTCATGTCGCTGGTGGTGTTCACCGCCTTTGTCGGGCTGGTCGCGGCACCGGTGACCATCAATCCGCTGCTGGCGGTGATAGCCATCCTGGCTATTGCGATCGGGGCTGGCGCCTCGGGTGCCCTCAACATGTGGTACGACGCCGACATCGACGCGGTGATGACCAGGACAGCCAGCCGCCCGGTTCCGTCCGGTCGTATACAGCCGCACGAGGCGCTTAGCTTCGGCCTGGTGCTTTCGGTCCTGTCGGTGATGACCCTCGGCGTGCTGGTCAACTGGCTGGCCGCTACGCTGCTGGCCTTCACCATCTTCTTCTATGCCGTCGTGTACACGATGTGGCTGAAACGCTCGACGCCGCAGAACATCGTCATCGGCGGTGCCGCGGGCGCCATCCCGCCGGTTATCGGCTGGGCCGCGGCGACCGGGTCGGTCAGCCTCGAAAGCATCATCCTGTTCCTGATCATCTTCCTGTGGACGCCGCCGCATTTCTGGGCGCTAGCGCTGTTCAAGTCCGAGGACTATGGCCGCGCCGGCATCCCGATGATGCCGAACGTCGCCGGCCATGCATCGACCCGCCGTCAGATTTTTGCCTACGCACTGGTGCTGGCCCCGGTCGGCGTGCTGCCCTGGCTGCTCGGCTACACGACGCCATTCTATGGCGTGGCCGCTCTGCTGCTGGGCGTTGGTTTCGTCTGGTATGCCTGGAAAGTGCTTGGTATGGCCGATGACGACCGCGCCATGAAGCCGGCCAAGGCCCTGTTCGCCTATTCGCTGCTCTATCTCTTCGCCATCTTCGCTGCCTATCTGGCCGACTGTGTCGTCGAACGCGCGCTTGCCATGGGTGGGGCATGACCATGGTCGAGAAAGAACTCGAGACGGTCACCTTGACCGATCGTCAGAAGAAGGCCCAGCGCAGCCGTTCGATTGCGATGGGCGTAGCGCTGGCTCTGCTGGTCGTGATTTTCTACATCGCGACGATCGTGAAGTTCGGCCACAATTTGTCGGGCAAGATGTGATGAGCGTCGAGACGCCCAGAAAGACGGCCGGCAAAACCGGCAACCTCGTCGTCGCGGCTGTTTGCCTCGCGTTCTTCACCGGCATGATCGGCATGGCCTACGCAGCCGTGCCGCTCTACAAGATGTTCTGCCAGGCGACCGGTTATGGCGGCACGACGCAACGTGTCGAGAAGCAGTATGCCGGCCACGTGCTTGACCGCGAGATCACGGTCCGCTTCGACGCCAACATTGCCGGCGTGCCTTGGGAGTTCCAGCCGGTCCAGCGCTCGATGACCATGAAGATTGGCCAGACCGTGCAGGCGCATTACCAGGCGACCAACAAGTTCGATCGCGTCGTCACCGGCCGCGCCACCTTCAATGTGCAGCCGGAACTGGCGGGCCCGTACTTCAACAAGGTCGAATGCTTCTGCTTTACCGATACGACGCTGAAGCCCGGGGAGACGCTGGATATGCCGGTCCTGTTCTATGTGGACCCCGATATCGTGAATGTGCCGGAACTGAAGGACATCAAGACGATCACGCTGTCCTATACGATGTTCCCGGTCGAGAAGAACAAGCCGGTCGCCTCCTCGGAGCCGGCCAAGGGCAATAGCAAGACAGTTTCAGATACCGAAGGAAATCTCGGGGGTTGATATGGCAGACGCGCACGCAAAACCACACCATGACTACCATCTCGTCGACCCGAGCCCGTGGCCTTTCCTGGGATCGGTCGGAGCGCTTGTCACCGCTTTTGGCGGTGTCTGCCTCATGGAATATTTGAAGGGCGGTTCCTTCCCGATCTTCGGCTTCAACATCGCCAATCCCTGGCTGTTCTTCATCGGCATCGTGATCGTGTTGTACACCATGTTCGCCTGGTGGTCGGACACGATCAAGGAAGCGCATGAGGGTCATCACACACGCGTCGTGTCGCTGCACCTGCGCTATGGCATGATCATGTTCATCGCCTCGGAGGTGATGTTCTTCGTCGCCTGGTTTTGGGCCTATTTCGATGCCAGCCTTTTTGCCGGTGAGGTGCAGAACTACGCACGCCACACGTTCACCGGTGGTGTCTGGCCGCCGAAGGGCATGGAGGTTCTCGATCCCTTCCACCTGCCGCTCTACAACACCGTCATCCTGCTGCTGTCGGGCACCACGGTCACCTGGGCGCATCACTCGCTCATCCATGGCGACCGCAAGGGCCTGATCAACGGCCTGGTGCTGACCGTCGGCCTCGGCATGCTGTTCACCATGGTGCAGGCCTACGAGTACATACACGCGCCGTTCGGCTTCAAGGATTCCATCTATGGCGCCACCTTCTTCATGGCGACCGGCTTCCATGGCTTCCATGTCATCATCGGCACCATCTTCCTGCTGGTCTGCCTGATCCGCGCGATGAAAGGCGACTTCACTCCCAAGCAGCATTTCGGCTTCGAGGCGGCCGCCTGGTACTGGCATTTCGTCGACGTGGTCTGGCTGTTCCTGTTCGCCTCGATCTACGTCTGGGGGTCGGCCGGCGCGGTGATCGAAGGTCACTGATCCCACCTTTGGGATTTCGATTTTAGAGAAGGCGGCCGCGGCGACGTGGCCGCCTTCTTCTTTTCGGCGCAATGATCGTCGATCGATGACGATGCGGCTGACTTCGGCAGTTTGCGCATTTGTCGTCTTGGCATTCCGGCTCTTGCCGCTGAGAAGATGATCTGGTGCGTGTCCGCAAGGCCGAACGGCTTCGGCTGGTGGGGTTGGCTGCTTCAATTGGTCGACTGGACCGATGGCCGCATTGCGGTTACGGACTCCGACAAGGACGAAATCTGGGCAATGGTGGCCGATGGGACACCGATCGACATCGAGCAATGACCATGAATGAAGACAACCATGAGTGAAGATAGGGCGATCTGGCCTCCGATCGATCCGATTTCGGCCGGCCTGCACGGCCGTTGTCCGCGTTGCGGCGAGGGGCGGCTGTTTTCCGGCTTTCTCACAGTCGGCAAGCGTTGCGTCAATTGCGGCCTCGACTATTCGTACGCCGATGCCGGTGACGGGCCGGCGGTCTTCGTCATCCTGATCATCGGCTTCATCATCGTCGGCCTGGCGCTCTGGGTCGAGGTGACGCTGAGCCCGCCGCTCTGGCTGCATCTGATGATATGGATTCCGCTGGCCCTGGTGCTGTGCCTGACGGCGCTCCGGTTGATCAAGGGCGTGCTGCTCACCCTGCAATACCGCAACAAAGCGGCCGAGGGCCGGCTGGACCGCGGCGAATGATCGAGGCTTCCGTCAGGGCCGGCGGCCGTTCGCGGCCGAGATCGGCGCTGTTGCTCGCCCTTGGCCTTGTGCTGTTCTTGGTCCTGCTGGCGCTCGGCACCTGGCAGGTCCAGCGCCTGCATTGGAAGGAAGGCCTGCTGCAGACCATCGACCAGCGCACGCATTCGGCGCCGCTGCCGCTGGCCGAGGTCGAGAAGGAATTCGACTCGACCGGTGACGTCGACTACACGCCGGTCACGGTTACCGGCACTTTCCTGCATTCCGGCGAACGGCATTTCTACGCGACCTGGGAAGGGGATGCTGGCTTCAATGTCTACACGCCGCTGGCCCTCGACGATGGCCGGTTCGTCCTGGTCAACCGTGGCTTTGTGCCCTACGACCTCAAGGACGCCGCCAAGCGCGCCAAGGGACAGGTAACGGGCAAGGTCACGGTCACCGGGCTTGCCCGCAACCCGCTGCCGGCAAAACCCTCGATGATGCTTCCCGACAATGATGTGGGGAAGAACATCTTCTACTGGAAGGATCGCGACGTCATGGCCGCGAGCGCCGGCCTACCGGCCGGGTTCACGCTGGTGCCGATCTTCATCGATGCCGACAAGACGCCAAATCCTGGCGGCCTGCCGGTCGGTGGCGTCACCATCATCGACCTGCCGAACAGCCATCTGCAATACGCTGTCACCTGGTATGGGCTTGCCGCGGCGCTTGCCGCCGTACTCATCCTACGGCTTCGCCGGCCGGCGAAAGAGGACTGAACGCGAGCGATACCCTTGACAGGGCAGGGGTGGGCACCTCATTTCGGCGCTGACGAACCGGCAGGATTTAATGCTTCACACAATCGCCAAGCCTCCTCTGACGATCCGGCTCTGCCAGCCGCGCGGTTTTTGCGCGGGCGTCGACCGTGCCATCCAGATTGTAGTGCTGGCACTGAAGAAATATGGCGCGCCGGTCTATGTCCGCCACGAGATCGTGCACAACCGCTATGTCGTCGAGGGGCTGCAAAGCCTCGGCGCCGTCTTCATCGAGGAACTTTCCGAAATCCCGGCCGAACATCGGCAGTCGCCGGTCGTCTTCTCGGCACATGGCGTGCCCAAGTCGGTGCCGGCGGACGCGCAGGCCCGCAACCTTTTCTATCTCGACGCAACCTGTCCGCTGGTCTCCAAGGTCCACAAACAGGCGATGCGTCACCAGCGGCTTGGCCGCCACGTTCTGCTGATCGGCCACGCAGGGCACCCCGAGGTGATCGGCACCATGGGACAGTTGCCGGAAGGCGCGGTAACGCTGATCGAGACCGAAGCCGATGCCGCCCGGCTTGCGCCAGCCGATCCCAAGGCACTCGGTTTCGTCACCCAGACCACGCTCTCGGTCGAGGATACCGCCGGCATTATCCGCGCGCTGCAGGAGCGCTTTCCGGACCTGCAGGCGCCGGCGGCGGAATCGATCTGCTACGCCACCACAAACCGTCAGGAAGCGGTCAAGGACACAGCCCCGGGTGCCGACCTCTATCTGATCGTCGGCGCCCCCAATTCCTCGAATTCGCGCCGCCTCGTCGAAGTTGCGGAACGCGCCGGCGCCGCCATGTCGCTTCTCGTGCAGCGAGCCGCCGAAATTCCGTGGAATGACATCGGCGGCATTTCGACCCTCGGCCTGTCGGCGGGGGCATCGGCGCCGGAGATCATCGTCGATGAGATCATCGACGCGTTCCGCCAGCGTTTCGATGTGACCATCGACCTGGCCATCACGGCCACCGAAACAGAGGATTTTCCGGTCATGCGGGTATTGCGCGATGTCGAACTGACACCGGCCGACATGGCCTTCGTCAACGGGGCCGCGTGAACGGCCATGGCGGTCTATACAGACGTCGCGGAGGGCGAACTCGGCGCTTTCCTGAAGCACTATCCGGTCGGCAATCTCCTGTCCTACAAGGGCATCGCCGAAGGCACCGAGAATTCGAACTTCCTGCTGCACACCTCCAGCGGCTCCTACATCCTGACGCTCTATGAAAAGCGGGTCGAGAAGGCGGATCTGCCGTTTTTTCTCGGATTGATGGGTCATCTCGCAAACAAGGGGGTGTCCTGCCCGCTGCCGGTGACCGCGCATGACGGCAGCGTCATCGGCACGCTGGCCGGCCGGCCAGCGGTCGTCATCACCTTCCTTGAAGGGCTTTCGCTGCGGCGACCGGCCGCAACGCATTGCGCCGAGGTTGGCAAGGCGCTGGCGGCGCTGCACCTGGCCGGCGCCGATTTTTCGATGAGGCGCCCGAACGCGCTCGCACTCGACGGCTGGCGCAAGCTTTGGGATGCGTCTCGCGGCCGCGCCGACGAGGTCGAGCCGGGCCTTGCGGCCGAGGTCGACGCCGACTTCGCCGATTTCGAGCAGAACTGGCCCAAGGGCCTCCCCGAGGGCATCATCCATGCCGATCTTTTCCCGGACAATGTCTTTTTCCTCGGCGAGAAGCTTTCGGGTCTGATCGATTTCTATTTCGCCTGTGATGATCTCTACGCCTACGATGTCGCGACCTGTCTCAACGCCTGGTGCTTCGAGAAGGATTTTTCCTTCAACCTTACCAAGGGCAAGGCATTGCTTGCCGGTTACCAGAGCGTGCGCCCCCTGAGCACCGAGGAGAAGGCGGCGCTGCCGATGTTGGCGCGCGGCTCGGCGCTGCGCTTCATGCTGACCCGGCTCTACGACTGGCTGACCGTGCCCGATGGCGGCCTGGTGATGAAACGCGACCCGACCGAATACATCAGAAGGATGCGGTTCCATCGGGCGATCAGGTCTCCTTCGGAATATGGATTGGCCGAAAATGGGGCATCATGAGCAAGCAGGTCGAAATCTTTACCGATGGCGCCTGTTCAGGCAATCCCGGCCCCGGCGGCTGGGGCGCCATCCTGCGCTTCAACGGCACCATCAAGGAGCTTTCCGGCGGTGAGGCCGAAACCACCAACAACCGCATGGAATTGCTGGCGGCCATTTCGGCGCTGAACGCGTTGAAGGAGCCTTGCACGGTCGAGCTTCATACCGACAGCAAATACGTCATGGACGGCATTTCCAAATGGATCCACGGCTGGAAGAAGAATGGCTGGAAGACCGCCGACAAGAAGCCGGTCAAGAACGGTGAGCTCTGGCAGGCGCTGGACGAGGCCAACCGGCGCCACAAGGTCACCTGGAACTGGGTGAAGGGCCATGCAGGCCATACCGAGAACGAGCGTGCCGACGAACTGGCAAGGGAAGGCATGGCGCCGTTCAAGAAAGGGCCTTTCAGGCCGGCGGCGGCAGCGCCAAAACCTGATGCCCAGGCAAAACAACCGCTGGCCTCGAAGGCTCGTCGTTCGACCCAGAGCTATTGAGCTCCCGTTTCGCGGCGGCCGGCTGGAGAGTTTCTGTCATGCCGATCGCCTACTACATCACCCATCCCCAGGTTCAGATCGACGCCACCATTCCGGTACCGGATTGGGGCCTGTCCGACGTCGGCCGGGCCAGGGCATACGCAATGCTGGACCAGCCGTGGATCGCATCGATCGGGCGTGTGGTGTCGTCGGGCGAGCGCAAGGCCATCGAAACCGCCGAGGTGCTCGGGCGGCATCTAAATCTTGCCGTGCAGGTCAGGCAGCGGATGCATGAGAACGACCGGTCGGCGACGGGTTTCCTGCCGCCTCCGGAGTTCGAGGCGGTCGCCGATCAGTTCTTCGCCAATCCACACGAAAGCGTTCGCGGCTGGGAGCGGGCCATCGATGCGCAACAGCGCATCGTGAGCGAGGTCGAAGCCGTGCTCGACGTCAACGACGCCGGCAACATTGCTTTCGTCGGACATGGAGGCGTGGGAACGCTCCTGCTGCTATCGCTGAGCGACAGGCAGATCAGCCGCGAAGCGGATCAACCGGCGGGCGGCGGCAACTATTTCGCTTACGATCTCGGCGCGCGCCGCCTCATCCATGGATGGCGGCCGATCGACAGGCTGTCTTGACCGGGCGCTCGGCAGCGTAGGCATGGCGCACAGGCTCTTCTTGTGGCGTAGCAGTTGCTCAAGGATATGGATGGGAGTAATATTTCCTACTATGGAGCAATGCAGGAAGGACGCAGCGTGGCAAACGTTGAAAAAATGAGCGTGGCTGTGACCCCGCAACAGGCAGCCCTGATGCGCGAGGCTGTGGAAGCAGGCGAGTATGCCACCGCAAGCGAGATTGTGCGTGAAGCGGTGCGGGATTGGCTGGCCAAGCGCGAACTGCGGCATGACGATACCCGCCGGCTGAGACAGCTGTGGGATGAAGGCAAGGCAAGCGGGAGATCTGAGCCTGTGGATTTCGATATGTTGCGAAAGGAAGCTCGGCGAAAGCTGACGGAAGCCTCGCCGAATGGCCGTTAGGCTGGTCTGGTCACCCGCAGCCACGGCTGACCTCATCGATATCTACATCATGATAGGCAGCGAAAACATACGGGCGGCCGATCGTTATTATGATCAGTTGGAAGCGCGGGCTCGGCAACTGGCGGACCAGCCGCGCATGGGTGTCAGGCGACCGGATATCAGGCCCTCCGCACGAATGCTGGTGGAGGCGCCGTTTGTACTGCTCTACGAAACCATTCCGGACACGGACGATGGCCCAGTCGACTGGGTTGAAATCGTCCGTGTGGTGGACGGGCGTCGGGATCTGAACCGTCTGTTCTAATGCATGTCGCCCGGAAGTGTCCTCGGTTCCGGGATAACGACATGCATAAAATCAGAAGCTTACAGCAGGTCGGGCGAATCCTATTCGCCGCGACATGCTGTAGCTGTCTAGCGGATCAGCAGCGCCGTGCCCCAAAGCCCGAGCGCGAACACCCGTGTGCGAAACGAGGTTGAGGGCGCGGATCCGCATCGGGTTCGGCCGCTTTGAAGCCGCCCAGCCGGCGCCCATGCCTGGCGCCAGCAGAAACCAGCCGGCCCCGACGGTGACGATGCCGAGGATGAAGGCGGGCAAGAATGTCGGCGCGGCCAGCCAGCCTGCGCCAGCCAGCACTACGAGGATGATGCCGTAGACGATGCCGACGAAGTAATGGAAAGCCCAGCCCAGCGCCTTCTCGTGGGCATAGGGCGCCGCATCGCCGATGTCGTCGTGAAACACCTTGTCGCCGAGATGCCAGACCCAGCGCCCGACCGGCCCCCAGTTCGGCCGTGGCTGGCCGAACGCCTTGTGCAGGAAGAAGGCCCAGATATCCATCAGGACAGTGGCGCCGACGCCGATCGCGATAGCGCGCCAGAAGATGTCAGACATCATTGATCCCCCGGGGAGCCGGCAGTTCTGGAGCGCAGCCGCTTGTCAAGCGAGGCTGGCCGTTGCGGCCTCGCCCTGACTGGCCGTCGAACTTCAGAGCTGGCCGAGAATATGAGCCGCACCGGACTCGTCGACGCCGGGTTTGGTCTCGACATTGAGCGCGGTGACCTTGCCGTCGTCGACAATCATCGAAAACCGCTTTGAGCGCAGGCCCATGCCGCCACCGGACAAGTCCGCGTCAAGACCGACCGCCTTGGCGAAATCGCCATTGCCGTCAGCGAGGAACAGGATCTTGCCTTCGCCGCCGGTGAAGCGCGCCCAGGCGCCCATGACGTGGACGTCGTTGACCGAAACGACGGCGATGGTGTCGACGCCGCGCGCCAGGATCGCGTCATGGTTCTCGAGATAGCCGGGCAGATGGTTGTTGCTGCAAGTCGGCGTGAAAGCGCCGGGAACGCCGAACAGCACCACCTTCTTGCCCGGGAAAATCTCGGCCGACGTGATCGGCTTGGCGCCATCGGCTGTCATGGTCTTGAAGGTCGTCTCGGGCAGCTTGTCGCCAACGGAGATGGTCATGAGTTCCTCGCTTGGGATTGGGGAAGGACGCGTTTTGCGCTAGCGAAACGTGCCTGTTTCCGCAACTGGCCAGCAGCCGGTATCAAGATGGCCAAGATCAAGGGAAAGGCAGCAGCCCTTCGACCGCGCCCGCCGAACTCGTCAGCGTGTAGTGGAGCCCACCGTCCGTCGGCGTCGTCGAGGGGCGATCGAGGATCGGCACGGTGAAGATCAACTTGCCGTCCTTTTCCGCGCGGGAAGGACTGCCGAACATATAATCGCGCTCGCCGGCGACGAAGAAATCCGTTGCCTGCGGATCGCCAGGAAAACTCGCCTCGACCACCAGCGTCTCGTGATCGCCCGGGAGCACCTTGACGCCGAAGTCAGGTTTTGCAGCCGCCGGCAATGCAGTGACACTCGCCTTTACCAATGCCGCGTCGTCGGCATTGTCGGGATCGGAAGCGGGATCGACGCTCAGCCGTGTCTGCACCGGGATGCAGATGGTTTCACAAATGCCGAGAAAGATGTCGGCATCGATAACAGCCGGCTGGTTTGGCGTCGCCAGCGTGAACGTCACCGGCAGCGAAACCGGGTGGTTGTAGCCGGCCCATTTGCCATAGCCATCGTCGTGGCGCTGCGGCGCGGGAAAGGACAGTGTGGCATCGGCAATATTGGTACTGGCCGATATGTCGAGCTGCGGCGGCACACCTGCGTCCCCCGGGTCGCGCCAGTAGGTCTTCCAGCCGGGTTTGAGCGCGATATCGAGAACACCCTGGATACGGCCGGCATTGTCCGGCTTGCCTGATGTCACCAGCCGCACCTTGCCGCCTTCACTGGTGTACCAGGCGGATGACGAGGCGGTGGCGGGGAGCGCTGTTGCCAATCCGATGGCGGCGCCGAGCAACAGGATCTTCAAGCTTTGCATGGCGGTGATTTGATCGTCCGTTCGTGGCCGCGCAATGATTTCATGGCCTTGCTGATATCATATTTGCGTGACCTTCGCGGGCAAGCCAAGACCGGCCTAGCAATATGGGCTTTGGTCGAATCCGGTACGGCGCATCTTTTCGACGCCCGGGAAACACGGTACCCTGCCTGGCATGGATTTGTTGCGCCACAAGAAGACAGCCGCCGGCGGCGGCTTTCTCGACGATCAGTTCCTGATTGCCATGCCTGGCATGAAGGATGATCGTTTCACGCGCTCGGTCATCTATATCTGCGCCCACAGCGATGAAGGCGCGATGGGCCTGATCATCAACCAGACACAGCAGATGCTGTTTCCGGACCTTCTGGTGCAGCTCGGCATCATGAACGAGCTGGAGGCGATCCGCCTTCCGGCGCAGGCGCGCGATTTCGTCGTGCGCAACGGCGGGCCTGTCGACCGCAGCCGGGGCTTCGTCCTCCATTCGGGCGACTACCGCGTGGACTCCTCGCTCACCGTTTCCGACGACATCTGCCTGACCGCGACCGTCGACATATTGCGGGCGATATCGTCAGGGCGCGGGCCGCGCCGCGCGCTGATGGCGCTCGGCTATTCCGGTTGGGGCGCCGGCCAACTGGAAACCGAGATCGCCGAGAATGGCTGGCTGACCTGCCCGGCGACGCCGGAATTGCTGTTCGACGCCGACATCGAGCGCAAATACGACCGGATTCTCGCCTCGATCGGCATCGATCTCGCCCATCTCAGCATGGCCGCCGGACACGCCTGAGATTCTTCTCAAGCCTGGGTTAGCGGATACTGCTCCTTCAGCGTCTTCAGCACCTGGTCGCCCGGCATCGGCGCGCCGAACATGAAGCTCTGCACATATTCGCAGCCCATCTGGCGCAGCTCCAGCGCATCGCGCTCGTCCGATATGCCCTCGGCGACCACCGACAGGCCGAGTTCATGCGCCATGTTGACCATGGATTTGAGCAGCACCGCGCGTTTGGGCGTGCTGTCGTCGACGAAGCTCTTGTCGATCTTGATGGTGTCGAACGGGAACCGCGTCAGATAGGCGAGCGATGAATAGCCGGTGCCGAAATCGTCCAGCGACAGGCCGATGCCGAGCTGCTTCAGCTTGGTCAATACATGGGCCGTCTGCTCGGGATTGTCCATGACCAGGGATTCGGTGAGTTCGAGCCGGAAGCAGCGCGGCTTCAAATTGGCGCGTGCGATCACGGAACGCACATCGCTGACGAGGTCGCGGCGGATGAGCTGGCGGCTGGACAGGTTGACCGAGACCGACAGCGGCGCATCGCCGATCTGCTTTTGCCATCCTGCGAGATCCTCGGCCGCCTGCTGCATGGCAAACAGCCCAAGCTGCACGATCAGTCCGCAGCTTTCGGCGACCGGGATGAAATCGGCCGGCGGAATCATGCCGCGGCGTGGATGGTCCCAGCGCAGCAACGCCTCGAAGCCGGCGACGCTGCCGTCTTCCAGGCGCACGATCGGCTGGTAGGCCAGCGTGAACTCGCGCCGCTCGATGGCGCGCCGCAGGTCGGATTCGAACTGCAGACGGTCGGTGCCGACGGTGCGGAACGCAGGGCGAAACGGCTCGATCCTGTCGCCGCCGAAGCGCTTGGCCTGATGCATGGCGAGTTCGGCGTCCTTGACCATGTCCTCGGCCGAGGTCTGCGCCGAGGTCCAGGTGATCAGGCCGATAGAGGCGGTCAGCACGATCTCGCGCTTGGCAAAGGTGATCGGGTTGTTGATCGCGTGCTTGATCGCATCGGCCACGCCGGCGATGCGGGCGGGATCCTGCTCGGAAAGCAGCATCAGCGCGAACTGGTCGCCGGCGAAGCGCGACAGAGAATCCTTCGGCTTCAACAGCCGATGCAGGCGGCGCGCGATGGTGAGCAGAATGGTGTCGCCGGCCGAGATGCCGAGCCCGTCATTGACCTGCTTGAAGCGGTCGATGTCGATGACGAAGACGGTCGGCCGCACCTTCTCTTCGGTGCGGGCGATCGAGATGATCGCCTCCAGCCGGTTCATGAACAACTCGCGGTTCGGCAGGCCGGTCAGATTGTCGTGCACGGCGTCGTGCAGCAGTCGCTCCTCGGATTTCTTCTGTTCGGTGACGTCGACCATGGTGCCGACGCAGCGAATGACCTCGCCGTCCGAGCCGATGACCGGGCGCGCGCGCAGGGCAAACCAGTGATAGTGCCCGTCGGCTCCACGCAGGCGGAAATTCTGCGCCACCTTGCCACGGCGATGCTCCAGAACGACGTCGAGCGTCGTGCGGAACGTGTCGCGGTCATCGGCGTGCAGCACCGGCAGCCAGTTGCGCGCGGCCCCGCCCAGGCTGTTGGGGGCCAGGCCGAGCTGGATGCTGACATCGGGTTTGGTCACCACGCGGTCGCGCAGCACGTCCCAGTCCCACACCGTATCGCCCGACCCCGCGACGGCCAGCGCCTGTCGCTCGAGATCGGAGAACAGCCCCTGATGCAGCGCACCGCCTGCAAAGGCGTGCTGCATGACGGTGAAGCCGATCAACAGGATGATCAGGATCAACCCGCCGCCAAGTGCCGGCTGGGCGATGTCGTTGTCGAGCATGCCGGTGATCGCCATCCACGACCCGCACAGCCACAACAGCACCATGACCCAACTGGGCACCAGCATGATGGCTCGGTCATAACCACGAATACCGAGGAAGATGATCAGGCCGAGCCCGGTCAGCGCCGTGGCGGCAAACGAGATGCGGGCGATGCCGGCGGCGACGGCCGGATCGACGATGGCGACGCCGGCGATCAGCAGCAGGCCCAGAATCCAGACAAGGGCGCCATAGCTGAAATGGCCGTGCCATCGGTTGAGGTTGAGATAAGCGAACAGGAAGACCACGAAGGTCGCCGCCAGCGCCACCTCCGTTCCGGCCCGCCACATCTGTTCGTTGCCGGGCGAGATCTCGATGACTTTGTTGAGGAAGCCGAAATCGACGCAGATATAGGCAAGCACCGCCCAGGCAAGGGCCGCCGTCGCCGGGAACATCGACGTCCCCTTGACGACGAACAGGATGGTCAGGAACAGCGCCAGAAGGCCGGCGATGCCGATGACGATGCCGCGAAACAGCGTGTAGGAATTGACCGAATCCTTGTAGGATTCCGGATCCCACAGGTAGACCTGCGGCAGCTTCGGCGAAGCGAGTTCGGCGATGAAGGTGATCACCGTGCCGGGATTCAGCGTCACCCGGAACACGTCGGCATCGGGGCTGGTCTGGCGGTCGAGCGCGAAGCCTTCGCTGGGTGTGATGGCGGCGATGCGCGTCGAGCCCAGATCCGGCCAGAAGATGCCGGAATTGACCAGCCGGAAATGCGGCGCGACGATCAGCCTGTCGAGCTGCTGGTCGGTGGTGTTGGCGAGCGCGAAGACAGCCCAGTCGCCGGTCGAGCGGGCATCGTTGGCTTCGACCTCGATGCGCCGTACGATGCCGTCCGGCCCGGGCGCGGTCGACACCTGGAAGTTCTCACCCTGGTTGCGGTAGATCTCGACGGCGCGCGACAGGTCGAGCGCGACATCGTCGCGGGCGATCTTGATGGGTTCGACGGCAAAGGCCGACGAAGCCGCGCACAGCGTCAGCATCGTCGCCAGCAGAAAGGCGAACAGCGGCCCGTTTCGCAGGAAATTCGTCAAAAATCAGTCCTTCGTTCCAGCGCCCGGCGGATCGTCGGCGATCCGGGCGTAGAGGTAGTGGTCCTGCCAGATGCCGTTGATCCTGAGATAGGATCGCAGAAGTCCTTCGCGCCGGAATCCGGCTTTTTCAAGCACGCGGATCGACCGGATATTGTCGGGAATACAGGCGGCTTCGATCCGGTGCAACCTCAGCGTATCGAAGGCGAAGCGGGTCACCACCTTGACCGCGTCGGTCATCAGGCCACGGCCGCCGAAGCGCTCGCCGATCCAGTAGCCGACATGGCCGCTTTGCGAGACGCCATGGCGTATGTTGCCGAGCGTAATGCCGCCCGCGAGCTTGCCGCTCGACTGCTCGAAGATGAAGAAGGCGATCGCTGTTCCTTGCGCATAGTCCTCGCGGTAGCGGCTGATGCGCAGGCGCCATGCCGTGCGGTCGAGTTCGTCGGGGGTCCAGCGCGGCTCCCAGGGCTCCAGGAACGCCCGGCTTTCGCCGCGCACCGTCGACCACTCGCGGTAGTCGTTGGTGAACGGCACGCGCAGCGTGACGAGGTTGCCCTTCAGTGCCGGCAGGTCACGGCGAAAGAAAGGGAGCGCGAACACGGCGCTTGGGACTTAGACGGCGAGCCTGCGGGCCGTGGCCTGCGTGCCCGGAAGCGAATCGAGGATCGCCTCGTATGGTGCCAGCGTACCCACGGGCCCGACAGCGGTAAGCGTCGGCTTGGTCGAGAACATCCGCGACGACAGATCGGTCAAGCGCTCGACCGTCAGTGCCGCCAGCCGCTCCATCAGCTCTTCCTTTGCGATCGGACGGCCGAACAGGAGCAGTTGCCGCGCGATCTGCGAGGCGCGGCTGGCCGGGCTTTCGGCGGACATGATTAGCCCGGCGCGATACTGGGCGCGCGCGCGGTCGAGTTCTTCCTGCAGGATGCTCTCGCCGGCCTTCTGCAACTCGTCGACGATGACGGGCACCAGCTTGGCGATGTCGCTCTGTCCCGTGGCGGCATGGACGCCGAATATGCCCGTGTCGGAAAAGCCCCAGTGGAAGGCATAGACCGAGTAGCACAGGCCGCGCTTTTCGCGGACTTCCTGGAACAGACGCGATGACATGCCGCCGCCGAGAATCATCGACAGCACCTGAGAGGCGTAGAAATCGCGCACATGGTAGGCGCGGCCCTCGAAACCCAGCACGATCTGCGCGTCCATCAGGTCGCGGTCCTCGCGGAAATCGCCGCCGACATATTGCGCGTATTGCGGAATGGTGCTGTCGGCCTTGCTGCGGAAACCGCCGAGCCGGTTTTCGACCTCGCGCACGAACTTGTCGTGCTTGATGTCGCCGGCGGCCACGATCACCATCCGCTCGGCGCCGTATTGGCGTTCGATGAAATCGTGCAACTGCTTGGAGGTGAAGGATTTTACCGTCTCGGGCGTGCCCAGGATAGAGCGGCCGATGGTCTGGTGGCGGAAGGCCGTCTCGGTGAAACGGTCGAACACGATGTCGTCGGGCGTGTCGTGCGCGGCGCCGATCTCCTGCAGGATGACATGCTGCTCGCGCTCGAGTTCCTGCGGGTCGAATTCGGACTCCTGCAGTATGTCGGACAGGATGTCGACGGCCAGCGGCACATCGTCGGAGAGCACCCTGGCGTAGTAGGATGTGGTCTCGACGCTGGTGGCGGCATTGATCTCGCCGCCGACGTCCTCGATTTCCGAGGCGATCTCGAAGGCGCTTCGCCGCTTCGTCCCCTTGAACGCCATGTGCTCGAGCAGATGGGCCATGCCATGCTCTTCTTCGCGTTCATTGCGGGCACCCGACTTGACCCAGGCACCCAAGGCAACCGATTCGATACTTGGAAGGGTTTCGGTGGCGACTGTCAGGCCGTTCGACAGACGGCTTACCTCAACACCCATATGGCTCGTACTCCTTAACGCGCCGCCCGCGCGCGGCGGCTGACGTAATCTTCCACCATTTTGAGGTCGGATGGAAGTACCGTGTATTTTTCCTCAAATGTCATCAATCCCCCTAGCCATGCGGGCAGGGCGGGCGAGACCCCGCTGGCGGCTTCGACGGCGGCAGGAAATTTCGCAGGGTGGGCGGTGCCCAGCACCACCATCGGCACGGCGCCCGCGGCCCTGCCCGCCGCCACGTGCATGGCTGCCGCCGTATGCGGATCGAGCAGGTAGTTGCTGTTTGCCAGCGTCGAGCGGATGGTGGCGGCGACCTCGTCCATATCGGCCCGGCCGGCGTCGAATTCGGACCTCATCCCGGCGATTTCCGCGGCTTCGATGGTGAAAGAACCCGATTGCTTCAGGCCGGCCATGTAGCGCCGCACCGTTGCCGCATCGCGATTTGAGGCCTCGAACAGCAGGCGTTCGAAGTTCGACGAAACCTGGATGTCCATCGACGGCGAGGTGGTCGCGAAGACCCCCTTGGTCCGGTATTCGCCGGTCGCGAAAGTACGTGCCAATATGTCGTTGTCATTGGTGGCGATGACCAGCCGTTCGATCGGCAGGCCCATCTTCTTGGCGGCATAGCCGGCGAAGATATCGCCGAAATTGCCGGTCGGCACCGTGAACGACACCGGCCTGTCCGGTGCGCCGAGCGAGAGTGCCGAGGAGAAATAATAGACGATCTGGGCCATGATCCGTGCCCAGTTGATCGAATTGACCCCCGACAGCGACACCTGGTCGCGAAAGCCGTGGTCGTTGAACATATCCTTCAGCAGGCCCTGACAGTCGTCGAAATTGCCCTCTATCGCCAGCGCATGGACATTTTCAGCCGTCGATGTGGTCATCTGCCGCTGCTGCACCGGCGAGACGCGGCCATGCGGAAAAAGGATGAAGATGTCGGTGCGGCTGCGCCCGGCAAAGGCGTCGATGGCCGCGCCACCGGTATCGCCCGACGTGGCGCCGACGATGGTCGCGTGCTGGCCGCGTTCGGCAAGCACATGGTCCATCAGCCGGGCAAGCAACTGCATCGCCACGTCCTTGAACGCCAGCGTCGGCCCATGAAAGAGTTCGAGGACAAAAGTGTTGGCGCCGGTCTGCACCAACGGGCAGACGGCCTCATGGCGGAAGGTGGCATAGGCTTCGCGGACGAGGCGCTCGAAGACTGGCGCGGCGATCTCGCCGCCGAGAAACGGCGTCAATACGCGTATGGCGAGGTCGGGATAGGCAAGGCCGCGCATGGCGCGGATGTCGGCCTGCGAGAAGTGCGGCCATTCGCGCGGCACATAGAGCCCGCCATCGCGCGCCAGCCCAGTCAGGATGGCGTCGGAAAATCCAAGCGCGGGGGCTTCCCCGCGGGTACTCACATAATGCATGTCACAGATCCGTTTGCCGCCTGATTTTTCCGTTCACCACAAGGTGGTTAATTTCTGCACCGGCTCTAGTCGCATTTTTGCCGCGCGGTTGATATACGTCACCAGCTTTGCGAGAGGGAAGTGCAGTTTCATGGCGTTTCGTATATCAAGTGGTCGCTTTTTGGCGGGTCTTGCGCTCACGGGCTTTATGCTTGCCGCCGCCGGCTGCCAATCAGGCGACAATGGCATCCTGAACCTCGGTTTCGGCAAGAAGGACCCGACGGCGCCTCCGCCGCCACAGGATCCCAAGGTGCTTGCCAGCCAGCTGAACGCCTATTGCCCTAGGGTGACGGTGCGCGATGGCACCGCCTTCTTCAACACCTATGTCAACGAGGTCCAGAAGCCAAAACCGAAGCTCAAGAAGACCGGCGACGCGGCCGCGGATGCCGCGGCCCAGGCCGCGGCTGACGCCGCTGCTGCTACGCCGCCCGACGATTCGGCGAGGATCATTTATCAGGCGTCGATCAGCGACGTGACCCGCGATTGCAGCCGTGCCGACGGACAACTGACGATGAAGATAGCGGTTGCCGGCAAAATCGTACCGGGACCGAAGTTCACGCCGGGCACCATCACCATGCCGATCCGCACGGCGGTAATGCATGGCACCGACGTACTTTATTCGCAGATCCACCAGTACCAGGTTCAGGTGACCGATCCCTCGGTCGCCACCCAGTTTGTCTTCACCGATTCCAATGTCGTCATACCAGCGCCAACGGCCGCGGACTATCAGGCCTATGCCGGTTATGATGAAACCGCGCCCAAGGCGACGACCGACAAGCCGAAGCGCAAGAAGAAGAAAGCAACGAACTGAACGAAGCCCAGGTGCCTCGCGGCGAGTTTGCCGAGGCGCATCGTCACATGCAGGGGACAACGGCGGCATCGCTGGCCGACCAAGACCCCCACGCAGTCAACCGAGCTACTCGGGCAGTCCCGCGCGTCGTAGTGCGCTTCCAAGAGCCTCCGCGAGCGCGGGCGCGCAATTCACGCCTGCGAACTGGCGGCTGTAGCGAAAGCCAGGCTGAAGCTCGAGCACGCGAGCGGCGGCCACCTTCGCTTCATCCAATCGGCCAAGGTTGGCCAGCGCGGCAGCCAATTGCACATAAGTGATACTATGCGCCGGGTTGGCTTGAACGGACTTGTAGGCCGCACGGCAAGCTTCTTCGTAACGACCGCGCAGCAAATGGCTCATTGCTTGAGCGTCAAATGCCGCCCAAGTCCACGAATCGAACGGGCTTAGCCGCATACCCTGCTCGCTCCATTCTATCGCGCGCTCGGCTTCGCCGCTCCATCCGAGGATGACGCTGCCAAGAATGTAGGTCAGCGCCGATGACGGACTGATGGCGAGCGCGGCCTCCAATGCAGTAAATGCAGCGGCGCGATCGTGGGCATCCATTCCGATGGAAAAGCCGGCCCAAGTCAGAGCGAGCGCGTCGTCCTGTCCATGGACAATGGCAGACCGGGCGTGACGGATCGAAGACGCACGGTTGATCTCCTGCAACCCGGCGCGAAGAAACAGGCAATGGTGGCACATCGCGGCATTGCCATGTGCCAGCGCATAAGTCGGCTCGAGTGCGATAGCGCGGTCAAGAAGCAGCAGCGCTCTGGTCACTTGCCTCGGCATGCCTGAATCGACGTCGGGCTGGGCTTGCAGCACGAGATCGTAGGCATCGAGGCTGTCAGGCCGCGTCCGCCTGACACGTTCGATTTCGGCTTTCCGCACGCTGGGCGCAATTGCGCCCACTGCCGACAGCGCGATCTCGTCTTGAAGCGCAAATATGTCTTCGGAGCTTCGGTCGTAGCGCTCGGCCCATACATGCGCACCGGTCGATGCATCGATCATCTGCCCGGTAACACGCACATTACCGCCGGCCTTGCGCACACTGCCTTCGAGGACGTAGCGAACGCCGAGCTCCCGACCGACCTGCTTCACGTCCACGACGCGACCCTTGTAGGTGAAGGTCGAGTTTCGTGCGATGACAAACAGCCACTTGATGCGTGCCAGGCCTGTGATGATGTCGTCCACCATTCCATCGGCAAAGTACTCCTGCTGCGGATCGCCGCTCAAGTTGGAGAACGGCAGGACTGCGACGGAAGGCTTCCCGGGCAAGGTCGGTGCCGACGCGGCGCGGACGGCGGCCGAGGCATCAGGAACATTCCTGGTGACAGCCGGTCCGACATAGCGATAGCCGCGGCGCGGCAATGTTTCGATCCAGCTGTCGACATTCGCCGTGTCGGCCAGGACGCGGCGCAAGGCTGCGATCTGAACCGTCAAATTGTTATCGGCAACCGCCAATCCGCCCCATCCGGCCTCGATCAGCGCGTCCTTGGATACGGGAACGCCCGCATTCTGGATCAGCAGGCGTAGCAGCGCGACGGCGCGTTGCCCAAGTATGGTCGGCTCACCCCAGCAAAAGAGAATGCCCACCTCCGGATCGAGGCGGAACGGGCCGAACTGGTAGAGGTCGCCCCTTACGGTCATCAGAGTCTTTTAGCAAATTTTTGGGAACGGATTCACGACTTTCAGCCACGAACGGCCGATGTTGCACAAATGCTTGTTAAAAGCATGCGCCCAGCCAAAGGAGGGTCATATGAGCGCCAATGCCTTCATCCGCAGGCCCGATGAGAAGAAAGGCGTCATGCTGCGTGGTCATCCCATGGCTTTCCTCGTAACCGGCGAGAATACCAAGCACACCAGCATGTTCGATTGGACGATCCCGCCACAGTTCGCCACCGGGCGGCATGTGCACCGGGTGCAGGAGGAGACCTTCTACCTGCTCGACGGCGAGTGTGAGTGGCATTTCGGCGACGAGACGATCCGCGCGACGCCTGGAACCTTTCTGTTCATCCCGCCGGGGGTGCCGCACAACATCACCAATGTCAGCGAGAAACCGGCTCGCGTGCTGATGACCGTTTCTCCGCCTGGCCATGAGCATTATTTCGAAGAGCTCGCCAGCCTCGCGGCGCAGGGGGCGCCGGATCCAAAAGCCCTCGCCGATCTGCGAAATCGCTACGACACCGACCAGCTCTCGACTTTGACGACACGCGCGTAGGCTCGTCACCAGACTTCGATGGCCGCTCCGGGCTTTTCTGAGTTCGGACCTTTCTTCCGCGAGCCGCCGGACGCGCTTCGGGAACGACACTGGCTAAGCAAGGGTCGGACGCGCTGGAAATCTTCGCGAGCAGAGTTTCCAGCGAGCCGCCCTAGAGCCGGATGATTTCAGGTCGAGTCGACCTGAAATCCGAACCGTCTCTAAATCAAAGAGATAGAGCATGATGTCGTCCGAAAACCGCTTCACACTTTTCGGCATCATGCTCTAGGCGTCTTCCGACCATTCCGACAGCGCCGCGATCACGCTTTTCAGCTCCGCCCAGCGGCGGATCACCGTTTCGGCGCCGGCCTCCGTCAGGGCATCGGCGTGGCCGGGATAGCTGTGGCTGGCGCCCGTAAAACCGATCACGCGCATGCCGGCGGCCTTGGCGCCGGTGACGCCATGCACGGAATCCTCGATGACGAAGGTGTTCGCCGGGTTGGCGGCGAGCTTTTCGGCGGCATGCAGGAACACGTCCGGAGCCGGCTTGGTCTTGCCGGTCGGCGTCTCCATCGCCGAGAAGATGCGCCCGGCGAAGAATGGCAGCAGATGCACCTTCTCCAGCATGAACTCGATCCGCTCCGAACGTGAATTGGAGCAGATGCAGCGCTGCGCCGTGACCGAGGCGACCGCTTCGCGCACACCCTCGATGGCACGCACGTCGCTGCGCAGTTTGCGGTCGACCAGTTCCTCGGCGCGATCGATCAGCGACACCTGGAACGGGATCTTGGACTTCTCCTCGATCCGCATCAGTATGTCCTTGAAGGTCAGGCCGGCGTAGGTCTCGGCAATTTCCTCCGCCGAGATTTCATATCCGGCCAGGGTGATCAATTCGGCCTCGACCCGCGCGGCGATGATTTCGGAATCGACGAGCACGCCGTCGCAATCGAAGATGACAAGGTCTGGCTGGGGCATGGTGATCCGGACGATGGAGGATGGAGGGATGGCCACTCAGGGTCCAAGCGGCGCGGCATACACCAATGACCGGGCCTTCGCAAATCTGGTGGCCATCCGCGCGCCTTCACCGAATATTTACGCTGATCGGTAACCATAACGGGGAGTAAACAGTAACGCGTGCATTGGGTGTAAAAATGTCAGCCGTGCGTCTTCTCGACGAGCTCTCCCACGCTCCTCAGCAATCCGAATGGCTGGACACCATCCTGAAAGGCGATTGCGTCGCGGCTCTTGACCGCCTGCCCGAAAAATCGATCGACGTTATTTTTGCCGATCCGCCCTACAATCTGCAGCTCGACGGCGATCTGCACCGTCCCGACCAGTCCAAGGTCGATGCGGTCGACGACGACTGGGACCAGTTCGAGAGTTTTGAAGCCTATGACGCCTTCACCCGCGCCTGGCTGCTGGCGGCGCGCCGCGTGCTGAAGCCCAATGGCACGATCTGGGTCATCGGCTCCTACCACAACATCTTCCGGGTCGGCGCCAAGATGCAGGATCTCGGCTTCTGGATTCTCAATGACGTGGTCTGGCGCAAGACCAACCCGATGCCGAATTTCCGCGGCCGCCGCTTCCAGAACGCGCATGAGACGATGATCTGGGCCTCGCGCGACCAGAAGGGCAAGGGCTATACCTTCAACTATGAAGCGTTGAAGGCATCGAACGACGATATCCAGATGCGCTCCGACTGGCTGTTTCCGATCTGCACCGGCGGCGAGCGCCTGAAGAACGACAATGGCGATAAGCTGCATCCGACGCAGAAGCCCGAGGCATTGCTCGCCCGCATCATGATGGCCTCGACCAAGCCGGGTGACGTCGTGCTCGACCCGTTCTTCGGCTCCGGCACGACGGGTGCCGTGGCCAAGCGCCTCGGCCGTCACTTCGTCGGCATCGAGCGCGAGCAGGCCTATATCGACGCCGCCAATGAGCGCATCGATGCCGTGCGGCCGCTCGACGAAGCGGATCTCACCGTGCTTACAGGCAAACGCGCCGAGCCGCGCGTCGCCTTCGTCAGCCTGATCGACACCGGGCTGGTGACGCCCGGCGCCACGCTCTATGACGCCAAGAAGCGCTGGGCCGCTAAGGTTCGCGCCGATGGCACCGTTGCGATCGGCGACAGCGCCGGCTCGATCCACAAGATCGGCGCCGAGGTGCAGGGGCTGGACGCCTGCAACGGCTGGACCTTCTGGCATTATGAGCGCAGCGGCGGGCTGACCCCGATCGACGAGTTGCGCCGCATTGCCCGTCTCGGCATGGAGCGGGCAGGGGGCTGACCCCCCTGCCGCTTCCCTCATATTCGTTGGTTCAAAATCTCAACGGATCGCCGCAACCGATAGAGATCACGCCTTGATTCCAAAGCGTTGAAGATCTGCTTGCAGCGTCCCGGCATCGGTGAACAGCACCGCTTGCCAGCCGGCGGCCTTGGCGCCGTCGACATTCTTCTGGCTGTCGTCGATGAACAGCGTCGCGGACGGCTCGAGGCCGAACGCAGCCACGTGATGGTCGTAAATGCCGCGGTCCGGCTTGATCTTGCCGATCTCGCCGGAGATAGTGACGCCGCGCGGGCGATCCAGAAAATCGAAGCGTTCGCGCGCTTCGGCAAGCGTGTCGGAGGCAAAGTTGGTCAGCATGGTGACATCATGGCCGCTTTCGATCAGGCCGAGCATGATGGCGACGCTGTCGTCATAGGCGTGCGGAACCATCTCGTGCCAGTGGCGGCGGAAATTGCGGATGTTTTCGGCGTGCTCGGGGTGCTCCGAGACCAGCAGCGCCTCGGCCTCTTCCCATGTCCGGCCGCGATCCTGTTCGATGTTCCAGTCATGCGTGCAGACATTGTCGAAGAACCATTTTCGCTCTTCGGCATCGGGAATGAGGCGGCTGAACGGAATGTTCGGATCGTAGTGGATCAGCACGCGGCCGATGTCGAAAACGATGTGGCGGATTTCAGTCATGGGGCCTCTTCGCACTCAATGGGGACGGCTTTTTCGTCGCGCCGGGTATCGCAGCCTCGATTGCCTTTTTCATGACAGTGGGCAGCGCCTCGCCTGAAATCTCACGGGCGGGCGACCAGAAATATCCTGCCAGTGCATCACCTTCGATGTGGGCGCGAAAGACTTCGAGTTCGAGAGCGAAATGGGTGAAGACATGCGTGATGGTTCCAGCGTGCCGCCAGTCGCCGGGAAAAGGCGCCGCGGCTTGTGTCGTGGCTCCGTCGACCCGCGCTGTCCAGGCGGTGGTCGGCACTTCCGTCATGCCGCCGAGCAGCCCCTTTTCCGGTCGCTTGCGCAAAAGAATGGCGCCGTCCTCGCGCGTGGCCACGAAAGCCGCGCCGCGCCGCAGCGGTTTGTCGGCTTTTGGCAGCCGCACCGGGAAGTTCTCGGGATCGCCTGTAATGACGGCGCTGCAGTCCTCGCGCAGCGGGCACAGCATACAGCGCGGCCGGCGTGGCGTGCAGATCGTGGCGCCGAGATCCATCACCGCCTGGGCGAAGTCGCCGGGCCTTGTCGCCGGCACCATGCGCTCGACATGGGCCCGTATCTCGGCCTTGGCTTCGCTCAGCGGCGTCGTGATCGAAAACAGTCGTGAGATGACGCGTTCGACATTGCCGTCGACAACGGCGGAGGGACGGTCGAAGGCGATTGCCGTGATGGCCGCCGACGTATAGGCGCCGATCCCCGGCAATTCCCGGAGTCCGGTCTCGGTGTCGGGAAACCGGCCGCCGCGCGCCGCCACCAGATCGGCACAGGCCTTGAGATTGCGGGCGCGGGAGTAATAGCCGAGCCCCGCCCAGGCTTTCATCACATCCTCGGTCGGCGCCGCGGCCAGCGCTTCGACGTCGGGCCATTTCTCGACAAAGGCACGGAAATAGGATTTCACCGCTTCGACGGTGGTCTGCTGCAGCATCACCTCGGACAGCCAGATACGGTACGGGTCGGGCCGCACACCGCGTGCATGCTCGCGCGGGGTGATGCGCCACGGCAATTCGCGATGATGCGTGTCGTACCAGGCGAGCAGGTGTGACGCCGTATCGTCTGAGATGGCTTTGCTTGTCGGGGCCTTGCGGGTCTGGTCTGCTGGTGCCATTGATCTTGCGTTGGCCTGGCCGGTATCTGCTGGGTCGTGGCTGGAGAACGCACATGGCAGGGAAAAGGCCCTTCGGCAATCCCGTTCCGGTGAGCGATCTCGCCACCGAGATCCTCGACCCGGTGCTGCGCAGGCGGGCAGGCATATCGATCGGTCTCGTCCAGTCCTGGGAAGAGATTGCCGGACCGCGCCTGGCCATCCACTCGCGGCCCGAAAAGATCCAGTGGCCGCGCCGCCTGCACGAGGATGATCCGTTCGAGCCGGCCGTGCTGGTCATCGCCTGCGAAGGCATGGCCGCGCTTCATCTGCAGCACGAGACCGGCGAGATCATCAACCGGGTCAACGCCTTCCTCGGCTTTACCGCGATAGGCCGCATCAGGATCGTGCAGAAGCCGGTAAGCTCCGGAAAGGCCCGGCCCAGACCTGCCCTCAGGCCACTGAGCGCGGCGGAAAAGGCGAAATTGGCCGATACTGTCGGGCTGATCGAGGATGACGGGCTGCGCGCCTCGCTGGAAAGGCTGGGTGCGACCATTTTGGGCGGAAGGAAAGCCTAGTTCCGACTGGAAACAGTCATAGGTTTGTCGTTAATCTCGCGCTTTCGTGATCACCCTTGTCAGGTTTCGCGATTGGATTGGGGACAGGGATGCCTTAATTCGCGCCAACTCTCGCTTTTTCGTGCCATTGCATTGCAAAATTAACCCTTATCAGGTGATTCGTATGAGCCGTTCCCCGTTTGGTCAAAGCTTCTCTCGCAGAAACGTCCTGACTTCGCTGGCCGCCGTCCCGGCGGTGGCTCTGCTCGCCGCCTGCAGCGATTCCGGCGAACAGGCCAAGGCTGCGGATGTCAAGCCCGCGGACCCGGCAACGGCCGCAAAGCCGGCCAGCCCCGCCGCGGTCCAGGTGCCGGAGGCGCAAGGCACGGTGGATATGGCCGAATTGCTGAAGCCGGGTGCGCTGCCCGACAAGCAGCTCGGCAAGGATGACGCCAAGGTCACCATCGTCGAATACGCCTCGATGACCTGCCCGCACTGCGCGCATTTCGCCGAGACCACCTTCCCGGAATTGAAGAAGAAGTACATCGATACCGGCAAGGCCCGCTACATCCTGCGCGAATTCCCGTTCGATCCGAGCGCAGAAGCCGGTTTCATGCTGGCGCGCTGCGCCAAGGACAACTATTTCCCGATGGTCGATGTCCTGTTCAGGCAGCAGGCGAACTGGGTTGGCGTCTCCAACACCAAGGAGGCCCTGCTGCAAATCTCCAAGCTGGCCGGTTTTACACAGGAGTCCTTCGAGGCCTGCTTGACGGACCAGAAACTTCTGGACGATGTGAGATCGGTCCAGAAGCGTGGCGCCAATGAATTCAAGGTCGACTCGACACCGACCTTCTTCATCAACGGTAAGACCTACAAAGGGGCGATGTCGATTGAGGAAATGTCGGCCATCATCGACCCTCTGCTCTGACATCGGCTCAGCGGCGAAGCGGCAGCGCTCCGGCGCTGCTTGCCTCTCTATCTGTTCACGCGCCATGCGCCCTGTCGCAAAACTTCGGTACAGTTTTGCGGAGCGGGTGTATGAGGCGCGTGAATGAAGTTTTCGCGCCTCCGCCTTCTTGGTTTCAAGTCCTTCGTCGAACCCGGCGAGTTCGTCATCGAACGCGGCCTGACCGGCATTGTCGGGCCGAACGGGTGCGGCAAGTCGAACCTCGTCGAGGCGCTGCGCTGGGTGATGGGCGAAAGCTCCTACAAGAACATGCGCGCGTCCGGCATGGACGACGTGATCTTTTCCGGTTCGGGCACGCGTCCCGCCCGCAACACCGCCGAAGTCACGCTGTTCCTCGACAACAGCGACCGCTCGGCTCCATCAGCCTTCAACGATGCCGACGAACTGCAGGTGTCGCGCCGCATCGAACGCGAGGCCGGCTCGCTCTATCGCATCAACGGCAAGGAAGCGCGCGCCAAGGACGTGCAGCTTCTGTTTGCCGACCAGTCGACCGGCGCGCGCTCGCCCTCGATGGTCGGGCAGGGCCGTATCGGCGAACTGATCCAGGCCAAGCCGCAGGCGCGCCGCGCGCTTCTCGAAGAGGCCGCCGGCATTTCCGGCCTGCACACCCGCCGCCACGAGGCGGAACTGCGGCTCAAGGCGGCCGAGCAGAACCTCGAACGCCTGGACGATGTCGTCGGAGAGCTGGAAAGCCAGATCGAAAGCCTGAAGCGCCAGGCGCGACAGGCTTCCCGCTTCAAGAACCTGTCCGCCGACATCCGCAAGGCCGAAGCCACGCTCTTGCATCTGCGCTGGACGCTGGCCAAGACGCAGGAAGGCGAGGCGCGTTCGGCGCTGGCTACGGCCACGGCGCTCGTCGGCGACCGCGCCGCCACGCAGATGAACGCGGCCAAGGAGCAGGGCATCTCCGCCCACCGCTTGCCCGACCTGCGCGACGCGGAAGCCGCGGCTGCCGCGGCCTTCCAGCGGCTGTCGATCGCCAGGTCGCAGATCGAGGAAGAAGCCGGCCGCATCCGCACCCGTCAGGCCGAACTCGAGCGCCGGTTGCAGCAGCTCGACGGCGATATCGCCCGCGAAGAGCGGATGGTGCGCGACAACGCCGACGTTCTCGAGCGCCTGCGCGCAGAAGAGGCCGCGCTGAACTCCGAAAACGCAGGCGCCGCGGAGCGCGAGGCCACGACCCGCGCGGCATTCGAACAGGCCGCCTCGACGCTTGCGCAAAGCGAAGCCAGGCTCGCCGCGCTGACCGCCGAGCGCGCCGAGGCTGCCGCCTCGCGCCATCAGATCGAACGGACTTTGCGCGAGACCGCGGAGCGGCGCGATCGCTTCGCCCGCCAGCTCGCCGATGTCGACCGCGAATTGTCGGACATCCTCGCAAAGGTGGCCGGCCTGCCGGATCCGGCCGAGAAACGGATCCTGGTCGAACAGGCGCTGGCATTGCTGGAAGAATCCGAGGCCGCGGTGGCGCAGGCCGAGCAGTCGGTCATCGACGCTCGTGGCGCCGAAAGCGCCGCTCGTCCCCCGCTTCAGGACGCCAGGGCGGGACTGGCCGGGATCGAGACCGAAGCGCGTACGCTGGCCAAGATCCTGAACGCGGCCAGCGGTGATCTTTTCCCTTCCGTGCTGGAGCAGATCAGCGTCGAGCGCGGCTTCGAGACGGCTCTGGGAGCGGCCCTGGGCGAAGATCTCGACGTGCCGCTCGACCGCAGCGCACCGGCGCATTGGGGCGAAAGCGAAATCCAGCCCGGCGACGCCGCGCTTCCGGAAGGGATCAAGAGCCTGGCCAGCGTGGTACGCGCGCCGGCACAACTTGCCCGCCGTCTGGCGCAGATCGGTATCGTCGAGGCCGTTGACGGCCGCCGGTTGCAGGGGCTTCTGGCGCCCGGCCAGCGCCTGGTCAGTCGCGGGGGCGCGCTGTGGCGCTGGGACGGCCTGACCGCCAGCGCCGATGCACCGACCGCCGCGGCACAAAGGCTGGCGCAGAAGAACCGGCTTGCCGAACTCGACGCCGAAGCGGTGCAGGCGACGCTCGTCCTGCGCCAGGCCGAGGAAGCGTTGGCGCAGGCCGAGCAGGCGCTGCGCCAGGCAAGCGAAGCGGAGCGAACCACGCGCCAGGCCGGACGCGAGGCCCAGCACCGGCTGGACGCCGCCCGCAATGCGCTGGCCGAGGCCGAAAAGGCCGGGGGTGAACTGTCGAGCCGGCGTGCCGCGCTGGACGAGGCGCGCGCCCGCATCGTCGACAGCCACGAGGAGACGTCGGCGGCTTTCGTCGAAGCCGAGATGCTGCTGCAGGACGCGCCGGATCTCGGCGACCTGCAATTGCAGCTCGAACAGTCCTCGGCCAATGTCTCTCGCGACCGCGCCGCACTGGCTGACGCGCGCGCCGTCCATGAAGGCTTGCGGCGCGAAGCCGAGACCCGCACGCGGCGGCTGGACGCGATCGGCGCCGAGCGCAGCAACTGGCTTGTGCGCGCCGAAAACGCCTCGACACAGATCGCCTCGCTCGGCGAACGCAAGGCCGAGGCCGAGGCCGAGCGCGAACGGCTGGCCGACGCGCCCGACGAGATCGACGCCAAGCGTCGTGCGCTGCTGTCGCAGCTCACCGAGGCCGAGACCTTGCGCAAGGCGGCCGCCGACCGGCTGCAGGAGGCGGAGACCAGGCAGGCCGAACTGGATAAGGCGGCCACATCAGCCATCCAGTCGCTGGCCGAGGCGCGCGAAACCCGCGCCCGCGCCGAGGAACGGCTGACGGCGGCGGACGAACGCCGGCTGGAGGTCGAGGCGCGCATCCAGGAAACGCTGAACACGCCGCCGCATCTGGTCATCCGCCACACCGGCCTGGAAGCCGACGATCCGATGCCCGAGATGCCCGAGATCGAACGCCAGTTGGATCGGCTGAAGATCGAGCGCGAACGGCTCGGCGCCGTCAATTTGCGCGCCGAGGAAGAGCAGAAGGAGCTTTCCGATCGCCTGGAGACCATCGTCTCCGAGCGCGAGGACATCATCGAGGCGATCCGCAAGCTCAGACAAGCGATCCAGAGCCTCAACCGCGAAGGCCGCGAGCGGCTGCTGGCCGCATTCGATGTGGTGAACAGCCATTTCCAGCGGCTGTTCTCGCATCTGTTCGGTGGCGGCACGGCGGAATTGCAGCTGATCGAATCCGAGGATCCGCTGGAGGCGGGGCTTGAAATCCTGGCCCGTCCGCCCGGCAAGAAGCCGCAGACCATGACGCTGCTGTCGGGCGGCGAGCAGGCGCTGACGGCGATGTCGCTGATCTTTGCCGTGTTCCTGACCAATCCGGCGCCGATCTGCGTGCTCGACGAAGTCGACGCGCCGCTCGACGATCACAATGTCGAGCGCTTCTGCAATCTCATGGACGAGATGGCCAAGACCACCGAGACACGTTTCGTCATCATCACCCACAATCCCATCACCATGGCGCGCATGGACCGGCTGTTCGGCGTGACCATGGCCGAGCAGGGCGTCAGCCAGTTGGTCTCCGTCGACTTGCAGGCTGCGGAAGCGATGCGCGAGGCGAGCTGACGCCGAAAGCGCCGCGGCCCGTAGGATCTACGCGTTCGCCGTTGCGAAGGATCGTAGCGAAGGGATCGCGGGCGATAGGCCACGCATACAGGCATCGACTTTCCCGACTATCGCAAAAGTCGCGGCAAAACCGAACCAGTCTTGGAAGGCGTCAGGCTGAAGCGGGTTGAATACGCGACAGTGCAAAGCCGCCTTTGCCCGACAAGCTCTCTTCCGCCGGCCGGAACATGTCCTCGAAGTCGAGGTCCTCCTCGAAAACCACGCCCCCGACGGTCACGGCCAGGATCTCCTCGGCGCCCTGAGGGGCAAAATAGACCTGCGAGACACTGGCGCGGATACGCTCGCCAACCGTCCTGGCTTCGGCCTCGCTCGTTCCGGGAAGGAAGACGCCGAACATGGACGCGCCTATGCGGCCGACGACGTCTTGCGAGCGCACGCCGGACCGGATGGTCGAGGCTATGAGCCGCAAGGCTTCGTCGCCCCAGCTCAGGCCGAAGCGCAAGTTGATGGCGTTCAGATGTTCAGGATGAATGACTAGGAAGGCGCCAGATCGCTCGCCTGGAACGGAAGGCTTGACTGCCCGTCTCTCGATCAGCGACGTGAAGACCCTGCCGTTCAGGCAACCGGTCAGCGTATCGAAAGTCGCGGCCCTGTTGAGTTCCCGCCTGTAGCGACGGATCTCGGCCAGTTTCAGGCCTATGAACACAAAAAGCGGCAAGCAGATTACCAGAGGCAAAACCGTTGCTGTGATCATGCTGCGCCCGAAAGGCGTCAGCATCTCGCTGAACAACATCAGGTAGTTCAGGGTCAGGGAGACGCACAGGCTGCCTATGGTTCCAAGGAACGCCAACCAGGCGACGTTCTTCCATTCGTGATGGGGCGGGACATCAGCTGCTGCGTTGCTCATCGTCGATCTCCATTCGAACGCCAAGCATAAGACCGGCAAGTTACGATTTCGGTTTCGAAGAACAATACAATTTGACGCTTCGGGATAGATCGCCAAGCTTTCTGAACAGAGGATGCGGCCCTTTGTGGCGAATCCGGTTGCTGCCGCCTATGGGGGGCCGAAGATTCCCATCTCCGCCGTTCTGGCTGTTGCTTCGGCCTTGCCATAGACGCCGCGCGGCAAGGCCAGCGCCCAGCCATTCGATACGAGCCAGGCGCCGACATCCTGTCTGCCCAGCCTGCATGTCGCCGCGACAGGGAAGCGGTCGACCGCCGGAGGCACGAAACAGGTCAGCGCCCGCCCGCGCATCCAGTTGTTGAAAGCCGCGCGCGCCCGCTGCCCGCAAGGCCAAGCACTATCGTGAAACAGGCAGACCCTGTCGGCCTCGACGCTCTGGGTTCCGCTGATGAACAATTTCCGCCCCATGGAGTCGAAACCAGCCGACGACGTGGCCACCGGACGGTACAGCGGTGTTTCCGGCCAATCCTTGGGCATCGATGGCTTGGGCTGTGAGGCGAGGCCGAGGTCGCCAAGGGGCAGACGAGGTTCCACCCGCTCCATGTCGGATCCCTCGATCTGCGGCGGTGCGATGAGATCCTCGGCAATCTTGCGGGCTGAATTGACGACCGATCGAACCGGGTGTTGCGCGGCTTCATCGCTGACGCCCGGGGCCGGGTCGGCGACGGTCCGTTCGACAGGGAACAGGCTCGCTGCCTTGACCAGCAGCAGGATGCCGACGAGAAGCTCGAGGCTTGCGACCGCGACCATCATGCGAAGGCGCGCCGCTTGTCCCATCAGGCCGACGCGCTCAATTCGCTAGAAGCTGGATGTCGATTTGGCAACCGGTTTGAGCGCACCTTTTTCAATCCGGTAAAACGGCATCGAGCGTTCGCTGGATCCATCCGCGCGAAACCTGAACAAGCCGGTCGATCCGCGAAATCCACTCCGGTTCTCGAAAACCTGCCTGTTGAAACCGTTGGGTCCGGCGGCGCTCGCGATCCCCGCGGTCAGGGCAACCATGTCATAGGCATAAGCGACATTGGTGTCGGCCTGGTAGTTGAAGGTTGCCTTGAAACGATCCGCAATCGGACCTGTTTCGTGTTGGTCGAGCGTCGCGATATAGGCGCCTTCGAAAAGTGGACTGGTCGGGTGCTCCAGCCAGCGGTTCGTGCCAACCACGGAGGTCGATTTTCCAGGAATGCCCTTTGCCTTCAGGGCGATCAGGATTGGCGACGGATTGCTGTCGCCGCTGGCAACGACCACGGCATCGGGCGCGTCCACCAGCGAACCCATGTCCGCCACCGCCTTTGCCGCGCTGTCGGCGCTCGTATAGGGTATGGTGATCGCCAGTGCGGCGCCATACACGCTGAGGCTGTTGGCGACCCGCTTCTCGACGACATCGGCACCCGCGCCCGCTGGCACCAGCAGGACGAACTTCTTGCCGCCCTTGGCCGCGATCGCGCCAGCTCCCGCGGCCGCGCTGTCCGCCTCGCTGAGGCATACCGCATAGACGCCCGGGCCACCGGCAAAATTGTCCGCAAGAGCCAGAACCACCGGCCGGTTCGAGCCCGACAATTTCGCGACATGCTGCGCCGCCGCCAGTTCGGTCGGACCGATGACCACTTTCGCTCCCGACGTTATGGCCTTTACCGCAAGTTGCTGGGAGTAGGTCGCGTCTCCCCTCGTGTCCTCGATGGTAAGCGTCAGCAGCGGGTTGCCGAGGTCCGTCATCGCGAGCTTGGCGGCGTCGAGCATCTTTCTGCCGTTTTCCCCCTCGGATCCGGAGGCGGACAGCGGCAGCAGCATGGCGACTTTTGTGGGGCCGGTGCCGAGAGACTGCGTTGCCATGCTTGCGTTGGCGACAGCAACCGCAGCGGGCTGATTGGGGGCCTGGATGGCCGCGGGATCGAGCGCGTCGGACACCGCGCCTTTCGACTGGCAGCCGAGCAACGACATAGCCAGCACGGAAGCGACCACGCACGTTCGCAAGCTGTGGACCTGCCGGTCAGATTCCATTTTCTGCCAGCGCGCTTTGGCTCTTGCGGTCAGTTCATGTACTCGACCATGCGGTCGTGAAAACACTCGCACTTGTTGAGCGTGTCTTCGTCCTTGTAGTTGGTCTTCAGGTAGCCGTAAGCCATGCCGCAGGCGACCTTGGCTTCCGAAGCCCAGACGAAGACCGGCCGGGATGAATGGATCCATTCCGGGCTGTTGGCGACGGCGACCGACTCGTCCATCAGCTTCACGACCTGTTTCGTGAGGTCGACCGTGTTGTCGGTCAGCACGAGGTTGGACGTTCCAACGGTACGGCAATAATCGGCCGTCGGACCTTCGATGATGTCGGCGGCAAAGCCGGTCGATCCAGCCAACAGCAGCGCCGTGGCCGAAATCAGCAATCTTGAACGAATTTCCATGTAAGCCCCTCTCTCCAGTCCCCAATTCATCTCTTGCTAACGCATAGCATGGGAGCACGAGCCCGCATAAGTGCTAAATCGTGACCGTATGTTGCGTATGCGTGGTGTCATCATAAAGGATGTTGATGGTGCCGGCTGCGGGTGCGTTCTGCAGTACCGCCACGTCCACGAAGTTGGCACCGCCGGACGTACCGTTGGTGTCAACACTCAGTGTTTTCGTGCCCGCGTCATAGTGCACATAGTCGGCGATATTTCCTCCCGTCGGCGTTTCGAAGAGCGAGGTCAGGTCGATCTTGTCGCCCTGGCCGCCGGCGCCACTGAAGTCAGTTATCAAATCCTTGATATCGAGGTGGTCGAGTTTGAACGTGTCGGCGCCAGCGCCGCCGGTCATATTGTTTGTTCCGCCGCCGCCGTAGAGTATATCGTTGCCGTCACCGCCGATAAGAGTGTCGTTGCCGCTGCCGCCGACAATAACGACGCCGTCATTTCCGTCGACGGGAGCAAACGCCGAGTTATGAGCGTCGAGCGTTTGCCCAGAGGTCGTCGCGATTGTCAGGGGA
>NZ_VFTI01000015.1:0-156358 GCF_006439515.1 Mesorhizobium sp. B3-2-1 | reverse complement strand
CGGTAGCTCGTCAGGCTCATAACCTGAAGGTCACAGGTTCAAATCCTGTCCCCGCAACCAATTTTGCCATAAATCACTGGCCGTCCCGAGCTAATCGGGGCGGTTTTCGCGTTTGAGGAACGCGGTTCTTCTTCTCGGCAGCCGCGTCGCGGCAGCACCAAGGCGGAGCCGAATGAAGGCGTCCGCACGGTCCCTCCGCCCCCCAATACAGTACAGCTGCCGCTCGAAGCAGTGAAGCAGTTCACGATCAGGACTTCGAGCAAATCTGCGTCGACATCGCCGAAAAGGAAAGCGGCGTTGCCCGGGCAGAATTGAAACGGGTTTCCGGCGTCGCGCAATTCGGCGTCGATGTCGCGGGCTTCTCGGACGCGCAGACGCGTTCGAGTCCCGCCCGGTCCGGCATCACGCTGCAGTGAAACAGAGCGTGCCGCAGATTGCTGGATCGCAGAATCGGTGTTTCCCGTGCGCTCGCAGAAAAGGCCCCAAGCAAGGAAGCTCGGGGCCGAGGTTCGATGGGCCGTCAAACTTGTGCGGCTCCGCCGTCAACGAAGACCTCGCTACCGGTCATGAAGCTGCTTTCGTCCGAGGCAAGGAAGAGCGCCACAGCAGCAGTCTCCTCGGGGTGCCCGATACGGCCGAGCGGTATCTGCATGGCAAGGCCCTTCAGCAAGGCATCCTCCTCTCCAGCCTCTGCTAGACCCTTGAGGCCGGGTGTCTCAGTGGCGCCGGGAGAGAGCACGTTCACACGGATGCCTGCCCCCTTCAGGTCCAGCGCCCAGCTTCGGGCGAAATTGCGGATTGCAGCCTTGGTCGCGCTGTAGACGCTGAATGCAGGCGTTCCCGTCGAGCCGGTGGTCGAGCCGGTGAGGATGATGGATCCACCGGCCCGCATAAGCGGCAGCGCCTTCTGCACCGTGAAGAGCGTGCCTTTGACGTTGACGTCGAACGTCAAATCGAATGACGCTTCATCGATGGCGCCAAGCGGAGCCAGCTTTCCGAGCCCCGCATTGGCGAACAGAACGTCTATTCGTCCGCTCTTTGCACGCACTGCCGCGAACAGCCGATCAAGATCATCCAGACGCGAAACGTCGCCGTGCACCGCTGTCACTGCGGAGCCGATCTCTTCGACCGCCCTGTCCAGTTCCTCCTGACGACGGCCGGTAATAAAAATTTCTGCGCCTTCCGCCACAAACCGTTTGGCGGTAGCCAGACCGATGCCACTGTTGCCGCCAGTTATGACGACGATTTTACCTTCAAGCCTGCCCATCTCGATCTCCTGGAAAATGATGACCGCTTCGATCTAGAGGCTTGCTTTTCTTTCTTCCAGTATGCACATTTTGGTAAGTGACATTTTAGCAAGAACTAATTGGAGCATACGAAATGGCGACACCTAGCTTTATCTGCGGGCTGGATGCTGCGTTGGCTGTCATCGGTGGCAAGTGGAAGCCTTTGATCCTGTTCCACCTTGCTCACGAAGCCCGACGCTATGGTGACCTGAGGCGCGCCATCGGCAATGTCAGTGACAAGATGCTCATCCAGCAACTCAAGGAACTGGAGGCTGATGGGATCGTCGACCGGCTCGACTTCAAGGAAATTCCGCCGAAAGTCGAGTATTCCCTCACTGCGTTTGGCCAGACCCTTGCCGGAGCCTTGAAGCCACTCTGCGCCTGGGGAACGGAACATATGATCGAAGTCGAGAAACTCATGTCACGCCGCGGCGCTTCCGAGGTGGAGAAAGTCGCCTGAATTTCAGAATATCTCGCAGGCAAGCTATAGGGTCTCGCAGGTGGCTATAGCGTGAAAATTGTGCCCATCTGCATCTTCCCGGACGGCTGGACGATTTGAACCGTAGCGGCATTTCTCCAAATCAGACGTAAGTTCGCTTTCCTGCCATCGCTCTCCAGAAGCGGACGGTCCCCTTCCGGCCTTGAGGACGAAGCCGCTCGCGCGACACCGGCGCCCGTAGTGACGGTGCGGCAATGATCTGAACGCCGTGCATTCTGTGGGTTTGCCATCTTGATCGAGAAGCCGACGCATGTCAGGCAGCGCTTCACCGTCGGCTACTGATTGATGCCGGCTGCGGGGCTGGCGGTGATTTCTCATGGCCCGGCGTTACGGGCGACAGGCCTGGTCGTGCGGGCCGCTGGCGGAATCGACGCTGTGGTTTCAAGGGCAGGCTTCAGGCTGGAAACAGGAAGGCGGAAGCAGGATCGAAAAAGATCCGCCTGCCCGTGGCGCAATCCGCGCTATCCGGTTCCACCGCATCCGAAGTCGGCCTGACATCGATCTCATCGCCGCCGGCGGTTCGCGCCACGACGCGCTTGCGGTCGCCGAAGAAGGCGGTATCGACGATCTCGACAGCAAGTGCTGCGCTCGCCGGCCCAGGCGTGAGCCGGAACGCTTCAGGGCGCACCATCAGGCGGGCCTTCTGGCCGCGATCGAAGGCCTGTGTGGTCTTAACGCCGCTCACGACCGAGCCGTCGGCCAGGCGCACGGTCGATGCGCCATTGGCGGTTTCCAGATGCTCGGCGGGCAGGAAATTCGAGTTGCCGATGAAGCCGGCGACGAACTCGCTGGCCGGCCTGAGATAAAGGTCCTCGCCGGTACCGATCTGTTCGATGCGCCCCTCCTTGAACAGGGCGATGCGGTCCGACAGATGGAGCGCCTCCTCCTGGTCGTGGGTGACATAGAGTATGGTGACGCCGGTCTCGCGGTGGATGCGGCGGATCTCGGCCTGGATCTCCTGGCGCAGCTTTTTGTCTAGCGCCGACAGCGGCTCGTCCATCAAGAGGATCGGCGGATCGTAGGCGAGCGCACGGGCAAGTGCCACGCGCTGCTGCTGGCCGCCCGACAGCGCGCCGGGATAGCGGCCGGCGAAATTCTCCAGCCGCACCAGCGCCAGCATGTCGGCGACTTTCCCTTTCACTTCGGCGTCGGGGCGGCCGCGTACACGTAGTGGAAAGGCGACGTTCTCGGCGACGCTCAGATGCGGAAACAGCGTGTAGCGCTGGAAGACCATGCCGATGTTGCGCTTGTGCGACGGCACTGAAAGCAGCGACTTGTCCTCCAGCAGGACGTCGCCGGCGGACGGGTCCTGGAAACCGGCAATCGCGTAGAGCGTCGTCGACTTGCCGGAGCCGGACGGCCCGAGGAAGGTCAGGAATTCGCCCTTGGGCACATCGATGGTGACATCGTGGACGGCGACGAAGGCGCCGAACGTCTTTCTCACCGCGCGTATGGATAGGAATGGCCGGGTCATCTCGATAATTTTCTGCGAAGGAGTGCGGTCACGATCATCAGGCACAAGGTCAGGCCGACGAGCAGGCTGGAGGCGGCGGCGACGACCGGACTGAGGTCGGCGCGCAAGCTGCCCCAGATCTTCACCGGCAAGGTCTGCAAGGTCGGGCTCGCCATGAAGATCGCCACCACGACCTCGTCCCATGAGGCGAGGAAGGAGAAGATCGCCGCCGAAAAGATGCCGATCCGGATCGAGGGCAGGGTGATCCGCAGACGTGCCTGCAGCGGGCTGGCGCCGCAGACGATGGCCGCGTCCTCGATGGACTTGTCGAAACCCTCGAGCGCGGCGGTGATCGGAATGATGGCGAAGGGCAGTGCCAGGACGGTGTGCGCGATGACGAAGCCGATCGTGGTGCCGGCCAGCCCGATGCGCAGGAAGAAAGCGTACACGGCGATGGCGAACACGACCACCGGCAGCACCATGGGCGTCAGCAGCAGCCCGCGCAGAATTTGCCGCCCGCGAAATTCACCCCGGACCAAAGCGAAGGATGCGAACAGGCCGATGACGACGGCCAGGATGGCGGCCATGGCGGCAATCCTGGCGCTGGTCAGCGCGGCATCGATCCAGGTCGGGTCGGCCAGCAGCTGCTGGTACCATTTCAGAGTCCAGCCGGGCGGTGGAAAGGCCAGCCAGCGCGAGGAGCCGAACGACAAGAGCACGATGAAGACCACCGGCAGCAGCAGGAAAGCCGCGACCAGCGCGGTGAAGCCGGCAAGCGCCACGCGCAGCCATCCGAGCCTGTCATAGTCGAGCAGCATGTCAGAGCCCTCCGGCGGGGCGCTTGGCGCCAACGAGGCGAAGCTGGAGCGCGTAGAGCGCCATAGTGACGGCCAGGAGCACGAAGGCGGCGGCACTGCCGAGCCCCCAGTTGAGCAGCGACTGCACCGTCTGGGCGATCATCTCCGCCAGCATCATGTTGGATGTGCCGCCGAGCAGGGCAGGCGTGACGAAATAGCCAAGCGACATGACGAAGACCATCAGCCCGCCGGCGGCGATGCCGGGAAGCGACAGTGGCAACAGGATGCGGCGGAAGGCCTGGTACGGGGTTGCCCCGCAAAGAGCGGCGGCGCGCAGCGTCATCGGGTCGATGGCACGCAGCGTGCCGACCAGCGGCAGGATCATGAAGGGCAGCATGATGTAGACCATGCCGATGGTGACGCCGGTGAGGTTGTTGATCAGCGGCAGGGGCTCCTGGATGACGCCCAGGCCCATCAGCGTCCTGTTGATCACCCCCGTGCGTTGCAGCAATACCATCCAGGCATAGGTGCGGGTGAGCAGGTTGGTCCACATCGACAGGATGATGATGCCGAAAACCAGCGAGCCGAAGGCCGGCGGCATGATCGCCAGCATCCAGGCGACCGGAAACGCCACCACGATCGTGACGGCGGTGACGACGGCGGCGACCAGGAAGGTGTTCAGGAACACCCGGGCATAGGTGCCGCTGCCAAGCAGCGCGGCGTAGTTCTGCAGACCGGGCTCGGGATCGGTGACGCTGCGCAGCAAAAGAGCGATGACCGGCACGACGAAGAAAAGGCCGACTAGAACCAGGGCCGGCAAGGAACCACCGCTGCCGGCCGGCAGGCCGGCAATGGCGCCGCGTTTGAGAGAATTTCGTTGCATCGGCCGGTTCCCGTTGCCCGAACGGGGCGCGGTTCCCGCGCCCCGCCGGTTCCTGTGGCGCTACTTGGTCTGCCAGGCGTACCAGCGCGTGGCGATCTCGTCGCGATGCTCGGCCCAGTAGTTCATGTCGAGGTTGATCTGGCCGTCGACATGGGCGTCGGGCAAGGCCTTGACCGCATCGGCCGGCATCTCGGCCTTGGCCTTGGTATTGATCGGCGCATAGCCGCTGGCCTCGGCGAATTTCGCCTGGCCGGCCGGGCTGGTGGCAGCGGCCAGGAACTTCATGGCGCTATCCTTGTTCTTCGCCCCTTTCGGTACGACCAGAACGTCGGCGGCGGTGAGGTTCTGGTTCCAGGAGACACCGACATCGGTTCCGTCCTGCTGCAGCGCGAAGACGCGGCCGTTCCAGAGCTGGCCGAAGGCAGCCTCGCCGGAGGCGATCAGCTGCTGCGACTCCGCGCCACCGCCCCACCAGACGATATCAGACTTGATGGTGTCGAGCTTCTTGAAGGCACGGTCGAGGTCGAGCGGATAGAGCTTGTCCGCCGGCACGCCGTCGGCGAGCAGCGCGATCTCGATGACGCCCGGCGCCGACCATTTGTAGAAGGTCCGTTTGCCGGGGAACTTCTTGGTGTCGAACATGTCGGCCCAACTCGCCGGTTCACCGGAGACCGCGCCCTTGTTCCAGGCAAGCACGAAGGAATAGTAGAAGCTGCCGACGGCATGCTCGTTGCTGAAGCGGGGGTCGAGATCTGCCTTGGGCACGATCGCATAGTCGATAGGCTCCAGCAGACCGTCCTTGGCGGCCTTTATGGCGAAGTCCATCTCGACGTCGACGACATCCCAGGTGACGTTGCTGGCGTCGACCATGGCCTTGAGCTTGCCGTAGTCGGTCGGCCCGTCCTGGAGGACCTTGATGCCGGAGCTCGCCTCGAAGGGCACTGCCCAGGACTTGGTCTGTGCTTCCTGCGTTGTGCCACCCCAGCTGGTGAACGCCATCTCATCGGCCTTGGCGGCGGTCGCCGCGAGCAGTCCGGCCAGAATGCCGGTCAAAATCAGTTTCATCTTATTCTCCTCTGTTGGTCTGTTCTTGTTTTTCTCAGTGCACCTTTGTCCTGCGCTCCTCAGCGCATGACGAAGGGATCGGGGATCGGCTCGTCCGACGTCTTGATCCAGACGGATTTCGAGCGCGTGTAATCTCTAATGGCATCGAGGCCGCCCTCGCGACCGAGCCCGGAATGGCCGTAACCACCAAAGGGAACGAGCGGCGACACGGCGCGATAGGTGTTGACCCAGACCACGCCGGCATGGATGTCGCGCGCCATGCGGTGCGCCTTGCCGAGATTGCTGGTGAACACGCCGGAAGCCAGCCCGAAGGGCGTGTCGTTGGCGAGCGCCAGCGCTTCAGCCTCGGTGTCGAAGGCAAGCACGCTGAGCACAGGCCCGAACAATTCCTCGCGCACGCAGGGCAGGTCGGTGCTGCCGGCATCGATGATGGTCGGCGCGTAGTAGAAACCGGGGCCGCCGGGACGTGTCCCACCGGTGATAAGCTTGCCGCCCTTGTCGAGGCTTTCCACGACGATCTTCTCGATCCAGTCGCGCTGCCGTTGCGTGGCGAGCGGACCCATTTCGGTGGCCGGGTCCTGCGGATCGCCGATCCTGATCGCCTCGGCCTTGCGCTTCAGCCGGGCGAGGAACTCGTCCTTCACCGAACCTTCGACCAGCAGGCGCGAGCCGGCGACGCAGCTCTGGCCGGTCGCCGCAAAAATGCCGGCGACCACCGCATTGGCGGCGCTGTCGAGATCGGCGTCGGCGAAGACCACGACCGGGCTCTTGCCGCCGAGTTCGAGCGTCGTATAGGCGAGATTTTCCGCCGTGTTCCTGACGATCGCACGCGCCGTGGACGGGCCGCCGGTGAAGGCGACGCGCGAGACCAGCGGGTGGCTGGTCAGGCGGCGGCCGCAATCCTGGCCGAAGCCGGTGAGAATGTTGACGGTGCCTTCGGGAAAGCCGGCCTGCTGGACGAGCTCGGCGAAGGCGAGCAACGGCGCCGGGCCGTCCTCGGAGGCCTTGAGCACGACCGTGCAGCCGGCGGCCAGCGCCGGGCCGAGCTTGACGGCGGAGAGGAAGAGCTGCGAATTCCATGGCACGACCGCGGCAACGACGCCGATCGGCTCGCGGCGGATGGTGACGTCGAGGTCCGCCTTGTCGATCGGCACATGCGCGCCTTCATGCTTGTCGGCGAGCCCGCCATAATAGCGGTAGTAGTCCCCGACATAGGCGATCTGGGCGCGGGTCTCGCGAATGATCTTGCCGGTGTCGCGCGTCTCGAGTTCGGCGAGACGTCCGGCATTGGCGGCGACGAGGTCACCGAGCTTGACCAGCAGTTTGCCGCGCGCGGTGGCGGTCGTCTTTCGCCACGCGTCGGACCGCAGCGCCCGGTGCGCCGCTTCGACGGCGCGGTCGACATCGGCTTCGCTCGCCGCCGGCATCCTGGCCCACGGCGTACCCGTCGACGGATCTACGCTGTCGAAGGTCGCGGACGGCTCGTCGAAGCGGCCGTCGATGTAGTTCCTGAAAAGAGCGTCGGTCATGGGCTCGCTATCAGAGGAAGGCCGGCATCACCCGGTCGATGAACAGTTGCAGCGATTTCTTCTTGCGTTCGTGCGAGAGCCCGCTGTCGATCCAGATCGAATACTGGTCGTAGCCAAGCGCCTCATAGGCCTTCAGCCGGGCAATGACTTCGTCCGCTTCGCCGATCACCAGGTTCTGTCGGATCTTGTCTGGCGCATATTGCGGCATCGCGGCGATCTCATCCTCTGTGAGCGGCTCCAATACGCCTTGATGCACCGGCTTCTTGTTCTGGAACCAGGCGCCGAACTGGCAGTAGAAACTCGACAGGTCCCGGGCTAGCCGGTCGGCATCGGCCGCGTCCTCGGCGACGAATGTGTGCATCAAGAGCATGATTTCCGGCCGGGCGATGTCCGGATGTGCGTCGCAAGCGGCGTTGAAGCGCTGCATCAGGCTCGACACCTCGTCGTCGCCTGAAGCTAGCGGCGTCACCTGGATCTTGCATCCGTTGGCGACGGCAAAATCGTGCGAGTTCGGGTCGCGCGCCGCCACCCAGATCGGCGGATAGGGTTTCTGCAAGGGCTTGGGCGAGGAGGTGGTCGGCGGGAACGACCAGAACTCGCCGGAGAGTTCGAAGTCGCCGTCCCATAGGCCACGGATCGCCGGCACCATTTCGCGCATGCGCTGGCCGGCGCCCCAGGCGTCGAGACCGGGGAAGAGACGTTGATATTCGTAACTGTAGGCGCCGCGCGCGATGCCGATGTCGAGCCGGCCGCCGCTGATGACGTCGGCCATCGCCGCTTCGCCGGCAAGCTTGATCGGATGCCAGAACGGCGCAACGATCGTGCCCGTGCCGAGACGGATGCGGCTCGTTTTGGCCGCCAGATAAGCGATGTTGATGAACGGGTTCGGCGAGATGGTGAATTCCATGCCGTGATGCTCGCCGATCCAGGCCGTCTCGAAGCCGGCCTGCTCCGCTTGCAGGACCAATTCCTCGAGCTCGCTCACCAGCTCCGAATGCGGCTTGGCGAGATCCGACCGTTCCATATGCACGAAGAGCGAGAACTTCATCTGTGGTCACCTGTATAGGAGGCAGCGGACATAGGCGCTTTGCCTAGCGGCCTGACTTCGCCTTCCCTCTCATTGCCGACATAGACGCCAAAGGCGTCCTGCGTGCATTCCCTGACATAGCGGGCAAGCATCGAGCGGACCGCCGGATCGACGATCTTCAAGTCGCCGATCGAGTCGATGTCGACCAGCCGGATGCCACGATCGCTGGAGGCGGGCACGTCGAACGTGCCGCGATAATAGACATGCGTGCGCGCCGAATTGCCAGCGTCGTCCCAGACGGCGAAGAGGAAGCCGAGCTGGGCCTCGATAGCCTTGGCGGCAAGCAGGCCCCGGAGACTTTTGGCATCGCCGGCCGAGCCCAATCCCCGGCCGCGCGGCAGTTCGAAGCCATCAGCCGTTTCCAGGAACAGGACCCTGCCGCCATTTTCGAGGATGGCGCCGACATCGGTGCCGGGCTGGGTGGCGGCAAGCGCCTCCTGGCTGAGGCCGGGTGCGATATAGGCGCCGCGGCAGTAGCCGAGAGGCTGCGAGGAGTTGTGCTCGAAATCGCGTACGCGGCCGATAAGAATCGAATGGTCGCCCGCGTCGACCAACCGCTCCATGTCGCAGTCGAAGGACGCGACCGAGCCGTCCAGCAACGGACTGCCGGTCTGTCCCGGGCGCCAGGCCACGGAGGCGAACTTGTCGGCCGCTTTCGAGGCGAAGATGCCGGATGCCGCCTTCTGATCCTCGTTGAGGATGTTGATGGCGAAGCTCTTAGAGGTGGCGAAGACGGGATGGCCCAAGGCCTTATGGGCGACGCAGACGAGTACCAGCGGCGGATCGAGCGACACCGAGGTGAAAGAGTTGGCTGTGAAGCCGCGCGGCTCGCCGTCGGGCCCGATCGTGGTGACGATGGTGACGCCGGTAAGGAAGGAGCCGAGTGCGCGGCGGAAGTCGCCGCTATCGAAACCGGAAGTCACCATCCCATCCCCTTGCCCCGCCGCTTCGAGGAAGTCGACGATGCGGCGTGTGGTGAGGTCCGGTGCGGCTACCGCCATCATGTGCCGTTCGCCGGCAAGCACGATGCAGCGGCCATGCGGCGCCAGCCGCGCCATGGCGGCCGACATTGCCGGCGAGGAGTTCCTGTCCTCGGACCCGGTCATGAACAGGACCGGCACGGCAAGCGTTTGCAGGCGCTCGGCGTGGTCGCCGTCGGCGCGGGCGAACAGGCGATAGGTGCGGGCGTAGCCTTCCGGGTCGACCGCGCCAAGCGCGGATGCGGTCTTGCTTGCCGCCGCCTCGAGCTCGGCCGGCACTGGATCTCCGAACCAGCGGGTGATGGTCTGTGCCGTGCCAGCCGCGTCGCCCCGGCCGGTGAGGGCGGCCGCGCGCTGACGGACGGCCTCGGCCAATTCTGGTGGGCGCCGGAACACGGCATTCATCGATACGATGCCGCGCACGCGCTGGGGTGCCCGCAACGCAAGCTCCTGGGCGACGAGCGCGCCCATCGAGTGACCGACGACCGACACCTTGTCGAGGCCGAGGTGATCGAGCAGGCGAATGGCCTGATCGGCATAGTCGGCCAGTTCCGGGCTCGGTGGCGGCAGCGGCGACCGGCCATGGCCGAGCATGTCGATGGCGATCACATCCCATTTGCCGGCCATCCGTTCGATCTGCGGCTGCCAGATCGCGGCGTTCATGCCGACACCATGGATGAACAGCACCGGCGCGCCCGAGCCGGCTCGGATGAAGCCGGTGCCATCAGGCGCCGTATCCTGTCGAGCCCATGCCGATGCGGGTGCGTCAGCCATGCAGGTCGCCCACTTCCTTGAGGTCCTGGTAGCGGTCGCCAATACGATGGTGCGGCCGGCCGCCGATCGAGGCGCCGAGCGCCACCACCAACTCGTCCGGCGCCGGCGCGTCGCCGATCTGGAAATGCACCGTCAGGTAGTGCGAGCGCCGACCCTCGTCGTTCTTGTCCATCAGCGGGATCATGATGGGCGTGTTCGGGCCACCGCGCAGATTGGTGAAGGCAAGATAGGTCTTTGCGGCGACCGCGCGGCGGTAGTGATTGCCGAAATGCAGCGTGTGGATCAGTGCCGAAGCGTGTTCGATCTCGCCCGACGTGCCGCAGATGGCGGCCTTGCCATAGCCCTCGATGGCGTCGCCCGAACCGGCGATGGCGATGATTTCACGGGTCAGTGTCTCTCCCAGCACGGGCGCACAGGCGCGGATTTCGGGCGACAGATCCTCGGTGAAGCCGCGTCCGGCCCACGGATTGGTAAGCACCGCCGCGACGCCGATGAGGCGGAGCGGCCGAGGCGCTGCCTTGCCGCCTTCGATCAGCGTGTTCTCGGTGTAGGTGACGATCTTGCGAATGACGGGCTGCATGAAATCCTCGGTCGTCGATGCCATATCATCTTATGGTATACCATGCTATGGAGCGCCAAGTAACTTGTCAACCGGCCATGGAATCTGTTTTCGTGGCGAGGCAGGAGACCGCCCATGTCAGACGACACGCTTCGCATCGATCGCAGCGCCAAGACCTTGAGAACGCTGGCACTGGAGCGCATGCGCGAGGCGATCATGGATTTCCATTTCCAGCCCGGCGAAAGGCTGGTCGAGCGGCCGCTTTGCGACCAGCTCGGCGTCAGCCGTTCGGTCGTGCGCGAGGTCTTGCGGCAGCTAGAGGCCGAAGGCCTGGTGCAGATGATACCAGGGCACGGGCCGGCGGTGGCCAAGCCGGACCTTGGCCGCACCGACGAGATCTATGAGCTCAGGGCCCTGCTCGAAGGCATAGCCGCGCGTGCCTGCGCCATGTCCGCGACGAATGCGCAACTGACCCTGCTCGACAGTGCGCTCGCCGATCTTTTCGAAGCCTGGGCATCCGGCAAGCCGGCCGAGGTGATGCGGGCGACGACAAAGTTTTACGAAGTGCTTTTCGACGCGGCCGACAAGCGCGTCGCCTGGGAGATCGTGACCGGGCTCAATGTACGCATCAACCAGCTGCGCTCCATGACCATTCTCTCGGAAAACCGACGCGTACCGGCGATTGCCGAGATGACCGAGATCATGGATGCCATCAGATCGCGCAAGCCCGACGCGGCCGAAGCGGCGGCGCGGCGGCATGTCGAATCCGCCTGGCAGATCGCCCGCACGACGCTTCGGCTGCCGCCGGCGTAACCGGCACCGGCAGCGGCTCAGGCGTCGCTGGCCAAGGTCGCGCGCAGCCATGCGGCGATGGCATCGAAGTCGATCGGCTGCGTCGTATCGACGTCGAACAGCGGCCCGCGCCGCAGCGGTTCGGCGCGCTTGGCCAGTTCAATCAGTTCAGGGATGTAGGCAGCGCCGGGATGGCCGGGGAGACGCTGACCGAGCCGGGCGCCATAGCGTTCGGCCAGAACCTCGCCGGGGGCGTGGCACCAGATTTCGACGGTGTGTTCGACGCCGGCCTTGCGCAGATGATCTTCGAGCACTTGCCGCGGCTGGAAGCCGAACCAGGCATCGACGATGAAGGTGCTGCCGGCCGGAGCGTCGCCGACCACCGACCAGATTGCCTGGTAGCTGGCGCGGCCCAGCGTGCGATTGAATTCGCGGTCGGCGCCGCCGAGCACTTCGAGGAATGGGTTCTTGATCGTGTCGAGCGCAAGCAGCGGCCATCCCATGCGATCGGCGATGCCGCGCGACACCGTGCTCTTGCCGCTGGCCGGGATGCCGTTGACGAGCACGGCGCGTCTGGCGCGGCCAGGCTGAACGGCAAGCGATGTCGGCGCCGAAAGCGCCTGGAGCGCGGCGCCGATCACACCGGCATCGTCGCCGAGCTGCGCCGGCGCTACCGGGCATTGGTACCACGGCGCCAATGCCGGCGCGTGGTCGAGCGCTCTGTGTGCCGCCAGGCCAAGCCCACCGCCAAGCAGGATGAGATCGGGGTCGAACATGGCGACGGTGGTATCGATCGCCGCGCGCAGCGGTCTTGCCCAGGCTTCCAGTATGCCGCGCGCCTTGATATCGCCGGCCGCGTCGCGGGCAAAGAGCTGGTCGACCGAAACGTCGGGGCCCAAGCCGGCGCGCGCGATATGGCGGCCAAGTGCCGTGCCGGAACTGGTGGTTTCGACACAGCCGCGCCGCCCGCAGGCGCAGACCTCGCCGTTGACGTCGACGGTGATGTGGCCAAGTTGCCCCGCCGTTGCCCGGCCGCGCATGATCCGTCGGTTCTGGACGACGGCGCCGCCAATGCCGGTGCCGATGGTGAACATGGCGATGTTGTCGTGGCCCTGGCCGGCGCCAAGCGCCATCTCGGCGGCCAGCGCCATGTTGCAGTCATTGTCGAGGATGACAGGCTTGCCGGTCATGCTTTCCAGCCGCTGCGCGAGCGCGACCGAGGCGAGGTTGACATAGCCTCCCGACAGGACCGCGCCGCGGCGCGCGTCGACGCGGCCGGGAACACCGACGCCGATGGCCGCCACATCAGGCGTATCGAGAACGCGCACCATGTCGGCGATGCGGCCAAGCACCAGCTCCGGGTCGGGCGCGCTCTTCTCGGAAAGACGTTTGAGGATTTCACCTTTGCCCGAGATGCGGGCGGCACGCAAATTGGTGCCGCCGATATCGATCCCTATGGCCATCGATTTTTGTGGCATGACATCCTGCACGTGCCGGTGATCCAACAGGATATCAGGCGGCGGCCTTCTGCCGATAGTGCCCGATCACCGCCTGGATCTCGCGCAGTCGCGGCACCGCGATGGTCTCAAGCCTTTCGCGCTGAATGTCACGATCGAGCGAGATGCAGTCCTTCCACAGCGAACGGCCGGCGATCACACCGGAGGCGCCATTCTGCATGGCGATCTCGACCTGGCCGAGGAAGGTGGCGTGGTTGACGCCAGCCGAAAGTACGGCCCACGGCACTTCGCCGGCCATTTCCGTGATGGTGGCGCAGGCTTCCGGCGTTCCGGGGTAGGGAAGCTTCAGCACCTTTGCGCCGCATTCCAGCGAAATCCTCGTACCTTCTTCTACCAGCCAGGGCGTCTTGGCCGCATAGTCCTCGGGGCTTTCCCCTTCGAGCTGGTAGGTCAGGAATTCGACGACGAGCAGCAAGTCCTCCTTGCCGAAATCGGCGATGCATTGGCGCAGGATGGCGATGTTGTGTTCGTTGGCTTGCGGCTTGTCGGCCCGCAGATAGACCATGATCTTGCCACCCGTGCCGCCGAGTTCGCGCACTCGCCGCGCATCGATGCCGGGAACCAGCCGCGACAGGCGGTAGCCTTCCGGCGAGACGTCGAAACCGGACGCGTCGAGGCCGATGAGGAGTGCGGTATCCCGGTTCAGCACGCCCTCGTCCACAACCCGCGGTACCGCGCAGAGCGGGTCGAGCAGTACACAGGAGGCCGCACTTGCGAGGTAGCGCGTGATGTCGGCCTTGGTGTCGCCGAGCATGTCGTTGGTGATCCTGGCCTGGTCCTCGGGGTCCGACGCCAGCAAGGTGCGCATGCCGCCGCGCTGGTCGCAGGCGATGGCCACCATGGCTCCATCCTTGCCGCATATCTGCTGGTAGCCGCGCAGTTCCGCGGTGGTCATCTTCGTCATGGTTTTCTTCTGTCCGATGTTGGCGCGCCGACGGCGCTGATCCCGTGGAACAATGGTCAGTTTGCCCGCCTGCCGGCAGGAAGATTTCGCCGCCTGATGCATCGCCGGCCGCTGGGATAAGCAGCCTTGCCGGCGTGGCCCTCAAAGTTGCGAGTTCGCCGGATTTGCGCGATAACTCCCATCGGCGTATACGTGTGTAACACGTTGCTGAAAGGAATTGCAAGCTGTCTGTTCCCTCCGTCCAGGACGCGACCGCATCGCGCACGATGCTGCACACGGTTGCCAAGCTGCACTATGTGGAAGAGATGTCGCAGGTCGATATAGCGCGGCAGCTCGGTGTCTCCACCGCGACGATTTCGCGCCTGCTGCAGCGGGCGCGAGCGGAGGGCATCGTGCGCATCGAGGTCATCGACCTGGTGACGCCCGAGGATATCACCAGGCAACTGGTCGATGGATTGAAATTGCGGGACGCCGCCGTCGTCGAGACGCCGGCGGCGGGCGCGCTGACGGCGCTTTCCGCCCCGCTCGGCGCTTTGCTCAGGCAGGCACACCTGGTGGCCGGTTCCGTCGTCGCGATCGGCTGGGGGCGCGCCGTGCGCGAGGTCATTCGAGCCGGCCTGCCGCGTATGCCGGGCGTGCTGACGGTGGCCGCAACCGGCGGCATGCAGCAGCACGCGGCGCATTTCCAGGTCAACGAATTCGTGCGGCTTGCCGCGGAGGAGTTCGGCGGCACACCGCACTTCATCCACGCTCCCTATCTGCCGTCGAGCGAGCTGCGTGAGGTCTTCCTCGGAGACGCCACCATCCGCGATGCCGTCGCGCTGTGGGAGAGGACCGATGTGGCGATCGTCGGCATTGGCCTGCCGCACGCCATCAACCCCCCCGAGGCGAGTGCCGCGACGCCGACCGAGCAGGCGCTGGTCCATGCGGCTGGCGACGTGCTGCGTCATTACTTCGATCCGGAAGGCGCGCTGATCGCCTGGGAAGGGGAGAGCCGGATGATCGCCATGTCGCCGGCGCAGCTTCGCGCCGTGCCGTTGGTTATCGGCGTCGCCGCCTCGCCGGAAAAAGCGACGGCCATTATTGGCGCCGCTCGCGCCCGGCTGATCAACGCGCTGGTAACGGATACCAAGACGGCGCAGGCTATCCTCGCGGTTCTTGCAACGCGATAGCGGCGGATATGCCGGACTGATGCCGCGCTGTCGCACGGAGAGAAGTCGTTGCGAAATCGATTGTGTCGCCGGAGAGTCGGGACGATAGTTCGCCGGGGCTCCGAGGAACAGTCATATGGTGTCTGGAAAAAGCCGGCGTTGCGGCCTCGGAAAAACCGAGTTGCAATTTATTTCTGCAAAGTGTTACAAAATGCGGACCCGACGTGCAGGCATGCCGGGCGCGGTGGTTCCCTGACCTTGCGGAGGCGAGGAAAGCGAGTACGGCGATTGTGCCGGTCGGCTGGACCGGCTGACATTTAGACTGGAGGGCGCTTGGGAGGAGCTGCCCGCGAAAGGCAACAGGCGTTCCCGGCCGTCGGCATCCTGCCTCCGCGCGGATGACGGCCATTCCAATGTCACCGAAAACGGCAGAACTGCTAACAATGAGGAGGATGTCATGAAGAAGATCGTTGCCGCGCTCGCGGCGCTTGCCGTCAGCGCGACGGTGCTGATGGCGCCCGCGCAGGCGCAGGACAAGAAATACACCATTGCGCTCATTCCGGGCCTCACCACCGACGGTTTTTACATCACCATGCGCAAGGGTGCCCAGGCAGCCGCCGACGCGCTCGGCGTGAATCTGGTCTTCCAAGGTGCTCCGGACTTCAACCCGGTCACCCAGGTGCCGGTGCTCGACGCGGTCATCGCCAAGAAGCCGGACGCGATCCTGATCGCGCCGACCGACAAGGTTCAGCTGGTCGAGCCGCTGCGCAAGGCCAATGACGCCGGCATCCCGGTCATAACAGTCGATACGTTCATCGGTAGCGGCGTCTACCAGACGGGTGCCGGCGATGCCGATTTCCCGCTGGCCTACATTGCCTCGGACAATGTGCTGGGTGGCGAGATCGCCGCGCGCGCGCTAGCCGCCGCCATCGGCGACAAGGGCAAGGTCTACGTGTCGAACGTCAAGCCGGGCATTTCGACCACCGACCAGCGCGAAGAGGGTTTCAAGAAGGAGATGGCCAAGCATACGGGCATCACCGTGCTGGAGACCCAATTCAATGACGACGACGCCAACAAGGCGGCCTCGCAGCTGCAGGCCGTCTTCGCGCGCAATCCCGATCTCGTCGGCGTGTTCGGCGCCAACCTGTTCTCGGCACTGGGTGCCGCCAACGGCGTCAAGCAGGCGGGCCAGACGGGAACCGTCAAGGTCGTTGCCTTCGACGCGCCGACCAGCATCGTCGACAACATCAACACCGGCCTCGTGGATGTGGCAATCGCCCAGCACCCCGCCGAGATCGGTTATTTCGGGGTCGTTTCGGCCTATGCCCATCTGACCGGCCAGTCGATCCCGGTCACGATCGGCACCGGCTTCACGATCATGGACAAGTCCAACATCGCGGACCCGAAGATCTCGAAGTATCTCTACTCCGAGTAGGTCCAGACGAGCTTGGCTCCCCCCGGTTCGCCGGGGGGAGTTCGTGCCGGGTCCCGCAAAAGGCGGGGCCTGTTTGAAGGCAGCCGCGCCGCGGAGTACTCATGACCTCGACATCACCAGCCCAATCGGCCGAGAAGCATGTCGCCCCCCAGGCCGATCATGGCGATCCGGCCAGGACCCTGATCGGACGCATCGCCGACGGGCGCGCCTGGCTGTTCCTCGCCGGCCTGATCATCTGTTTCGAGATATGGTCGAGGTTCGCCTTCGGCGCGACGTTCGTGCTCAACCCGTTCAATCTGCAATCCATCGCGATCTTCGCGATAGCGCCGCTGCTGCTGGCGACCGGACAGACCTTCGTCATCATTTCGGGCGGCATCGACCTGTCGCTCGGCTTCATCATGGGGCTTGCCGCCGTCGTTGCCGCGCATGCCACCAATCTGGCGGGCGCCGCCATTCCCTTGCCGCTGGCCATGCTGGCGGGCATTCTCGCCGCCGTGATCGTCGCTGGCTTGCCCGGGGTCATCAATGGTCTGCTGATCTCGCGTCTCAGGGTGCCGCCGTTCATCGGTACGCTCGGCATGTTCGGCGTCGCGCGCGGTGTCGCCTTCCTGCTTGCCGGCGGCACGACGGTGCCGGTGCAGAATTCCTGGTTCGCGCTGCTCGGCAACGGCAAGTTCTACGGCGTGCCTTATCTGGTCATGATCGCTGCCGTCTTCGTCATCCTGATGCACTATCTGCTCAGCCAGACGCGGTTCGGACAGCACAATTATGCCATCGGCGCCAATGTGCAGGCGGCGCGGCGCGCCGGCATCGATATCAGGGGCCACATATTGCGGCTCTATGTGCTGTCGGCGATGTGCGCCGGCCTTGGCGGGGCGCTCTACGCGGCGCGCTTCACCGCCGGTGCGGCGCAAGCCGGCGAGCCTCTGCTGCTCGACAGCGTCGCTGCTGTGGTGATCGGCGGCGCCAGCCTGTTCGGCGGCTCCGGCACGATCCTGGGCACGGTCGCCGGCGCGCTGGTGATCGCGGTGATCCAGTACGGGCTGGTCTTCGTCAATGTCGAGCCGTTCTGGCAGTTCATCGCCGTCGGCGTCGTCATCATCATTTCCGTGCTCATAGACCAGGCGCAGCGCCGGTTCAGTGGAGGCCGCCAGGATGAATAGCATCGACCAGAACACCCCCTTGCTCGAAGTCCGCAACCTGTCCAAGCATTTCGGCGCCGTGCGTGCGCTCAGCGGTTTCTCCATGGCCGTGCGGCCGGGCGAAGTGGTGGCGCTTGCCGGCGACAACGGCGCCGGTAAGACGACGCTGATCAAGGCGATCTCGGGCGTGTTCCAGCCGACGGGGGGCGAAATCCTGCTCGGTGGCCAGCCGGTGGCATTCGCGACGCCGCAGGAGGCGCGTGAAAAGGGTATCGAGACGATCTACCAGGATCTGGCTCTGGCCGACAATCTGTCGATCGGCGCCAACATCTTCCTTGGCCGCGAACCGATGCGCAAGGCGTTCGGCTTCCTGCCGGTACTCGACCGCAAGGCCATGGCAGACGCAGCCAGGGAAACGATGAAGCGGCTGGATTTCCACGTCAGCCGGATGAACGCCCCGGTCAGCAATTTCTCCGGCGGCCAGCGCCAGGCCGTCGCCATCGGCCGCGCCGTCTACTGGGACGCGCAGATCCTCATCATGGACGAACCGACGGCGGCATTGGGCGTGCCGGAGCAGCGCAAGGTGATTTCGCTGATCCACCAGCTCAAGGCGCAAGGACGCGGCGTGATCTTCATCTCGCATAATCTGCAGGATATCTTTGCTGTCTCAGACCGCATCGTCGTGCTGCGGCGCGGCGTCCAGGCCGGCGAGCGCAAGATCTCCGAGACCAACCATGATGAGGTCGTCCGGCTGATGGTCGGGGGATAGGCGGGGTTCTCTCGGTGTGATCTTGTTTAAATATCGGATCATGATCTGTTTCTGTTCAATCTAGGCGCAGCCGCCACCAATGCCTTGCCGACGACCGATTGCGGTGCGTCGATGACGGTTTGGGCATCACCGCTCTCCGCAATCCGTCCGGCATCGAGAAGGATGACACGGTGGGCGACCGCCCGGACGACGCCGAGGTCATGTGAAATGAAGAGATAGGCGATCCGTTGCTGGCGCTGCAGGTCGAGCAGGAGGGCGAGGATCTGGCCCCGCACCGAAACATCGAGCGCCGACACCGCTTCGTCGAGCACGATCAGCGACGGCTTGGTGGCGATGGCGCGGGCAATCGCCACGCGCTGCCGCTGACCGCCGGAGATTTCATGGATGGCGCGCGGCGCAAGATCGGCCGCCAGGCCGACCCGCTCCAGCAAGGCGGCGATGCGGCGCGGGCGCTCGGAGCGTGGGGCGACGCCATGAATGCGCAAGGGGTCGTCGAGGACGCGCGCCACCGTGGCGCGCGGGTTGAAGGCAGCGAGCGGATCCTGGAACACCATCTGCAGACGGGCGCGGCGCGCACGCAAGGCCGCGCCGCGCAAGACAAGGAAATCATCGCCTTCGAATTCGAGGCGTCCGCCATCGGGCTCGATCAGTCGCAGCACCAGCCGCGCGATGGTCGACTTGCCGCTGCCGGAAGGGCCTGCCAGCGCCAGCGTTTCGCCGGGCTCGATATGAAAGGAGACATCGTCGACCGCGGCGAGAGTCGTGCCGCCGCGACTATAGCGTTTGGTGAGATTGGACACCGTCAGCAGGTTCATGCATTCAGCCCGCTTCGGTTCAGCAAGGGCTCGGCGTCGAGGCCGATATGGGCGTCGAGCAGCGCGCGCGTATAGGCTTGGATCGGCGCATTGACGATTTGCCTGGTGCCGCCGAGTTCGACTAGGTCGCCATGACGAAATACGGCGATGCGTTCGGCAAGCTCGGCGGCGAGCGCTATGTCGTGGCTGATGAAGAGCAGCGTCATGCCGTCCTCGGCCACCAGTTGTCGGATCAGCGCGACGATCTCGGCCTGCACGATGGTGTCCAGCGCGCTGGTCGCCTCGTCGGCGATCAGCAGTTTCGGCCCGGCTGCAATCGCGGCTGCAATCGCCACACGCTGCTTCTGGCCGCCGGAAAGCTGGTGCGGGAAGGCGTGAATGGTCGAGCCAGGGTCGGGCAGGCGGACGCGTTCGAGCAGTGTCTTTGCCCTGGCGTAAGATGCTGGCCAGCCGAGGCCAAGATGGGTGCGCACCACTTCCGCGATCTGTTTGCCGACGGTCATTACCGGGTCGAGGCTGGCGGATGGGTCCTGGAACACGAAGCCGATGTCGCGACCGAGGAGAGGGGTATGGTTCGATTTGGAGGCAGACTTTTGCCCCCTGCGCCCTACGAGGCCCCCCTCTGTCCTGCCGGACATCTCCCCCTCTAGGGGGGAGATTGCGCGCCTATTGCCGCTTTCGCCAATCGCCGAAGTTGTCGGGGCTGAGGTTGGTTGGAAGGAGCCAGCGGCGGAACTGCCGATCTCCCCCCTTGAGGGGGAGATGTCCGGCAGGACAGAGGGGGGTGCCTTGGCACCCGACGGTGGCCGGGAGAACCATTCGATGCCGCCGCCAATCCTGGCAGACTGCGGCAACAACCCTGCGATTGCCAGCGCCAGCGTGCTCTTGCCCGATCCGCTTTCACCGATAATCGCCAGCCGTTCACCTGCCTGGACATCGAGAGTAATGTTCTTCAGCGCCGCGACTTCGCTGCCGTCGCGGCGGTAGGTCACCGCCAGATCGCGGATCGACGCCAGCACCGTCATGACAGGCCCCTGCGTACGGCCGTCGTCTCGACGATGCCTTCGCCGGCGAGATAGACACCCAATACCGTCAGCACCAGCGCAATGCCCGGGACGATCGACAGGAAGGGCGCGGTGCGCAAGACAGTGCGGCCTTCCGCGATCATGCCGCCCCAGGTGACGCGGTTGGGATCGCCGAGGCCAAGGAACGACAATGCCGCTTCGGTGAGGATCGCGGCGGCGACGATCACCGATGACATCGCCAGCACCGGCGGCAAGGCGTTGGGCAGCACTTCGCGAAAGGCGATCTCCAGTGGATGCATGCCGATGACGCGGGCACCAGCGACATAGTCGCGCTCGCGGATCGACAACACTTCCGCGCGCGCAATGCGCGCCGGCCCCGTCCAGGTGCCGAGCGCTATCGCCACGACGACGACGCCGAGCGACGGGCCAACCACGCTGACGAAGGCCAGCGCCAGCAGGAAACCAGGCACGGTCTGGAACGCGTCGGTGATGCGCATCAGCACCTCGTCGACGAGGCCGCCGGCAAAGCCGGCCAGCGTCCCGACGACCGCGCCGATGACAAGGGCCGCGACGGCCGCGGCGAGGCCGACAGCCAGCGAGGTGCGGGCGCCGTGGAACAATTCGGCCAGTACGTCGCGGCCGAGCCGGTCGGTGCCGAGCGGCAGCGACCAATCCTGGAATGGCGGCAGCAGCGCGGGGCCGGCAATGGCCTGTGGGTCCCCGGGAAACAATAGCGAGGCCGACAGCGCCATGGCGAACAGCACCGTCAGAAGGATGGTGCCGGCAAGCGCTTCGGGCGTGCGCAGGAAACGGCGCAGGCGGTTCATGCGCCCGCCTCGCTGGCGCCGACGCGTGGATCGAGAAAGGCATAGGCAATGTCGACGAGCAGATTGATGAGGATGACGAGGACGGCGCTTGTGAGGATGATGCCAAGCAGCAAGGGGGTGTCGCGCGCGGCCACCGCTTCCTGCGCCAGCCGGCCGAGGCCGGGCACGGCAAAGACGCTCTCGATGACGACGCTGCCACCCAGCATCTGCGCCGATTGCAGACCGAGCATGGTGATCAGCGGCAGCAGTGCGTTGCGGGCGACATGGGCGAGCACGATGCGGCGGCGCGATAGCCCCCTGGCGCCGGCGGCCAGCACGAAATCCTGGCGCCAGACCTCGGCCATGCCGGCGCGCATCATGCGCAGATAGAGCGCCAGATAGATGAAGCCGAGTGCGCAAACCGGCAACGCCAGATGGATGGCGATGTCGGCGGAGCGGTCGAGACCGGTCTTGTCCGAGGCCAGGGTCTCGACACCGCCGATCGGCAACCAGCGCAGCTCGACGGCGAAGACTAGGATCAGCACCAGCCCGAGCCAGAAGCCGGGCACCGCGTAGAGCGCCAGCGAGGCGACGGAGAGAAAACGGTCGCGCAAACCGCCGGGCCTTGCGCCGGCATAGATGCCGAGCGCCGAGCCGAGGCCGAAGGAGAGCGCGGTGGCGCTGACCATCAGGATGAGCGTGGTCGGGAGGCGTTCGAGGATGACGTCGCGGATCGGCCTGGAGAAGGTGACGGACTGGCCGAGATCGAGATGCAGCAATGCCCAGAGGTAGTTGGCGAGCCGCGTCAGCTCCGACTGGTCAAGGCCCCAGCGGTGGCGCAACAGCTCGATCATGCCGGCGTCCCCGCCGGTCGAGACGATGTAGGCGTCGACTGCGTCGCCCTGGGCAGCTTCGAGCAAAAGGAAGGTGCCGACGACGACGATCAGCAGTACAAAGATGCTGCCGACGAGGCGACGGCGTAGGAGGATGAGGGCGCGGGTCATGCGCGCCTTGGAGGTTTGGCGCGCGGCTGGCTATAAGAAATGCCGAGCCCAGGCACCCCCCTCTGTCCTGCCGGACATCTCCCCCGCAAGGGGGGAGATTGGCTATAATCAACGGTTTCGCCAATCGCCGACGTTGCGGAATTGGCGAGGCGGACAAGCTGCTGATCTCCCCCCTTGCGGGGGAGATGTCCGGCAGGACAGAGGGGGGTGTGAAGGAACTCGGCTTTTGCCCAAGCTCCCATTCTCTCGCGAACTCTCATCCGCGTGAGTGTGTCACGACTCCAAATACGTGTCCGCCCAGTTCGAAACCGCCCAGCGCGGGTTGTTGGCGATGTTGCCGAGCTTGTCACTGGCCACACTGATAAAACTCCATTCAGCGACGTTGATCAGGGGCAGGTCCGCGGCGACTTGCTTCTGGAACTCCTTATAGAGGTCGGTGCGCGCCGCTGTGTCCAGCGTTTCCGAGGCCTTGGTGATCAGCGCGTCGAGCGCAGGGTTTTTGTAGCCGCCCTGGTTGGAGAACGGCACGCCATCGGGGATGCCGCTCTGCACCAGGATGGTGGTCGAGATCGCCGGGTCGCCGCGGAAGACCGGCGGGCCGACCGCGAGGTCGAAGGCGTGGTCGGTGTAGACCGCCTTAATGTGCGCGGCAGAGTCGTTGTTGACCAGTTGCGCATCGATGCCTATTGCCGCGAGCGCCTGGCGCAGATAGTCGCCGAACTGTTTTGTTTCGTTGAAATAGGGGGCGGGCAAGAGCTTGAGCGAGAAGCGGTTGCCATCGGCGCCTTTCTTATAGCCGGCTTCGTCGAGCAGGGCGTTGGCCTTGGCGACATCGAAAGCATAGGTCGGCACGTCCGCGGTGTAGAATTGCGGATCGTTCTTCGGCACTGGGCCGGTGGCGGTGGCGGCATAGCCGAGGAACACCGTCTTGACGACGAAGTCCTTGTCGATGGCATGCGCGATGGCTTGGCGCACCTTGAGGTTGGCCAGTTCCTTGCGGCGATGGTTGATCTCGACCACGAGCTGGTAGGTCAGCCCCTCATAACCCTTGGTGATGACCTTCAGGCCGGGAACCTTGGAAATGCGGTCGAGGTCGGCCAGCGGCACGGCGGAGAAAGCCGCGAGCTGGATTTCCTCGGCCTCCAGCGCGGCAGCGGCCGAGGTACGGTCGGGCAGGACCTGATAGATGATCTCATCGAGATAGGGCTCGTCCTTGCCCCAGTAGTCGGTGTTCTTCGTCAGCCGGTAATACTGGCCGGCCCTGTACTCGCCGAACTTGAACGGACCGGTACCGATCGGCGCGTTGTTGGCGGGGTTGTCCTCGATCTTGCCGACTTCGTAGACGTGCTTCGGCACGACGCTGGACAACGCCGGCAAGGCGTTTCGGATCAGCTGGAACGGCGTTGGCTTGGCGAACTTGAACACTGCGGTCAGATCGTCCGGCGTGTCGACCGCGCTGAGGTCCTTGAACACGGTGCGGCCGAGATTCTGCAGCGGCTTCCAGATCTGCAGCGCCGAGAAGGCGACGTCGGCCGAAGTGAATGGCTTGCCGTCATGCCATTTGACGCCTTCGCGCAGCTTGAACGTCGCCGAGAGCCCGTCGGCGGCCGCCTCCCAGCTCACCGCCAGCCGTGGCGCGAGCCCGTCCTTGCCGTCGAAGGAGGCTTCGGCCAGCGTCTCGACGATCTTGCTGGAGATGAAGAAGACGCCGTTGGAGGCGACGATCGCCGGATTGAGATTGCGTGGCTCGGAATCGGCGGCAAGCACGAGCCGGCCGCCCTTCTTCGGTGTCTGTGCCCAGCCGAGTGCCGGCATGGCCGTGGAGGCCAGCAGCATTGCCGAGCCCGTAAGCATGGTGCGTCTGGAAATGGTGAAACCTGACATGAACTCCGTCCTCTCCGCGCGACCCGACCAGGCGCGACCTCGAACGCCGGCGCGTGCATCGGCATCCTGCGGCGGGGATTATGAGCCTTGCCGAGGGTTTCGCCAGAGACGGAATTGGCGCATCATTGCTTGGCTTTGAAATTTCCGTCCGCTGGACCAGTTTGGCGTAGGTTCATTCAATTCAGGTTTCTGGTAGGACCAGATTTGCGGATATGTGGACGAATAATGGCTTGGTGCCGCCTGAATGCGGTCTTCGTCACGTTTCTGGCTGGACCAGAGTGAGAAAAATGGTGCAGATTTGATCGCGAGCCAGCGGATCGGGTGCGAAACAGCGCCGATCCCGGGCAATTCAGGGAGAGAGAGAGAGAGATGAACGTTGCGCCGGGCAAGAGTGCTGTCAGCAATATCCCGTTCCACCAGGCCAGGGTCGACCGACTGATGGAGGAGGCTGGCATCGACGTGCTGCTCGCGACCTCCAAGCACAACACACAATATCTGCTGGGCGGCTACAAGTTCATCTTCTTCGCGGCCATGGATGCGATCGGCCACAGCCGCTACTTGCCATTCGTCGTATACGAGAAGGGCGGGCCGGATCATGCGGCCTATATCGGCAACCGCATGGAGGGCGGTGAGCACCAGAACCATCCGTTCTGGACGCCGACGCTGCATGCCGCCTGCTGGGGCACGCTCGACGCCGCCAATCTTGCCGTCGAGCATGTCAGGAAGATCGGCAAGGGCGATGCCCGCATCGGCATCGAGCCCGGTTTCCTGCCGTCGGACGCCTATGCGCTGATCCGCAAGGCGCTGCCGGACGCCAAGCTGATCGACGCGACCGACATGCTGGAGCGCATGCGTGCCATCAAGACCGACGCCGAGCTCGAAAAGCTGCGCATAGCCTCGGAACTGATCACCGATTCCATGCTGGCGACCATCGCCTGGGCGCACGAGGGCACGACCAAAGCCGAGATGATCGAACAGCTCCGGCGCGAGGAGACCAATCGCGGCGCGCATTTCGAATATTGCCTGCTGACGCTGGGCTCGAGCCACAACCGCGCTTCATCAAGCCAGGCGTGGAAGAATGGCGAGGTGCTGTCGATCGATTCCGGCGGCAATTATCACGGCTATATCGGCGACCTCTGCAGGATGGGCATTCTAGGCGAACCGGACGCCGAGCTGGAAGATCTGCTGGCCGAGGTCGAGACGGTGCAGCAGGCGGCGTTTTCGAAGGTGAGGGCAGGTGTGCTGGGTGGCGACATCATCGCTCACGCCGAGGGCGTGCTGAAGAAATCCAAGGTCGCGCCCTACACGGATTTCTTCGCCCACGGCATGGGCCTGATCACGCATGAGGCGCCGTTCCTGATGACCAACCATCCGGTGACTTATGAAGGCACCTACGCGGCCAAGCCGCTGGAGAAAAACATGGTGTTGTCGGTGGAGACCACCATGCTTCACCCGACGCGCGGCTTCATCAAGCTGGAGGACACGCTTGCCGTGACAGAGAGTGGTTATGTGATGTTCGGCGATCGGGGCAGGGGCTGGAACAGGGGTGGGGCTCTTTAGAGCCAAAAAGGGTCAAAGGCCAGCGCTGCCCCTCATCCGCCTGCCGGCACCTTCTCCCCGTATAATGACAGGGAAAAGACGACAGCGGACATCTCGGCACTTACTTTGATACGTCGGAAATTGGCGAAAGCCTGGATGAGAGCGGCTTTCTCCCCGTCACTATACGGGGAGAAATGTCCGGCAGGACAATGAGGGGCGGCGCTGCCTCGACCAAGCTCATCACTGCCCCACCGGGATCAGCCTGAAATCCGGCAGCTCCCGCAGCCCAAGCTCCGGCCCGGCCGGCGAATAAACGACGAACAGCTGCATCGGCTGATCACCAGTGTTGAGCGTCGAGTGGAACCGGCTTTCCGGCACATAGATGGTGCAGCCGGGGCCGACTTTCTCGACCACCGGATTGCCCTTCTCGTCCTCGACCATCTGTTCGCCATGGCCGGAGATGACGAAGATGATTTCCTCGGCGCCCGGATGGTTGTGGCGGGTGTGGCCCTGAGGGCAGGTCGACGACGCCGCCGGAAAAGCGGGTCGCGCCGTTCACTTCAGGTGCCACCGTCAAAGATAGTTTTCCCCAGTCGAAACCGAAGGCGCTGACGTCCTTCGGGTAGACAAACACCTTGCTCTTGTCGGTCATCTCTCATCACCCCTTCGTTTTCTTGGCGGTCTTCTCACTGCCCAGCGTCACGGCCTTGAAATCCGCCGTCTGCCTGGCGATCGCGGCTTCCGCGGGCAGCCGTTCCATCGAGCTCGCGCCATAGAAGCCATGCAGGCCCTTGGCATGGGAGAGGATGTAGCGCGCATCGTCGGGCATCGAGATCGGGCCGCCATGGCAAAGCAGGATGACGTCCTTGCGCACAGAGCGCGCCGCCTCGGCGATGGCGTCGATGGCAACGACGCAGTCGTCGAGCGACTTGGCCGACGTGGCGCCGATCGAGCCGCCGGTCGTCACGCCCATATGGGCGACGACGATATCGGCTCCGGCTTTGGTCATGGCGCGCGCTTCTTCGGGATTGAAGACATAGGGCGTGGTCAAGAGGTCGAGCTTGTGCGCCTCGGCGATCATGTCGACCTCGAGGCCGAAGCCCATGCCGGTCTCCTCGAAGCTCTGCCGCATGCTGCCGTCGAACAGGCCGATGGTTGGAAAGTTCTGCACGCCGGAAAAGCCCATCGTCTTCAGTTCCGCGAGCAGCAGCGGCATGATGACGAAAGGGTCGGTGCCGTTGACCCCGGCCAGCACTGGCGTGTGTCTGACCACCGGCAGCACCTCATAGGCCATCTCCTTGACGATCTCGTTGGCATTGCCATAGGCGAGCAGGCCGGCTGCCGAGCCGCGCCCGGCCATGCGGTAGCGGCCGGAATTGTAGATGATGATGAGGTCGATGCCACCGGCTTCCTCGGCCTTGGCCGACAGGCCGGTGCCGGCGCCGCCGCCGACGATCGGCACGCCCTTGTCGATCATTCCCCGGAATCTCTTCAATATGTCCTTGCGCGGTATGGCTGGCATGTCTGGGTCTCACTGTCTGGCGATATCGAGAAAGGCAGCGACCGCGGCCCTGGCGAATTCGGGATCGTTGATATGCAGCGGCAGGCGGGTGACGCGGCGCGCCGCATCCGGCCGGATGGTGCGCTCGATGGCGTCGAACAGGACGGCGTCGGCTTTCGGATCGAAGAAAGCGCCGCCTTCGATGTCGAGTGCGGAAACGCCTTTTTCCGGGATCAGGAAATGCACCGGACCTTCGCACTGGGCGAGCCTGGTGCCGATCCATTCGCCGATCGCGCGGCATTCCTGCGCGCTCGTGCGCATCAGCGTGACGTTCGGGTTGTGCTCATAGAACAGCCTGCCGCGATAGCGCTCCGGAATGGTCGATGGTGCCCAGAAGTTGACCATGTCAAGTGCGCCGACCGAGCCGACATAGGGCAGCTTGGTGCGGGCGATGGCACCGAAACGGTCCTGCGTCGCCGGCAACACGCCGCCGCACAAGAGGTCGCAGACCTCGGTCGTGGTGATGTCGACGACAGCCGATAGCAGGCCGCTGTCGGCCAATTTCTCCATGCTGCGGCCGCCGGTGCCGGTGGCATGGAAGACCATGCAGTCGTAGATGTCGCGCAATTGATCGGCAATTGCGGTCACGCAAGGCGTGGTGACGCCGAACATGGTGAGGCCGATCGACGCTTTGCCGTCCGCTGCCGGCGCCGGATTGCCTGCCATGCCCGCTATCGCCTGGGCGGCGTTGTGCAGGACGACACGAGACAGCCGGTTGAGGCCGGCCATGTCCGTCACCGATGGCATCATGATGATGTCGGATACGTCGACATAGGGAGCGGTGTCGCCGGAGGCCAGCGTCGAGACCATGATCTTGGGCAGGCCGAGCGGCAGCGCACGCATGCCTGCGGTGATGATCGAAGTGCCGCCGCCGCCGCCAATGCCGACCACACCGGCAATGTCATTTCGCGATTGGATGAAACGGGTAAAGGCGACGCCCATGGCGGCGACCGCCGCGCCACGGTCATTGCCGCCGAGTACGGCGGTGCTGCCGCCGGGATGATGTGCGGCGACATCCTTGGCAGCAATGTCGAGAGATATTGTCGCCTCGCGCGTTCCGACGTCGACACGGCAAACGACGGCGCCTGCCGCGGCGATGGCATCGGCCAGGAAGCTGAGTTCCTCGCCCTTCGTGTCAGCCGTGCCCACCACATAGACGCGCTTCATCAAGGGTCCCCAATACTGGCGGCTGCGATGCGTGTGTCTCATCGCCAAGCCTGGCGGACGGCCATTGCAATTTTTTGAGACGCGCGTATCGTATTGGCATGGATGTCTCACGTCAACAAGGTGCGGCGAACGAAGACACCGGTGAGAGAGCCGAGCGCGGACCCCGCGCGCGTACGAGACGGCTGATGCTGGAGACGGCGACAAAGCTGATGCAGGCGGGGGCGACGCCCTCGGTCAGCGAGGTGGCGGAGGCGGCGCAAGTGTCCCGCGCCACCGCCTATCGCTATTTTCCGAGCCAGGCAGCCTTGGTGCAGGCGGTCGTCGACGAGGGGCTCGGACCGATCCTCACCTGGAAATCCACCGCCGCCGATGCCGAGCGCCGCGTGGCCGAACTGTTCGATACGGCCATGCCGCGCATCGAGGCCTTCGAGGCGACATTCAAGGCAGCGTTGAAGCTGTCGCTCGATCAATGGGCGCGGCGCCAGGCAGGCACGCTGGGCGGCGAGCCGGCCTTCACGCGCGGTCATCGCGTCGATTTGCTGAAGGAAGCGCTCGCGCCGCTCAAGGGCCGCTTGCCGCCGCGCGACTTCAAGCGGCTGGCGCAGGCGCTGTCGCTGATCTTCGGCGTCGAGGTGCTGATCGTGCTCAAGGATATATGGGGGCTGGACAGCCGCCGGATGATGTCGGTCGCGCAATGGGCAGCGAGTGCGTTGGTGCGCGCGGCGATCACGGAGTCGACCGTCGATACGGCTGGGATGACGCTGGCGACGAGATAGAAATGGCGCTTATCTGGTTCTACCAGATTTGCATGCCGACGACTGACAATGCCCATGGTGCAAAAGTCCGCATGAGGTCAAGACGTATCAATGAGTAGGAAAATATAGAGAAAACAGTTGGATAAATCTGGAACTCGATGGCTTTGGCCGGCATCATTGCTCAAGAAAGGGCTTGACGGGCATTCATAATTGGTAATACCAGATGGAAAGAAAAGCGGATCGGAAATGGAGGGCTGAGATACGTTTTCCGGCAGGGCGAGGAGGCTCGGAACCGGAAAAGGTTCGATTACGGGAGGAACTACCAGGGCCGGCTCCGTCGCCGCCTCGCATGACAGGGTAGAACGCGCACAAGGGAGGAAATCATTATGCGCAAGTTAGTGACCAGCGTGCTCGCTGGTATCGGCCTGACGCTTGCCTACGGAACGTCCGTCCACGCGCAGGACAAGGAACTCACCATCTTCTGGGCGGAATGGGATCCGGCTAACTATCTGCAGGAACTCGTCAACGACTATACGGCCGAGACCGGCGTAAAGGTCACGGTACAGACCACGCCGTGGCCTGACTTCCAGACCAAGGCCTTTACCGAATTCAACGCGCATGGCGATGCCTACGACCTGGTGGTCGGCGACTCGCAATGGCTCGGCGCCGGCTCGACGCAGGGCCACTATGTCGACCTCACCGACTTCTTCAACAAGCACAAGCTCAAGGACGTGATGGCGCCCGCGACCATCAAATACTATGCCGAATACCCTGGCGGGTCCGGCAAGTACTGGGCGATTCCGCTGGAAGGCGATGCGATCGGCTGGTCCTATCGCAAGGACTGGTTCGAGGACCCGAAGGAGAAGGAAGCCTTCAAGGCGAAATACGGTTACGACCTCGATATTCCGAAGACCTATGCGCAACTGCGCGACATCGCCGAGTTCTTCTATCGTCCCGACCAGAAGCGCTACGGCGTCGCCATCTATACCGACAATTCCTATGACGCGATGGCGATGGGCGTCGAAAGCGCCATCTTCAGCTATGGCGGCGATCTCGGCGACTACGCAACCTACAAGGTCGACGGCATCACCAATTCCAAAGAGGCTGCCGCCGGCCTCGACATGTACAAGGAACTCTACAAGTTCACGCCTCCCGGCTGGGGCAAGACTTTCTTCGTGGAAGACAACCAGGCGATCACCGGCGGCCTCGCCGCGATGAGCATGAACTTCTTTGCCTTCTTCCCGCCGCTGGTGAACAAGGCCACCAACCCCTATGCCGACGTCACCGGCTTCTTCGCCAACCCTGCCGGCCCGGACGGCAAGCGCTTCGCCGCTCTCGGCGGCCAGGGTGTTTCGGTTATCTCGTATTCGAAGAACAAGGACGAGGCGATGAAGTTCCTTGAATGGTTCATCAAGGACGAGACCCAGAAGAAGTGGGCCGAGCTCGGCGGCTACACCTGCAGCCAGGCCGTGCTGAAGTCGGAAGCCTTCCAGAATGCCACCCCCTACAACAAGGCGTTCTACGACACAATGTTCATGGTCAAGGACTTCTGGGCGACGCCTGAATACGCCGAAGTGCTCGATCAGCTGAATCAGAACATCTATCCGTTCGTGGTTGGCGGCAAGGGCACCGCCCAGGAGGCGCTCGACAAGACCACCGCCGACTGGAAGGCGACGTTCACCAAGTACAACCGCTACAAGTAAGCATCACAGTCAGAATGCCGGAGGAGGGTTTCCCCTCCGGCATTCCTGTTTTCAGGAGACAACCGTTGGCTTCAGTAGCCCTCACCAATCTTGACCCTGCGTCCAGGGCCGCTGCCCGCGGCTGGTCCGATCTGACCATCCGCAACCTGTTCATCATCCCGACACTGGTCTTTCTGATCGTCTTCAACATCTTTCCGCTGATCTATTCGCTCGGCTATTCCTTCACCAACTTCGCCGCGAACCGCAGCGAGCCCTGGCAGTTCGTCGGCTTGCAGAATTATCGCGAGCTGCTCAGCGACGACCATATCTGGTCGAACTTCGTCATCACGGCGAAATACGTGATCGTTTCGGTGGCCGGACAGATGATCGTCGGCTTCGGCCTTGCGCTTCTGCTCAACCGCAGCTTTCCGATGAAGGGCCTGATCACCACGCTCTTGCTGTTGCCGATGATGATGTCGGCGGCGGTCGTCGGCCTGTTCTGGCAGCTGCTCTACAGCCCGTCCTGGGGTCCGATCAACTATGTCTTCGGCCTGGGCGACTTCGCCTGGCTCTCCAATCCCGACAGCGCGCTCTACGCGGTCGCGATCACCGACATCTGGATGTGGTCCCCCTTCGTCATGCTGCTGTCGCTCGCCGGCCTTTCGGCCGTGCCGCAGCACCTCTACGAGGCCGCCGCGATCGACCGCGCCAGTTGGTGGTACACTTTCACCCGCATCACCTTGCCGCTGGTCTCGCCGATCCTTTTGATCGCGCTGATCTTCCGCACCATGGAAGCCTTCAAGACCTTCGACATCGCCTACACGATGACGACCCAGCCGACAGCCGAGCTGATTGCGATCCGGCTCTACAAGCAGGCCTTCCAGCAATGGGACACAGGCAAGTCCTGCGCGCTAGCCTACATCGTGCTGATCATGGTGCTGGCCATCACCAACCTCTACGTGAAGTACCTCAACAAGGTGAAGGAGCGCTGACATGGCCGCCGTCCGCACTTCTTCCGAGATCGCTTTCAACCGCATCGCCATCGCCGCGGTGCTGATCGCCACGCTGATGTTCCTGGCGCCGATCTACTGGATCGCCTCGACGGCGTTCAAGCCGAAGGAGTTGGCCGTCAGCGTGCCGCCTACCGTGCTGTTCGAGCCTGAGGTGACGCCGTTCATCAGGCTCTTCACCAAGCGCGTGCAGATGCAGAAAGCCGTTGACCCGCAAGTCTACGAGGCCGCGCCCTGGTGGGAAAAGCGCATCTATGATGGCGGCGAGAGGGTGCTGAAGGTCGGCAAGGACGTACAGCTTTCGCAATATCCCGACCGGTTCATGAACAGCCTGATCGTGGCGGTCATCAGTACCGTGCTTGCGGTGGGCATGGGAACCTTCACCGCCTACGGCTTCTCGCGCTTCAAGATCGCCGGCGAGGCGGACCTGCTCTTCTTTATTCTGTCGACTCGCATGCTGCCGCCGGTGGTGGTCGCCATCCCTATGTTCCTGATGTACCGGGTGGTCGGCCTCAACGACTCGCATATCGGCCTGATCATCCTCTACGTTGCCTTCAACCTGTCCTTCTCGGTCTGGCTGATGAAGGGCTTCATGGACGAGATCCCGAAGGAGTATGAGGAGGCGGCGCTGGTAGACGGCTACACCCGCATGCAGGCCTTCTTCAAGATCGTGCTGCCGGAAGCGGCAACCGGCATCGCCGCCACCGCCGTGTTCTGCTTCATCACCGCTTGGAACGAATACGCTTTCGCGCTGATCATGACCAATCGCCGCGCGCAGACGGCGCCGCCCTTCATCCCATCGCAGATCGGCTCCGGCCTGCCGGACTGGACCACGATCGCGGCGGGCACTTTCCTGTTCCTGCTGCCGGTCGCGATCTTCACCTTCCTGCTGCGCAACCATCTGCTTCGCGGCGTGACGTTCGGAGCGATCCGCAAATGAGTTTTCGCGCCATCAACGAGAAGTACCTGTTGCCGGCATCGCAGATCCTCATGGTTCTGGGCATCGTTGCGCTCTGCCAGCCATGGAGCCTCAACCTGCATTCCTACGGCGTGACGATCATTCTGGCCGGACTGATCGGCTTCAACATCACATCGAAGATTGCGCCGGAGCGCGGCGAGGAAACCGGCGCCGCGACGTATGGGGGAGCCCGGCAGTGACGCAGATCGAACTTCGTGGCATCGAGAAATTCTTCGGTGCCGTCCAGGTCATCCACAACTTGAACCTCGCCATCGCCGACAACGAGTTTATCGTGCTGCTCGGCCAGTCTGGCTGCGGCAAGACCACGACGCTGCGCGCGATAGCGGGGCTGGAGACGATCGATCAGGGCGACATTCTGATCGACGGCAAGGCGGTGCAGCACCTCAAGGCCGCCGACCGCGACATCGCCATGGTGTTCCAGTCCTTCTCGCTCTACCCGCACATGACAGTGTTCGAGAACATCGCCTTTCCGCTGCGCGCCACGCGCATGAGCAGCGGCGAGGTCGACAAGTCTGTGCGCGAGGTCGCCCGGGTCCTGCGCATCACCGACCTGCTCGACAAGAGGCCGTCTGCGCTCTCCGGCGGCGACATGCAGCGCGTTGCGATCGGCCGAGCGCTGGTGCGGCGCCCGAAGGCAATGCTGATGGACGAACCGATCGGCGCGCTGGACGCCAAGCTGCGCGAAGAGATGCGCGCCGAGATCAAGCGCCTGCACGTCAAACAGGGGTCGACCACGATCTACGTCACCCACGACCAGATCGAGGCAATGAGCCTGGCCGACCGGATCGTCATCATGCATGAGGGTTTCATCCAGCAAGTCGGTACGCCGGACGATGTCTATTCGCACCCGGCGAACCTGTTCGTGGCGCAATTCGTCGGCAGCCCGGTGATGAACATCGCCGAGGCCAGCGTCACCGAACATGCCAGTGCCGCCGCCGTCACGGTCGGCGGCGCGCCGGCGGGCTTTGAGTTCCCGCGCCAGCTCCTGTCCAAGCTCAACGGGCATTCCAACGGTGGCTTGACGCTCGGCATCCGCCCGGAGGGCGTGCTCGTCCGGCACGATGCAGCGCCAGGCTACATGCCGGTCGAGGCGAACATCATCGAGCCGCTGGGATCGTTCGACGTCGTCGACCTCAAGGTCGGCTCCGAGATGCTGCGTGCGCGCACCAAGGCCGGCTACGTTTCGGGTCCCGGCGAGAAGGTCCATGTCCGCATCGATCCGGAGCAGGCGCATTTCTTCGACACGGCAAGCGGCAAGTCGCTGGGGGTGAGGCTGTAATGGCCCATATCGAACTGAAGAACATCACCAAGAAGTTTGGCAGCCACACCGCGCTGATCGACCTCGACCTCGACATCGCCGATGGCGAGTTCTTCGTGCTGCTCGGCGAGACTGGCGCCGGCAAGACGACGACACTGAGGCTGATCGCCGGTCTCGAAAAGCCGACGGAAGGCCAAGTGTTCATCAACGGCACCGATGTCGCCGACTGGGGCGCGGCCGAGCGCGACGTGGCGCTGGTGCTGCAGCAATACTCGCTCTACCCGCGCTACACGGTGCGCGAGAATCTCGAATTTCCGCTGAAGCCGAAGATCCGCAGGCTGCCGGACGCCGAGATCAAGGACCGCGTCGACCGCGCCGCCCGCACGCTGCGGATCGAGCACCTGCTCGACCGCAAGACCGACCGGCTGTCCGGCGGCGAGATGCAGCGCGTCTCCATCGGCCGCGCCATCGTGCGCAAGCCGCGCGTGTTCCTGATGGACGAGCCGCTGTCGGCGCTTGACGCCAAATTGCGCGAGGCGCTGCGCACCGAGTTGAAGAACCTGCAGATACAGCTCGGCGCCACCTTCCTGTTCGTCACCCACGACCAGATCGAGGCAATGTCGATGGGCGACAAGGTCGGCGTGCTCAACCACGGCCGCATCATCCAGACCGGCACGCCGCACGAGATCTACAACAATCCGCGCGACACCTATGTAGCGAGCTTCGTCGGCTCGCCGCCGATGAACCTCATCGACGGCAGGCTGGTGAACGGCCGCGCGGTGATGGCGCCATTGAATTTCGAACTGCCCTTTGCGGGGGCGGCCAAGACTTTTGCGGGGGCAGGGGCGCGTGCGACGACCGACGGTCGCCCGCTGGTCTTCGGCATCCGTCCGGAGGACGTCTATCTGGAGAGCGGCGCACCGGTCGAGGCACGCGTCCACGACGTCGAGAACCATGGCGTGGAGAAGATCCTGACGCTCCGCGTCGGCGACACCTTGTTGCGCGCCACGGTGCCGGCCAGGACCGATGTCGCGATCGAGCAGCCGGTGCGCTTTGCCTGGAATCCCGACAAGGTGGTGCTGTTCGACAAGGGCAGTGGTGTCAGCTTGCGCCACGCGTCATAGGGCGCGGCTATTTCGGCAGATAGGTCTCGTATGGCGTGTCGTTGATCAACAGGATCACGCATTCCGTCTGCGAGAGGCAGGCGTCGTCATGCATCTCATTGGCCTTCTGGGTTCAGTAGGATCCAGGTGGCAGTTCGACCTTACGATCTCGCTGGTGCTGCTGGCCTACGGCATTGGTGGCTTCTTCGGCAATCTTGCCGGCGGCTTCCTGGCTGAGCGCAACCTCAAGGCCGCGGTGGCACTGGCGCCGTTGCTGATTGCATTGGCGGCCGCCTCGATGCTGATCCTTGGCGCTTCGCCCATGATCGCCGCCGCCGCCGTCGCGGCCTGGGGCTTTGCCTTCGGCGCGGTGCCGGTCGGGCTGCAGAGCTGGCTGGTGCGGGCAGCGCCCGACCAGGCTGAAAGCGCCGGCGGACTGATGGTGGCGACCTTCCAGGTCGCGATTGCCATGGGCGCCGTCTTTGGCGGCCTGCTGGTCGACCATGCCGGCGTCGCCAGCGCCTTCGCCTATTGCGGCATCGCCACGCTGCTGGCTGCCGTCGTGGTGCTCCTGCGCGGCCAGAAGCAGGCCGAATAGCCCCTCCCAACAGCCACGCAACGGCCCGAGAACCACTGCGGTTTTCGGGCCGTCGTTATTTTGAGGCCGCGTTGAACGAATAGTGGTCGACCGGGTACTGGGAAGCTTAGACTGCCCGCCCGTCGAACTCGAAGACCGACAAGGCGGACGGGTCGAGACCTGTGACGCAATTGACGTTGACGTAGGCGCTTCGTTCGCCGCCTTCACTGGTGTCTTCGGCAAAGGGATGGATGCCGCAGGATCGGCAGAAGCGGTGCGCTATTTTCGCCCCGCCGAATGTGTAGCGGCCCAGATCATCGCCCCAGGCGACGAGGGTAAGCTTGTCATGTGGCACGGCCCATAGCAGCGCACCCTTGCGGGCGCAGATCGAGCAATTGCAGCGCACGACGCCCTCAAGCTCGCCCTCCACCTCGAACGCAACCTTGCCGCAGTGGCAACTGCCCTTGTACAGCATCAGTATCTTCCTATCGCTGGCAGGTGCAAAGGCACGCTGGCCTTGTTATCCCTTCGGCAGGCCTGGCGGCTGCTTGCCCTAAGAACGTTCTATCCTGGCGGAGTCCGACATCGACATGCAATCAATCCGCGACCATCTCGAAAACATCCTGTCACGTCTTGCCAATCGTGCGGCCGACGAGAAGGTCTTCATGAAGCTCTATGCCGAAGCGGCGCGGGCCGCGGCTGATGCCAGCGACGCCCGTATACGAGCCGGCGTGACGCTCGGCCCACTCGACGGCACCATTGTCTCTATCAAGGATCTGTTCGATGTCGCTGGCGAGCCGACCACGGCTGGTTCGCTGATGCGCAAGACCGCCGCGCCGGCTCAGCGCGACGCCGCCATCGTTGGCCGGTTGCGCCAGGCCGGCGCGGTTATCATCGGCAAGACCAACATGACCGAATTCGCCTTCACCGCGATCGGTGACAACATGCATTACGGCACGCCCGGCAATGCCGTCGATGCAAGCCGCATTCCAGGCGGGTCGTCATCCGGCGCGGGCGTATCCGTCGGTGAGGGGACCAGCGACGTCTCGATCGGTTCCGACACCGGCGGGTCGATCCGCATTCCAGCGGCGCTCAATGGCGTCGTCGGCTTCAAGCCGACGGCTCGGCGCGTGCCGCTTTCTGGCGCCTTTCCGCTTTCGGGCACGTTGGACTCGGTCGGGCCGCTTGCCCGAACCGTCTCGCAATGCGCCGCCGCCGACGCGGTGATGGCCGGCGAGGTGCGGAACGAATTGGCGGCCATTCCACTCGCCGGGCTTCGCATCGGCGTTCCGCGCGGCGTTCTCTTCGGCGACACGGAAGGCGAGATTGCCGCGGCCTTCGAGCATTGTCTCGGCAAGATAGGGTCGACTGGCGCACGCATTGCGGATCTGTCGATTGACGACATGATCGGGGATTTGCGCGTGGCCACCAAGCGCGGTTCCATCGCGGCGATGGAAGGCGCGGAAGTGCATGCCGACTGGCTGGCGGCAGGGGCGTCGGTGTCGGTCGACCCGCATGTCAGCGGACCATTGTCGCGGGCGGCGCTGCTGCCGACGCCGGTCTATATCAGGGCGCTCCGCCGCCGTGCCGCGCTGGCCGCCGCCATGGATGAGCGGCTGGCGTCGATCGATGTGCTGGCTTTACCGACCACGCCGGTGACGGCGCCGACCATCGCTTCCCTGGCTGAGGATGCCGAACTGCGTGATCGTATCGAAGGCCTGCTTTTGCGCAACACGCAGGTCGCCAACCAATTCGACCTCTGCGCGATCTCGCTGCCGATGCCGGGAACATCGCTGTCAATGGGGTTGATGCTGGTGGCGCGCAAAGGCCATGACAATCGTTTGCTGAGGATCGCCGCTGAAGTGGAGAGGCTGCTGGCTGGTTGATCGGCGTGAGTCGCAGCGACGGATCAGTGCGATGAACAGTGCTTGCGTTCGCCGTCCTTGGCGGTGCGAACGATACGGGTCGCGACCAGCCAGGGCAGGCTGTAGTTCTTGCCGGTGATGGTCTGCGTGCGCTGTTCGATCGAACCCCTGACCACGATCTTTCCGCTATAAAGCACGTCAGACTGATCGGTTATCGCCTTGTCGGCCTGCGGCAATCCGCTGGTGTCGATCGACACATCCTTGATGATCGTGCCGGTGACAAGATCGCGCGCGCTGCCCGATGGACAGGGTGCCTTGAAGCAGCGCATTCCGTTGTCGCAATAGACATAGCTGCTCTCGGCTGCCGCGTATGCCGGCAAGATGCTGACAGAGGAAATTGCGGCAATCAGAACTGCAAGGCGAAGACAGGACATCGCCTAAACGTCGCGGAGAATTGGGGCGAAACCGCGATGCTATATCTGCGCCGGAAACCGCCGCCGGTAATGATCGACCACTTCCGGATTGCGCAGATTGACCGGCAGTTTGCCCGCCAGCACCAGCAAGGCTTCGCCCGCCGCGCCGACGCCCATGCGCATCATCGATTCCTCGGTGATACCAGCCATATGCGGGGTGATGATGACATTGTCGAAGCCGAAATAGGGATGATTTGGCGGCAGTGGCTGCGTCGAGAAAACGTCGAGCGCGCCGCCGCCGATGCGTCGCTCCCGCAAGGCCTCGATCAGCGCGTCATCATCGACGACCGGCCCGCGCGACACGTTGATCAGCAATGCGTTGGGTTTCATGCGGGCGATGCGCTCTCGGCTGATCAGGCCGCGCGTCTCCGGGGTCAGCGGACAGCAGAGCACGACGATGTCGCTCTGCTCGACCAGCGCGTCGATCGACAGGAAGCCCACTTTTTCCGGCGCCGGCTGCATGCTGCGCGTCGTTGCCACCACTCTCAGGTCGAAGCCGTGCGCGGCGATATGGCCGACGGCTTGCCCGACGGCGCCGAGACCAACGATGCCGATGGTCTTGCCGGCGAGTTCGATGTTGGAGTTGGCATGCTCGCGTCCGGCAAGCCAACCCTTGGCGCGCAGGTCGCGGTCGACCCTGCGGAACTGCCGCAGCAGTGCAAGCGCGGTGAACATGACATGCTCGGCGACCGAGCGGGCATTGACCGCCGGCACGTTGGCCACGAGCACGCCGGCTGCCGCGGCCGCTTCCATCGGGATCATGTCGAGCCCGGCGCCATGGCGGATCGCGGCCCTGAGCTTCCAGGCTCCTTCGAACAATGCCGGCGGCAGTGGCGCGCGCACGATGACGATATCGGCGTCCTTGGCCTCCCTGGTCAAGGTGGCGGCATCGAGCGCGGAGGCGATGACGAGCTGACCAGCGCCCGCCAGCCTGGCCGAGGCGTGTGGGTGCAGCGGATGGGTCGACAGGATCTTTGGCACGGTCTGGGTCACGGTCAGGCCTTTTCGAGCGCCGCGCCCGCGGGTGAAGCCGCCATGCCACCTTCGATCAGGCCTTTCCAGTAGCTTTCCGCGCCTTGCAGATGGGCGCTCATCAGCGCCTGGGCGAGATTGCCGTCGCGGCGCAGCAGCGCCTCGTAGATCTGCACATGCTCGGCATGCGAACGCACGCTGCGTTCGGGATCGTTGAAATAGATCGGCAGGCGCTGCTCGCCCATCAGGTAGTAGACGCTGCAGATGTTGTGGAAGACGCTGTTCTTGGTGGCGCGCACGATTTCGAGGTGGAATTCGCGGTCCTCCTTGGCAAGGCCTTCGCCTGCGGCGATGCGTTCCTCGGAGGCCTTGAGGATCTCGCGTAGGCGCTCGAAATTCTCTTCGGTGGCGCGCGAACAGGCAAGCTCGGCGGCCTTGATCTCATGGATCTTGCGCAACTCGACCGTCTCATAGATCTGCAGGGGATCGAGCGGCAGGCCGGCGCGCGCGAACAGCGCCAGCGCCTCGACGCTCGCCTGTTTGGTGTCGATGTAGATGCCCGATTTGGCGCGGCGCTCGACGATGCGCATGGCTTCGAGGATGGCGAGCGCTTCGCGGATCTGGCCGCGGCTGACGCCGAAATGCTCAGCCAATTCGCGTTCGGAAGGCGTGCGGCCGCTCTCCTTGTCCGAGTGGGAGAACAGATAGGCGGCGAGTTCCGCGAGAAGGTTCTTTTCTTTCATAATCAATTGCGTTGCGCGTGCGCCTCCAGGAATCGCTCAGAAATGGTGAATCCCAATCCGGGCTTTTCCGGGATCGCTATCATACCGTCCTTGGCTTCGACAGTCTCTTCGACCAGATCGTGGATCATCGGGTTGGCGCCGAGCGAATATTCGACCGTGAAACTCGAAGGCGACGCCGCGCAGACATGCAGCCCGGCGAAGAAGCATGGCGCGCCGGCCCATAGATGCGGTGCAAAACGCAGGTTGAAGGCGCTGGCGATGGTGCCGATCTTCATCGCCTCGCTGATGCCGCCGCAGAAGGCCGGGTCCGGCTGGAAGATGTCGGCGGCCTTGAGCACGGCGAGATCGCGGAAGGCATAGCGCGTCGCCTCGCTTTCGCCAGTGGCGATCGGAACCGCGCCGGTGGCTCGCACCTCTGCCATGCCCGGCTTGTCGTCGGCGATCACAGGCTCCTCGAACCAGGCGAGATCGAGATCGCCGACCAGATGGATGAAGCGCTTGGCCTCGGCCACCGTATAGGTGCCGTGGGCATCGACCATCAGCTCGACGTCGGGGCCGAGCGCCTGGCGCGCGGCGCGGACGCGGGCGGCGGAGATGTGTGCCGCTCCATCCATGGCGCCGACCCGCATCTTCAGCGCCTTGAAGCCGCCCTTGGCGACGTAGGATTTCAATTGCTCGCCGATGGCATCGGCCGACGCCCAGCCGCCGGAGGCATAGGCCTGCATGCGATCGGCCTTGCGGCCGCCGAGCAACCGCCAGACCGGCTGTCCCAGCGACTTGCCCAGGATGTCCCAGAGCGCGATGTCGACGGCACTGATGGCGGCGATGCTCATGCCGCGCCTCGCCAATTGCGGCATGGCGTGGCCGGCATGAGCGGCGGTCTCATGGCGTACGCCGTTGTAGAGCATCTCCCAGATGACGCCGATGTCGGCCGGATCGCGGCCGATCAACTGCGGCCCGACCTCGTGGTTCAGCATGTGGACGAGGGCGCCGTAGCTCCCGGCACTACCGGCGGCATTCTTGCCTTCGCCCCAGCCGACCAGCCCGTCATCGGTTTCGATGCGCAGGATCGCGGCGTCGAAGGTCGTCACCTGGCCGAAGTCGCTGCGGTGCTGCTTCGCGGCTTCGATCGGGATGCGGACCCACCAGGCCTGGACTGTCTTGATGCGCATATTCTTCCCCAGCCCTGCCGCCGGCCAGGGCGGAAGGGCAAATTCCCAGAGGCAATCGACTACTTGATCAGCGGCAGCAGCGTTTCGGCGGTGATGCGCATCTGGTCGGTGTAGAATTTTTCGGTGAGCACGCTGGAGCCATGATCCTGGATGAACTTCAGCTGCTCGGGCGAGATATCGACCGGGTGGCGCTCGACCATTTCGGGATAGGGTGCTGCCGGTGTGCGATCGACCGGGGCGACGAACTCATTGGTCAGCGCGCCGTCATAGCCGACTTCCTTCAGGGTCCCGACGATCCTTGGCCAGTCGATCTGGCCGAGGCCGGCGGCAAAGCGGTTGTTGTCGGCGACATGGAAGTCGAACAGGCGCTTTCCGACCTGCCGGATGGCGTCATGGACGTTAAATTCCTCCATGTGGATATGATATGCGTCAAGGCAGACGCCGCATTCGGGGCTGACCGCATCAGCCAGCGCCAGCGCCTGGGCGCCGCGGTTGAACAGGTAGGTTTCGAAGCGGTTGAGCGGTTCGACGGCGATCTTGACGCCGACCTTCTTGGCGTGGGTGAAACATTCGCGGGTCGCGTCGACCACCCACTTCCATTCCTCTTCCTCCGTGCCGTCCGGCACTACCTTGCCGACGGTTGCCGGAACCAGCGTGATGATATCGCCGTCGAGTTCGCTGACCATCGTCAGCACGTCCTTGACGTATTGCACGGAGCGCTCGCGCTGGCCCTGGTTCCTGGCGGCGAGGTTGCGTTCGCCCAGCATCAAGGTGACCGCGCCCCAGCAGCGGATGCCATGCTCCTTCAGCAGCGCCCGCGTCTCCTTGGTCTTGTACTGCGCGGGCTCGCCGGAAATCTCGATCGACTCATAGCCGAATTTCTTGATGCGCTTGAGCGTCGTCTCGAGGGGTTCCGCGCGCATCCAGTTGTGCGTCGAGAGATGCATGGCCTGTCCTTCCCAGATTCGTCCGTATGGTTGCCTGCGACATGCATCGCCGAAAGACGACGCAAGGGTTCCTCCCCAAGGCATCCCCAGCCTTTTCTTGCGAACTGGTTCGACCAATTGGGCCTGAAATGAGGTCTACAGCAAATTCTCCGAGACGGCAACAACTGTGGCAATGCAACTTCCATGGTGGATTAGTTGGTTGATTACATTGCGATATGTGCCGTTATTTTGCGTGTTCGGAGAGCCTCTTCGGCGCATTCCGAGACTTGACCAAATTGCCTTATTTGGTCATACCAGAATGGCAGTGTCGGCAGAGCGTCCGACGCGAAAAGACCAAAGTGACTGGCCCTGCTCCCCTCAGGCGCTATGCTTGGTCGTGACAAAACGAGGAGGATGCCGATGCCGACGACAATGAAGGGCCCTGGACTGTTTCTGGCGCAGTTCGCGGGCGATGCAGCACCGTTCAATTCGCTGGCGTCGATCACCAAATGGGCCGCCGGTCTCGGCTACAAGGGCGTCCAGATCCCGACCTGGGACGCGCGCCTGTTCGACCTCAAGAAGGCGGCATCCTCCAAGGCCTATTGCGATGAGGTGACGGGCATCTGCACCGATGCGGGCGTCGAGATCACCGAATTGTCGACGCATCTGCAGGGGCAATTGGTGGCGGTGCATCCGGCCTATGACGCGCAGATGGATGGGTTCGCGCCGCCATCGGTACACAACAACCCGAAGGCGCGGCAGGAATGGGCCGTCGAACAGATGAAGTTCGGTGCCAAGGCGTCGCGCAATCTCGGGCTGAATGCCTCGGTGTCGTTCACCGGCTCTCTGGCTTTCCCTTACCTCTATCCCTTCCCGCAGCGGCCCGCCGGTCTGATCGAGGAAGCCTTCGGCGAACTCGGAAAACGCTGGAAGCCGATCCTCGACGCCTATGAGGACAATGGTGTCGATGTCGGCTACGAAATCCATCCCTCGGAGGACGTGTTCGACGGGGCGACCTTCGAGATGTTCCTCGACGCTGTCGGCGGCCACAAGCGCTGCAACATCAACTACGACCCTTCGCACTTCCTGCTGCAGCAGCTCGACTATCTCGAATTCATCGACATCTATCACGAGCGGATCAAGGCTTTCCACGTCAAGGACGCCGAGTTCAATCCGACCGGACGGCAGGGCGTCTACTCCGGTTACCAGAGCTGGACGAACCGCGCGGGCCGTTTCCGTTCGCTCGGTGATGGGCAAGTGGATTTCGGCGGGATCTTCTCCAAGCTGACGCAGTACAATTACGATTCCTGGGCGGTGCTGGAATGGGAATGCTGCCTGAAGCATCCTGAGGACGGTGCGGCCGAAGGGGCGCCCTTCATCCAGCACCACATCATCCGGGTGACGGAGAAGGCATTCGACGATTTCGCCGCGGGCACCACGGACAAGAAGCTGCTGCGCGCCATGATGGGAATTTGACATCGCTTTCGCTTCCCCTCGGGGGAGGGGCATCTCATACGAGGGAGAAAAACATGGTTGGCGCATCGAAGTCGGAAACGGGAGGCGGCCCGATCCGCTACGGCATGGTTGGCGGCGGACAAGGCGCCTTCATCGGTGCGGTGCACCGGATCGCGGCACGCATGGACAATGATTTCATGCTGGTCGCCGGCGCCCTGTCATCCGACCCGGCGCGTGCGAAAGCCTCGGCCGCCGAACTCGGCCTCGATCCCTCACGCAGCTACGCGTCCTACGCCGAAATGGCCAAGGCCGAGGCGAAGCGCCCGGATGGCATCGAGGCGGTGGCCATCGTCACCCCCAACAACGTGCATGTGCCGGCAGCCAAGGCTTTCCTGGAGGCAGGCATCCACGTCATCTGCGACAAGCCGCTGGCAACGACGCTGGCCGAAGCGAAAAAGCTTGCGGCGATAGTCGAAAAGACCGGAAAGGTGTTCGTGCTCACTCACAATTATACAGCCTATCCAATGGTGCGGCAGGCCCGCGAAATGGTGGCCAAGGGCGTCCTCGGCGACATCCGCATCGTGCAGTCGGAATATCCGCAGGACTGGCTGACCGAGGACCTCGCCGCCACCGGCCAGAAGCAGGCTTCATGGCGGGGCGACCCCAAGCAGGCGGGTGCCGGCGGTGCGCTCGGGGATATCGGCACCCATGCCTACAACCTCGCCCGCTTCGTCTGCGGGCTCGAACTCGACTCCCTGTCGGCCGATCTCGATGCCTTCGTGCCGGGCAGGCTGCTCGACGACAACGTCAATGTCATGCTGCGTTTCAAACCGACGGGAAAAACGCATCCGGCCAAGGGCATGATCTGGGCAAGCCAGGTGGCGCCCGGTCATGAGAACGGCCTGAAACTGCGCATCTACGGTTCGAAGGGCGGTCTGGAATGGGTTCAGGCCGATCCCAACTATCTCTGGTACACGCCGTTCGGCCAGCCGAAACAATTGATCACCCGCAATGGCGCCGGCGCGCTGCCGGTGGCGGGCCGTGTCAGCCGCGTTCCGTCAGGCCATCCCGAGGGCTATCTCGAAGGTTTCGCCAACATCTATCAAGAAGCAGCACGCGCCATCCGCGCGGCACGCAAGAAGGGCGGCAAGCCGGCAAAGGATGTCGTCTTCCCGACCATCCAGGACGGTGTCGAAGGCATGGCTTTCATCGAGGCCTGCGTGAAGTCTTCGAAGAAGAATGGGGCGTGGACGAAGCTGTAAGAGGTGCCTGGCCAACGCAAAATGGGGGGAGGCGTCGATGAAGATCGGCATGTGCATGTTCTTGTGGACGACGGCGGTGTCGAAGAAGCATGAGCCGCTGCTTCGCGACATCAAGGCAACCGGCTTCGACGGTGTCGAGATCCCGATCTTCGCCGGCACGCCGGACGACTACAGGAAATTGGGTGAATTGCTCGACCGTATCGGGCTGCAGCGGACCGCCGTGTCAGCGATGGGGGATCCGGCGATGAACCTGATCGCGGCCGATGCGGCAACGCGCAAGGCTGGCGTCGACTACATGAAATGGGCCATCGATTGCGCCGATGCGCTTGGCGCCAGTACGCTGAGCGGACCGCTGCATTCGACGCTTGGCGCCTTTTCCGGAACCGGGCCGACAGCGGCCGAAAAGAAGCGCTCGATCGCCTCGCAGCGCGCCATCGGCGATCATGCCGGCAAGCGCAACGTCACCATCGGGCTCGAGGCGCTGAACCGCTTCGAATGCTATCTCCTCAACACCATGGCCGACCTGTCGGAGCATATCGACGCCATCGACCGGCCGCACATCAAGGCGATGTACGACACGTTCCACGCCAATATCGAGGAAGCCGACCCGATTGGCGCCTATACGAAGCACCGCAGGAATATCGTTCATATCCACATATCGGAGAACGATCGCGGCGTGCCGGGACGCGGCAACATTCCGTGGAAAGAAACCTTCGCGGCGATCCGCGAGAGCGGCTACGACGACTGGCTGACCATCGAGGCGTTCGGGCGCTCGCTCAAGGATTTGGCCGCGGCGACCAAGGTGTGGCGCGATTTTTCCGAAACGCCGGAAGCGGTTTATCGCGAAGGGTATAGGCATATCAAGAACGGGTGGAAGAAGGCGGGATAGGCTCCTCCTTCCGTCATCCACGGGTCTGCGCCGCGTCGCTTCGCTCCTTGCCTTGCTCCGCCTGTGGATGACGAAGGTAAGAGCTGCAGACCACAAGCAGGTTGCTCAACCCTGCTTGGCCTGCAGCCTGTTGTAGTCGTGGATCGTCCGGCTCAGCCTGCGGCGCAGGAAGTTGGATATGTTGTCGAAGATGAAGACGACGAGCAGGATCAGCAGCACCATGTAGAAGACATTGGCCCAGTTGGAGTTGGTGCGCATGGCTTCCCACAGTTTCAGGCCGATGCCGCCGGCGCCGACGGCGCCGATGATCGTGGCGCCCCTGGTGTTGGATTCCCACTGGTAGAGCGTCTGGCTGATGAAGACCGGGATCACCTCAGGCATAACGCCGTAGCGCTGCACGAGGAGCCCGTTGGCGCCGGTCGAAAGCACCCCTTCGCGCGGTTTGTCGTCGATGTTCTCCAGACCTTCCGAATAGACTTTACCGAGGGTGCCGATCTCGGTGAAGAAGATCGCGGCACTTCCCGCCAGCGGGCCAGGGCCGAAGGCGCGGGTGAAGAACAGCGCCCAGATCAGCATGTCGACCGAGCGCATGAAATCGAAGAAGCGCTTGAGCACTTGGCTGAGCACGCCGCTCGGCGTGATGTTGCGCGCCGCGAAGAAGGCCAGCGGGAAGGCGACGATACCACCGAGCAGCGTGCCCAGGAAAGCCATGACGATGGTCTGCAAGAGCTTCGTCCAGACGTCGCCGTGCTGCCATTGGGCGTTGTTCCAGATGTTGTCGCCGGCCAGCGCGAGGTTCGAGGTGCCGGGCTTCAGTTCAGGCCCCGATACGATCAACGAGATCACTTCCCCCGCCGATTTGCCGAAGAAGGGCGAGCGTGTGTCGAAGACGAAGTTCGCCCAGCCGAGAAAGCGCTTGCGCACCTTGACGCGATCGACGGTGACGCGAACCTCGCCGACAAAGCCCATCTTGGCGACGATCTCATCATCATGAACCGTCATCCAGTCGGGCACCGGGCCCGAGACTACAGGCTTGCCGCTGGTCAGCGCCACCGGCACCGTCCGTCCATGGGCGACAATCGTCGCATAGGTCTTGTCGAAGGTGACGGATTTGGCCTGGCCGTCGATCCGCACGGTGAAGGAACCGTCGGCATTCCTGATCACCCAATCCGGATTTGGATTGTCGCCCAGCGCCGAGAAACGTGGGTATTTGGGCGTGATCTCCTGCTGGTCGAGACGGAACTCCGGCTGCAAATCGTAGCTGATCCACTGCGTCAGGAAGAGCGGGAGGCGCTCCCAGTGCGATTCGCGCAATACCTGCGGCAGGCTGAAGAACCACAAGGCATAGACCAGGTAGAGGAGAGTGCCAACGAACAGGAGCAGCGGACCGAAGCGCTTGTACGCCGGGCGCTGGAACACCTGCGGGTGGCGCGCCTCGATCGACAGAATCTCCTCGGCCGTCATGGTCGCCATGATCTACGCCCCCATCATAAAGGCTTGTTCGCCGACCAACTTGCGGCGAAGCCAGGCGGAAAACTGGTCGATGATGAAGATGGTCGTGAACAGCAGCAGAACCAGCGCCAGCGTCTTGGCGCCGAAGCCGCGCGAGATGGAGAGCTTCAATTCCTCGCCGATGCCACCCCCGCCGACGGCGCCAATGATGGTCGAGGCCCGCACGTTGATCTCCACCCGCAGAAGCGTATAGGACACGAAATTGGGCAACACCTGCGGCAGGTCGGCGAAGCGCACCCGCTCGAACCAGTTGGCGCCGACCGCCGTCAGGCCTTCCTCGGCACGCATGTCGATGTTCTCGTTGATCTCGTAGAACAGCTTGCCGAGCGCGCCGATCGAATGCAGGCCGATGGCGATGATGGCAGCGATCGGACCTGTCGAGACGATGGCCGCGAAGAGGCCGGCGATGACGATCTCGGGAAAGGCGCGCAGCAATTCCATGAAACGCTTGACCACCAGCCGCAGAGCCGGATGGGGCGTCAGGTTGCGCGCCGCGATGAAGGAAAAAGGCACCGCGAGGATGAAGCCGATGAAGGTCGAGACCAGCGCCACGTTCACCGTGGTCAGCATCAGCTCGAAATATTCGGGGACGTAGAAACCGCCCCACACATAGACACGGCCAAGCGGGAAGTTGAATTCCTGGGTGCCGGTATCATGCGGCGAGGCGATGTCGAACAGCGCCCGCCAGACGTCGTTCCAGTCCTTCGGGACCAGCCAACTCAGGAAATCCAGTATGTGCGGCAGCCGGTCGAAGAAATGCCCGGCATTGGCTTCGTCGGCGAACCACATGCTGGAGAGCATCGCGGCAAGCAGCAGTCCGACGCCGAGCACGGTATAGAACCGGCGCAGCGACGTCTGGCGTCGCCATGCATCGGCCGTCTGGTGGGTGGCGCCGGAGGGGGTTGTCACGGAAAGGGTCATGATCGGAGATGCAAAAAGGGGCGGTACTTCGAAGTACCGCCCCTTTGCAATTTCGCCGTTAGCCGCCGATGGCTGCCTTACGGGCTTCGACGATGACCTTGTAGAAGTCCGGCTTCACCGGAACGTAGCCGGTGAAGTCGCCGCCTTCGACGCCTTCGAAGCAAGCCTTGTCCTTCTTGGGCAGATCGGTGAAGAAGGCGGCCAGCTTGGCGGTCATGTCGTCGCCTATCGCGGTGCGCACGACGAGCGGGCCGTTCGGGATCAGGCCCGAGCGCCAGACTTCGACGAAGTCGTTGGGGTCGACGGCGCCCTTGGCGACTTCCTTGTGGAAGGTGCCGGAGGTGTAGCCGTTCTTGAAGTCGCCGATGCCCGAGGAATCGTCGACCGCGACGTCGACCTTGCCATCACGCACGGCCAGAACGTTGTTTTCGTGGCCGCCGTTGAACTGGGTCGAAGCGAAGAAGGCTTCGTTCGAGGCGCCGGTGGTCTTCGGAATCTGGGTCAGCGGGATCAGGTAGCCGGAGGTCGAATCCGGATCGGCATAGCCGAGCTTCTTGCCCTTGGCCGACTTGATGTCGGTGATCCCGGAGGTCTTCAGCGCCAGGCCGATAGAATAATAGCCGGTGGCGCCGTCGGTCTGCTTGGTGGTGAGGATCGGGGTAACCGCCTTCGGATCCTTGAGATAGACGCTGGCATAGCCGGAAGCGCCGAGTTCGGCGAAGTCGAGCGTGCCGCCGAGCAGGCCCTGGATGACGCCGTCATAGTCGGCGGCGGGGAACAGCGAAACTTTCTCGAAGCCGAACTCGGTCTTCAGATGATCGGCCAGGCACTGGTAGTTGCGCAGCCGGTCGGTTTCGTTTTCGCCACCGAGAATGCCGACGCGAAATTCCTTCATGTCGGCGGCGTGGGCCATGCTGGTGGCCATGGCGAGCACCGAAACGGCACCGAAAACCATCTTCCTGAACATTGATATCTCTCCTGTAAGTTCCGGCCCCGCGCCGGCAGCGTTCTTGATCTTGACAAGTGCCCTTGACGCGGGCGGACGATCCAGGCTGCTCGCTATGCCCGTAATGGGCTCAGTATCCCGGAAATGCGGGTTCGAGCGGTCCGGCGGATGCGGCGATCTTCTGCTTGAAGGCTACGCTGGTGGAGGTGATGACCTCCGATATCTCGCCGCCATTGCTGTCGGCGCCGTAGACAAGACGCACGGCTTCGCGGTCGAGCTCTTCGGGCGGTCCGTCGAAGACGACCTTGCCGGCGGCCATGCCGATGATGCGGTTGCAATAGGTACGGGCGGTATCGAGCGTATGCAGGTTGGTGACGACCGTGATGCCTTCGCGCAGATTGATGTCCTGCAGCGAATCCATCACCACCTTGGCGTTGAGCGGGTCGAGCGAGGCGATCGGCTCATCGGCGAGGATCACCCTGGGCTGCTGCATCATGGCGCGGGCGATGGCGACGCGCTGCTGCTGGCCGCCAGACAGTGTGCCGGCCGGCTGAAGTGCCGTGCGGGCGATGTCGAGCCGCTCGAGCGCGGCGACCGCTTCGGCGCACTCGGCGCGCGAGAACATGCCGAGAAGGTTGGACAGGGTCGAGCGGTGGTTCAGTTTGCCGAGCAGCACGTTGGTCAGCACGTCGAGGCGCGGCACCAGGTTGAACTGCTGGAAGATCATGGCGCAATCGCGCTGCCAGCGCCGCAAGGGCGAGCCGCGCAACTGGGAAACCTCCGCGCCGTCAAAAAAAATCGACCCTTGGCTGGGGTCGACAAGACGGTTGATCATGCGAAGAAGCGTCGATTTGCCGGCGCCCGAACGACCGATGACGCCAACCATCTGCCCCTGCGGGATCGAGATGTTGATGTCACTGACGGCGGTGTTCTTGCCAAATCGTCGGCTGACGCCGCGGATTTCGAGCGTGGCAGAGCTTGCTGACATGGGCTGGTTCCAGTCCGGTCCATATTGATTGTCAGGCTCTCGCCTAACGCAGCCACATGAACCTGCCGTGTCGCCGGCATGTCAGTTTTGTTACGCTCCACAGATACGACGGTCGGCGTCCTGCTGGCGATCAGCCAAGCACCAGCAATTCCTCGAAATGTTTCATGTCGCGGAATGCGCAGAAGGCGGGGGCCTTGATCTCGATCACCGGAGCCTGCCGCGCGAAAAGCGCCAGGCAATCGTCGAACAGTGCCTGCCATGCGGCAGCGCTGTCGTCGGCGAGACGCTGGATCTGGTAGGCGAAGGTGATGTGAAAGACGTAATTGTCGTGGTCGGGGTGCCGGTAGCCGAACGGCACAGTCAGAGCATCGCGCCATGCACGCATGATGCGCATGTCCTCGTCGGTCGCGCCGGCAACGGTGAGGCCGGTCGGCACGATCTCGAGCACCTTGATGTTGAACGGGCCGGCGCCCTCGAAACCCTTGAGGCGCTCCAGATAGAGCCGGGTCATGGCGTCGATGCTGGTGTCGAGCGGGACGTCCCGCGGCCAGTAAGGCAACCGGCGGCGATATTCGATGATGCCCTGGAACAGCGTCATGTGCAGGCTGGAGACCGGCGTGAAGGCGAGGCGATCGGCGTCCGGCATTGCCATCATCCGATTGCGTACAGTGAGCACCACCGCTTCGGATGGCGAGCCGCTGACCAGATGGCTGACGACGGTGTTGCCGGGCTCGAGGAGAAAGTTGCCCGACGCGTCGTAGCGCGTGCCGAGATGCGTCGGCGGCGACGGATTGGAGCCGGCAAAGAATCCGGCGAGCGAGGGCCTCACAGTTTCGAGCATGGCGATCTCCTTGGGAGATGGCGTCCTGTCCGAATCTTATGTCAGGGATATGAACAGGCTCGCTCTATGACGATGATGTGAGGGCTCTGTCTCTTTGCCTGACGCAACCGGTTCCCAGTTTTCCTGGAATTGCGCTATCCTTCGTATTTCTCCAGGAACGCCTCGGCCGACAAATCCCGAAAATCGTCGAGCGAAGCGCGTAGCCTGGCATGGTCCCAGTCCCACCAGGCCAGTGCCTGGTAGCGCTCGGCGGTGCGGCGGTCGAAGCGCTCGCGGATCGGCTTGGCCGGCACGCCGGCGACGATGGTGTAGGGCGCGACGTCCCTCGAGACGACCGCGCCAGCGCCAACCGCGGCACCATCACCGACGGTGACGCCGGGCAGGACGGTCGAGCCGTGGCCGAGCCAGGTGTCGTGGCCTATGGTGACGCGCTTGGCGCGACGCTGAGCGAAGAATTCGCTCTCATGCTCAGCGTCGTCCCAATAGTCCGACGCGCGGTAAGTGAAGTGGTGCAGCGTCGGCCGCCATGTCGGATGGTTGGTGGCGTTGAGGCGCACGGTGGCCGCGATGTTGGCGAATTTGCCGATCGTCGCACACCAGACGGCGCAGTCCTGCATCATGTAGGAATAATCGCCGAGCTCGCTTTCCGAAACCCGGCTGCGGTCGGCGATCTCGGTCCAGCGGCCGAGCGTCGAGTTGTGCACCTCCGCCGTCGGGTGGACCAGCGGCGTCTCCGACAATTTCCTGGTCATGCGGCGAGTTTTCCCGGAGCGAAGGCGGTGACGTCGATGATGCGGTCGGCCACCGCCTCGCGCACATCGTGGTCGTGGAAGATGCCGAGCAGGGCTACTCCGCTCGCTTTCTTGGCTGCGATGAGTTCGATCACCACGTCGCGGTTGGTCGCGTCGAGCGATGCGGTCGGCTCGTCGAGCAGCAGGATCGGATGTTCGGTGATGAAACCGCGCGCGATGTTGACGCGCTGCTGCTCGCCGCCGGAGAAGGTTGCCGGCGGCAGCATCCAGAGCTTTTCCGGCAGATTGAGCTGGGCCAGCAAGGCGCGTGCCTTGGCTCGGGCCGCCTCGCGCTCCTCGCCGCGTTCGACCAGCGGTTCGGCGACGACATCGAGCGCCGAGACGCGCGGCACGGTGCGCAGGAACTGACTGACATAGCCGATCGTTTGCCGGCGAACGGAAAGCACCGTGCGCGGGCTGGCATGGGCGAGATCGATCAGCCCGTCCTCGTGCATGACGATGATCTGGCCCTCGTCGACGGCGTAGTTGCCATAGAGCATCTTCAGGATCGAGCTCTTGCCGGCACCGGAGGGACCGCCGAGCACGGTGCATTCACCCGCCTTGATCGAGAAGGAGACACCGGCGACGACAGGCAATTTGATGCCGTCTCGCAGATGCATGGTGAAGCTCTTGGCGACGTCGGAGACAACGAGAGGGGTCGGCATCAGAGGGTTCTCCAATCGTCAATCGTCGGCGGGACAGCGCCCCCCTCTGCCTTGCCAGGCATCTCCCCCTCAAGGGGGGAGATCGGCTGTCGCATTCGGCGTCGCCAACCTGCTGCATTGTAGAATAGGCGGGACATGGAAACTGCCAATCTCCCCCCTTGAGGGGGAGATGTCCGGCAGGACAGAGGGGGGCGTACACGCGCCATCATCACACCTGCAAAATCGAGGAAACCAGCAATTGCGTGTAGGGCGCGCGCGGGTCGTCGAGCACGCGGTCGGTGAGGCCGCTTTCGACGACGCGGCCGTCCTTCATCACCATCATGCGCTGCGACAGAAGCCGCGCCACGGCGAGGTCGTGGGTGACGACTATGGCCGCAAGGCCAAGATCGGTGACCAGACCGCGCAAGAGATCAAGCAGGCGCGCCTGCACCGAGACATCGAGGCCGCCGGTCGGCTCGTCCATGAACACCAGCCGTGGCCCGGTGACGAGATTGCGGGCGATCTGCAGGCGCTGGCGCATGCCGCCGGAAAAGGCGCGCGGTTCGTCGTCGATGCGGTCTTCCTCGATCTCGACGCGCGACAGCCAGTCGACCGCCGTGGCGCGGATCTTGCCGTAATGGCGGTCGCCGACCGCCATCAGACGCTCGCCGACATTGGCGCCGGCCGACACGGTCATGCGCAGCCCATCGGCCGGGTTCTGATGGACAAAACCCCAGTCGGTGCGCATCAGGAAGCGGCGCTCGGCCTCGCTCATGCGGTAGAGCTCGCGGAACTGGCCGTCGCGCATGCGGTAGCTGGCGGTGCCGGAGGAGGGCAGCAGCCGCGTCGACAGGCAGTTGAGCAGCGTCGTCTTGCCGGAGCCGGATTCGCCGACGACCGCCAGAACCTCGCCCGGCCACAGGTCGAAAGAGACGTTGTCGCAGCCGACGCGCGAGCCGTAGAATTTCGACAGCGCCGAGACGCGCAACAGCGGTTCGTCGGTCATTGCGCTGGCTCCATGTTTCCTGGGGCGAGATCGGTTTCGGGGGCAAGGTGGCCGCGATGGCCCTCTTCACGCCGCTTCTCGCAATAATCGGTGTCGGAGCAGACGAACATATGGCCGCCATGGTCGTCGAGGATGACCTCGTCGAGATAGACATTCTCGGCCGCGCACAGCGCGCAGGGCTGGTCGAAAGTCTGCACTTCGAACGGATGATCCTCGAAGTCGAGGCTGACGACGTCGGTGAAGGGCGGCACAGCATAGATGCGCTTTTCGCGGCCGGCGCCGAACAGCTGCAGGGCCGGCGAGCGGTGCATCTTGGGGTTGTCGAATTTCGGCGTCGGCGAAGGGTCCATCACATAGCGGCCCTCGACCTTCACCGGATAGGCATAGGTGGTGGCGATGCGCCCATGCTTGGCGATGTCCTCATAGAGCTTCACATGCATGAGACCGTATTCCTCCAGCGCATGCATCTTGCGCGTTTCGGTCTCGCGCGGTTCGAGGAAGCGCAGCGGCTCGGGGATCGGTACCTGATAGACCAGCACCTGGCCCGCCGTCAGCGGCTGTTCAGGGATGCGGTGGCGGGTCTGGATGATGGTGGCGGTGGCGGTATCGGTGGTGACGGCAACATTGGCGACCTTCTTGAAGAAGGCGCGGATCGAAACGGCGTTGGTGGTGTCGTCGGCGCCCTGGTCAATGACCTTCAGCACATCGTCGGGGCCGATGATCGATGCCGTGACCTGGACGCCGCCGGTGCCCCAGCCATAGGGCATCGGCATTTCGCGTGAGGCGAACGGCACCTGGTAGCCGGGGATGGCGATGCCCTTGAGGATCGCGCGGCGGATCATCCGCTTGGTCTGCTCGTCGAGATAGGCGAAGTTGTAGGTGGCGATGTCGGTCATGGCGATCACATCCGCTTCGTGCTATTGAATTGACGTCCAGGACGCGGAAACAGGGGCGAATTCAGATGACCCAAACCGGTTGGATGCATCTCGGAATTCTGCTGCTGGTGTTTGTCGGCGCGGTTGCCTTTGTCCTTCGACGCATGGTTCTGCCCGCACCGAAAGAAGGCGCGCAAGGTGAGACTGTTGCCGGTAGCAAAGGGTTCAACGAGGCACATAGTGGCCACTACAGTGCTGGTCATAGTGGCGGTGCCGATAGTGGGCATGGCGGCAGCTAGGATCATTCCGCCGCCTCCCTTTTCTCTTCGACCTTCGCTGGATTTTCGCGGGCCTCATACTCGGCGCGCATGCGGCGCACGAGGTCGAGCTCGGCCTGGAAGTCGACATAGTGCGGCAGCTTCAAATGCTCGACGAAGCCGGTGGCCTGGACATTGTCGGAGTGCGAGATGACGAACTCCTCGTCCTGCGCGGCAGCAAGGATGTCCTCGCCGAGTTCGGAGGCGCGCAGCGCCCGGTCGCAGAGCGCCATGGCCATCGCCTTGCGCTCGCTCTGGCCGAAGACGAGGCCGTAGCCACGGGTGAATTGCGGCGGCGCCTTGGCCGAACCCTTGAACTGGTTGACCATCTGGCATTCGGTGACCCGCACCGTGCCGAGCGGCACGGCGAACGGCAGTTCGGGCACGTCGAGCTCCAGCTCGACCTCGCCGATGCGGATCTCGCCGACGAACGGATGGTTGCGGGCATAGCCGCGCTGCGTGGAATAGCCGAGCGCCAGCAGAAAACCTTCGTCGCCGCGCGACAGCGCCTGCAGGCGGATGTCGCGCGCCATCGGGAATTCCAGCGGCTCGCGGGTGATGTCGCCGGGAACATGGTCCTGCGGCATGTCGCCATCGGGTTCGATCAGGCCTTCGCGAGCGAGGATCGCCGAGACACGCGGCATGGGCTCGGCCTCGCCGGCGCGCTGCAACGGTTCGGCGACATCGACGCCGGCGGCCAGCTCGGGGTCGAGCAGGCGGTGGGTGTAGTCGAAAGTCGGGCCAAGCAACTGGCCGCCAGGCAGATCCTTGTAGGTCGCCGAGACGCGCCGTTCGGCCAGCATCGCGCTGGTGTCGATCGGGCTGGTGTAACCGAAGCGCGGCAGCGTGGTGCGGTAGGCGCGCACCAGGAAGATCGCCTCGATCATGTCGCCGCGCGCCTGGACGATAGCTAGCGCCGCGAGTTCACGGTCATAGAGCGAGCCTTCGCTCATCACCCTGTCGACGCCGAGCGCCAGTTGTTCGACAATCTGGTCAAGGCGCAGCGCCGGCACTGAGCGGTCGCCGCGCCGGCGGTCGGCAAGCAGGCTGTGAGCGTTGGCAATTGCGGCTTCGCCACCTTTGACCGCGACATACATCTTCAAGCCTCCATCGTCTTGATGCGCGTCGTGCGCGGCAGGCAGGCTATGCCGTCCGATGTGGCGAGGATGATGTCGACGCCACGAGGAAAGCGCTTGTTGTTTTGCTTCCACTGCTCGACGAAATGGCGCGGCATCTGGGCCGGTGCGATCGTGGCGCTGGTTTCGATGCCGGGGCCTTCCAGCAACAGCGGGGCCCCTGAAGCGAGGTCGCCGACCTGCAGGATCAGCGTCGTCGATCGGTCGGGATAGTCCTGCGTGCCCTGGGAAAAGCCATCGATCGCCATCATCTCGGCGGGCATGGCAATAAACGCGAAATGCGCGTCGGCTGATGTGTTGGCCAGCGGTGCGCCCGTGTGGAAACCAAGCCAGGAGCTGATCGCCGCGGAGGCATGCAGTGCCGGGTCGAGCCAGAGCGGCGTGTCGTTGTCGCACAGCGCCAGGGCAATGGAGCCTGATGTTGCCGAAAGCGGCGCCGGCGGGCGGGTCCGCGCCGGTAAGGGCTGGACGCTGCCCGGCCGCGCCATGGCATCCATGACAGCCCGAAACACGGCCTGTGCGTTGAAGACCGGATCGGCGAAACCGCCCTCGATCGATTGCGCAGCGATATCCATCAATCTTCTCCGCGAACCATGGTGAAGAAATCCACTTTCGTCGCCGCCGTCTCGGCGCGGCGTTTTTCGCGGGCAGCGGTCAGAGCCGACCGCAAGGGGGCAATGAGCCTGTTCTCGACCTCGGTGCGGCGGGCAGGGTTCTGCCAGAGCGCGTCGGCGATGGCTGCCAGCTTCGCCTTCTGCTTATCGCGGCCAAGCGCGTAGCAATGGCCGACCTGCCCGGATGGCAGCCGGACGGTGGCACGAGTGATGGTCGCTTCGCCGACATTGAAGGGCGCGCCGCCGCCGCCGATGCGGCCACGCAGCGTGACCAGGCCGGTCTCGGGGCCGCGCAGCAATTCGGCTTGTGAAGGCAGGCCGGCCTCGTTCCAGAGCCGCACGATGTCGTCGCCGCTCGATTGCGCCAGCGTTGCCATGGCGGCCTTGCGCTCGGCCTGGTCGCGGGCTTCCTGTCCTCGCATCGCCAACTTTCCTCTTTGCTAAATTTGTCTATTGATATAGATAACTATACAAATTATACATATTACCTAACGCGAGTCCATGACGGGTGCGTGACAGGCCGGGGGGCAAAAACATGATAGGGCAGCAAGCGGCTGATAGCATCGAGCGGCGCAGCGGTGTTTCACTGTGGCGCCAGATCGCTGACAGGATCCTGCAATCGATTGCCACCGGTGATTTTGCCGAGAATGCCGCGCTGCCGCCCGAGGTCGCGCTGGCCGAGCGCTACGGCGTCAACCGTCACACCGTACGCAGCGCCATATCGGCCCTCGTGCAGGAGGGCGTGCTACGGGCCGAACAGGGGCGCGGCACCTTCGTCTTGTCGCGTAAGCGGCTGTCCTATCCGATCGGCGCGCGGACACGCTTTTCGACTGGCCTGCAGGGTCAGACGTCGGAACGGCACATCGTGCTGCTCTCCTCATCGATCGAGCCCGCCAGCCAGCGCGTTGCCGAAGGGCTCGGTCTGGCCCGTGGCACCGAGATGATACGGCTGGAGACACGCGGCGAGGCCGACGGGCGGCCGGTGTCGCGCGCCGCCGCTTGGTTCGAGGCGAGGCGCTTTGCAGGCATCGACAAAGCGATGGCGCAGACCGGTTCGATCACCGCGTCGCTCGCCCGTTTCGGTATCGACGATTATCTCAGGCAATCGACCGTGCTGTCGGCGCGCCATGCGGACGCCGCCGATCTCGCCGATCTCGATCTGCAGCCCGGCGCCATCGTGCTGGTCACGGTGGCGGTCAACGTCACGCCAGACGGCCAGCCGATCCAGTTTTCGGAGTCGCGCTTCCCGGCTGAGCGAGTGGAGCTGAAGCTCTCGGCGCTGTAAGGCTATCCGATCTCGATCACGGCCTTGATCAGGCCCGACTTTTCGTGCGCCCAGCGTGCGAGATCCCCTGGCGTATCGGCCAGCGTGGTGCGGTGGGTGACGAGCTTGGCTAGCGGCACGGCCCCATTGCGGATCGAGGCGGCGACATGATCGAAGTCGGCGCGCAACGCATTGCGGCTGCCGACCAATGTCATTTCGCGCTTGTGGAACTCAGGGTCGGAAAAGACGATGTCGTCCTTGACGACGCTGACCAGCACCAGTGTGCCGCCATGCGCGACATGGGCGAAGGCCGATTGCACCGACAGGGTGTTGCCGGTGGCGTCGAAGACCACGTCGAAGCCTTCGCCGTCGGTCGCATCACGCACCAGATCGGACGCGGGTGCTTGCGAGCCGTCGAGAATCGAAAAGCCGAGCTCGCTCGCGGCGAAGGTCAGTCTTTCGGTGCTCATGTCGAGAAGTGTCACGTCGAGTCCGGCAATGCGTGCGAAGATGGCGGTGCCAAGCCCAATCGGGCCGGCGCCGATGACCAGCGCGCGTCCACCGGGCTCGGAACGCGCGCGGCGCACGGCATGCGCGCCGATGGCCAGGAATTCGACGGCGGCGGCGTCGGCGAGCGACAGCCCGTTTGTGGGATAAAGGTTCTGTGCCGGCACCAGTATCTGTTCGCACATGGCGCCGTCGCGATGCACGCCGAGCACTTCGATCCTGACACAGCAATTTGGCTTGCCGTGCCGACAGGCGATGCATTTGCCGCAGGAGAGATAGGGGTTGATGATCACCGGTTCGCCGACCGCAAGACCGACTCCTTCGCCGACTTCGACGACGGTGCCGGACACTTCGTGGCCCATGATGCGGGGATAGGCGAGGAACGGATGCTTGCCCTCGAAGATATGGTAGTCGGTGCCGCAGATGCCGACATGGCTGACCGCGACCAGCGCCCAGCCGGGAGGCGGCGAGCCGGGAGCAGGGCGGTCCTCCAGGATAAGCTCGCCTGGCGAGCGGCAGACGACGGCTTTCATGCTTCAATCCACTCTGTCATGAAATCGCCGGCCTGTTTCCGACAGGGCCGGCGATCGATTTTGGTCTGTCGCTACTTGCCGCCGCGGCGGCGCAGGCCATCGAAATAGACGATGACGATGATCAGCACGCCGGTGATGACACGCTGCCAGAAGGCGTTGACGTTGAGCAGGTTGGCGCCGTTGTTGATGGTGGCGAGAATGAAGGCGCCGAGCAGTGGCCCGTGCACCGAGCCGACCGCGCCGAACAGTGAGGTGCCGCCGATCACCGACGAGGCGATCGCCTGCAGTTCCCATCCTTCGGCCTGGGTCGGATTGCCGATGCCGATGCGCGAAGCCAAGAGCACACCGACGAACGCCGCGCAGAGACCCGACAGCGTGTAGGCCATGAAGATGGTGCGCTGGACATTGACGCCGGACAGGCGCGAGGCCTCGGCGTTCGACCCGACCGAGAACAGGTACCGGCCCCAGCGGCTGTGATGCAGGAAGACATAGGCGGGTATGCCGACCAGCAGCACCATCCAGAACAGATTGGGGATGCCGACGAAGGAGTTGCGCGAGAATTCCTGGAAAGCATCGTTGTTGATCGAAATCGAATTGCCGTTGGTCATCAAAAGGCCAATGCCGCGCAGCGAGGTCAGGGTCGCCAGCGTGATGATGAAGGGCGGCAGGCCCATCTTGACGATGCCAAACCCATGGAAAAGGCCGATGGCGACGCCGACCAGCAGGGTGAGCAGGATGGCGAGGAAGACCGGGAGGCCGGCATTGATCAGCATCGCGGCGATGACTGTTGCGAAGCCGACCACGGCACCGACGGACAGATCGATGCCGCCGGTGATGATGACGAAGGTCTGGCCGACAGCCAAAATGGCGATCATCGAACCCTGACGCAGCAGATTCGAGATGTTGTTGGCCGACGCGAAGCTCGACGTGGAGAACGACAGAATGACCCACAGCAGCACCAGCAGCGCCAGCAGCGTCAGTCCAAACAGTGCGTTGTAATTGCGCTTCGGTTTTTCGGCAGGAATCGCCTCGGTGCTCATGTCTTTCCTCCCAGCTTTTCTTGTTTCTCGGCGAGCGCCTGTGTGAGAATGTCTTCGTGATCGGCGGTGTGGAACCCGTGCGTGGCCACCAGCTTGCCGCGGCGGAACACATGCAGCGTGTCGGCCAGTTCATAGACTTCCGGCAAATAGGACGAGATCAGGATGATGCCCGCGCCCTTCGACAAGAGCGCGCTGAACAGGCGGTAGATCTCCGCCTTGGTGCCGACGTCGACGCCGACCGTCGGCTCGTCGAAGATGAACAGCTTGGCGCCGTGCGCCAGCCATTTGCCGATGACGATCTTCTGCTGATTGCCGCCCGACAGGCTGGAAGCCAACGCATGGCGCGTCGGCGTCTTGATCCTGAGGCCTGCGATCTGGCGGTCGGCCTCGGCCTTCTCTTTCGCGTTCGAGATCAACAGATTGCTGGAGATGCGCTTGTAGATCGGCAGGTTGAGGTTGAGGCCGACCGGCAGGTTGAGACAAAGGCCCTGGTCGCGGCGGCTTTCCGGCGCCAGCGCCATGCCGAGCTTGATGGCGTCATGCTCGGAGTTGATCTGGACATCCTTGCCTTCCCACAGGACCTGACCGGCCGACTTCTTGTGCCGGCCGTAGAGCGTGGTGACGAATTCGCTGCGTCCAGCGCCGATCAGGCCGTAGAGCCCGACGATCTCGCCGGCACGGACTGTCATCGACACATTTTCGAAGCCCTTGCCCGAGAGGCTTCTGGCCTCGACGATCGCGGCACCCGGAGTGAAATGCTCCTTGTGGTAGATTTGTTCGATCGAACGGTTGATCATCAGCTTGACGAGTTCGGCGTCATTGGTCTCGCTGATGTTCCTGGTGCCGACCAGCGTGCCGTCGCGCAGCACCGAAACACGATCGGCGAGTTCGAACACTTCCTCCATGCGGTGACTGATATAGATGATCGTCACGCCCTCGGACTTCAGGCGACGGATCAGAGTGAAGAGCTGGTCGGCCTCCTTGCGGGTCAGGTAAGCGGTCGGCTCGTCGAAGATCAGGAATTTGGTGCCGCGCACGGTGGCGCGGGCGGCGGCGATCAGCTGCTGCTGGCCGATGGTCAGATCGCCCAATGTGACATGCGCCGGCAGGTCGAAGCCGAGATCGTCGATGATCTTCTGCGCCTCCCTGACCATGGCGCGCTGCTGCAGGATGCCGAAGCGCGAATTCTCCTCGCCGAGGAACATGTTGGCGGCGACGGTCAGATGACGACAGAGCACGACCTCCTGGTGGACGGCGTTGATGCCGAGCGCCATCGCCTCATGCGGGGTCGCCAGTGCAGCCGGTTGGCCCTCCCAGATCACTTCTCCGGAGGTGCGCGGCATGACGCCGGTCAAAAGCTTGATGAGCGTGGATTTGCCGGCGCCGTTCTCGCCGACGATGGCGTGGATCTCGCCTGCCTTGAAGGCAAGGTCCACCGGCTTCAAGGCGTGAGTGCCGGGATAGCGCTTTTCCAGCCCGCGCAATTCGAGGATGGTCCCTCCGGGCTCCAGCGCGGGAGCCGGATGCAGTTCGTGCGCCGTCGGCGTCATGGCGATCCTCCCAGATTGGCCTCGCGGCTGGCACCCGGCGAGGCTGTGATCGTCTTTTCAAACAGCCTAGCCAAAGCCGGCCGATTGCCAAGCCGCTCGTGGCGGCGGATGTTTCCGGGGCGCGACGCCCCGGAAACGGTTTTGAACACCGGCTGCTTAGAGCTTCGGATTGAGCAGCGCGTCGATCTTGGGGTCCTTCATATTGGCCTTGGTCACCAGATTGGCGCCAGTGTCGACATTTGCCTCCACCTTCTCGCCCTTCGAGGCGGCGAGCGCCGTCTTGATGCCGTCATAGCCCATCCGGTACGGATCCTGCACGACGAGGCCGGAAATGACGCCGTCATTGAGGAACTTGATCAGCTTCTCGTCGCTGTCGAAGCCGATCAACCCGACCTTGCCGGCAAGTTTGTTCTCGGCGATCGCCTGACCGACGCCTTGCGCCATGATCAGGTTTGACGCGAAGATGCCCTTCAGGTCCGGATTGGCGGTGATCAGGTCGGTCGCGATGTTGAGGCCGGTGGTGGCCTGGCCGTCGGCGTATTTGTCGGCGATCAGTTCGAGGCCGGGATACTTGGCCTTGAGCTGTTCCTTGAAGCCTTGCGCGCGCTGTTCGAGCGAGCCGGCGCCGGGGAGCGCGGTGATAAGCGCAACCTTGCCCTCGACCTTGCCGCCGTTGGCGGCGCCGATCGCGGCGGCGAGACCGTCAGCGGCGACGCGGCCGCCCTGCACGTTGTCGGTGGTCAGGAACGATGTGAAGGCCTTGGAGTCGGCGCCCGAGTCGATGCCGATGACCTTGACCTTGGTCGCGGCTTCGTCGATCGGCTTGCCGAGCGCCTTGGCTTCGGTCGGCGCGATGACGACGGCGGCCGGGTTGCCGGCGACGGCGTTTTCGAGGATGGAGATCTGGCCGTTGACGTCGGTCTCAGCCTGGGCGCCGAGTTCCGGCACGTTGACGCCGAGGTCCTTGCCGGCCTTGCGGGCGCCGGCCAGAACGATCTGCCAGTAGAAGGACGTGGTATCCTTGACGATGATCGGAATGGTCACGTCCGCCGCCGAGACCGGTGCGGTATGCATGACGCCGGCGAGCATCGAGGCTGCCGCCAGGGCCATGACGGCGCGGCGGTTGAGAATGCTGGTCACGAATTTCATGGGATCCTCCCTAAGTCGCCTGGTGAACGTTACGGAAGCTCGGTTCGGATAGGCGTGGCCCAAACAGAACTTTATCAATAAAAAACAGTTGCACTGTTTTGATAGTGCATCGTTCCGGCCGATGCAAGCGGTGTTTCCAGTCAGTCCTCCCAAAGGCCTGACAACGATTCACCTACCGGCGCGGCTCCTCTCCAGTCTTAGTCAGGCGCTCCCGTTTCCGTTCTACGGAAGCATGGAATATTAATTCCATACAGCAGTCAACATGGAATGTTCATTCTTTTCTGAGGTCGCAACATTGTGAAGCCGACCCGCGACCCTGTGCACATTGCGACGGTGCGCGCTTCAAGACAGTTTCTGCACCACCGTGTAGGGACGATACTTGGCATATTCCGTCTCCGGCACGTCGATATCGAGCAGCTCGAGGTTGCGTGTCAGGTTCGCCAATCTTGCGGTACCGGTCAGCACGGTGGCAACTGCAGGTTCGTGCAAAGGAAACTGGAACGCGGCCGCCGCCAGCGGATAACCGCCTTCACCGGCGATCTTCTCCATGGCGTCGACACGGTCGAGAACGTCGCGGCTGGCGGGTTGGTAGTCGAAATGCGCGCCCTGCACCGGCCCGGTCGCCAATATGCCCGAGTTGAAAACGCCGCCGATGACCAGCGACGTCTGTTGCGCACGGCACAGCGGCAGCAGTTCGGCTTCCGCGCTGCGGTCGAGCAAGGAATAACGGCTGGCGAGCAGGATGCAGTCGAGCGGCGCCCGGCGCATCACGTCGAGGCAGATCTGGACTTCGTTGACGCCGAGCCCGTAGGCCGAAATCGTGCCGGCCCGCTTCAGCTCCTCGAGCGCCTTGAGCCCGCCGTCCATCAACTGGCGAAAGTGCAGTTTGGTCTTCTCGACACCATGCGTGTAAACGCCGATGTCGTGCACATACAGGATGTCTATCCTGTTTAGCCCAAGCCGCGCATAGCTGAAGTCGACCGACCGCATGATGCCGTCATAGGAATAGTCGTAGTCGAGCGCGAAGGGTAGCGGATCGACATAGGAATGGTCCGGCACCTGGTCTTCCGGCACCGGGCGGAACAGGCGGCCGACCTTGGTCGACAGCACGTAGGAATCACGTGGTTTGTAGCGCAGGAAATCGCCGAAGCGACGCTCCGACAGGCCGAAACCGTAGAAGGGCGCGGTGTCGAAATAGCGCAGGCCGGCTTCCCATGCGCCTTGCAGCGTTTCCATCGCCGCTTCGCGCGAACAGGCCCGGTAGAGGCCGCCGATCGCAGCGCCGCCGAAGCTGATCTCGGTGACCTCCAGTGCCGTCTGGCCGATGCGGCGTCTTTTCATGCATAACCTCCCCGTGGCCGACCGTTGTGCGGGTCGGCAAGTTTACCAGACATGCGTCGAAAACTAGAGCGTCGCGCCGAGATGCCAGGGCACGAACTCGTTGTCGCCGTAGCCAAAATCCTCGCTCTTGGTCTTGCGGCCCGAAGCCGTCTCGACGATCAGTTCGAAGATCTCGCGGCCCATGCCGGCAATGGTCTTTTCGCCGGAGGCGATGACGCCGCAATTGACGTCCATGTCCTCTTCCATCTGGTGATACATGGTCGAGTTGGTGGCGACCTTGATCGAGGGTGTCGGCCGGCAGCCGAAGCAGGAACCGCGGCCGGTGGTGAAGACGATGACATTGGCGCCGCCCGCCACCTGACCGGTGGCCGAGACCGGGTCGTAACCGGGCGTGTCCATGAACACCAGCCCGTTGCCGGTGACCTTCTCGGCATAGCCGAACACGCCGTTGAGCGGCGTCTGGCCGCCCTTGGCGACCGCACCGAGCGACTTTTCCAGGATGGTGGTGAGGCCGCCGCGCTTGTTGCCGGGCGACGGGTTGTTGTCGATCGAGGCGCCATGCTTGGCGACGTGATCTTCCCACCATTTCACATAGCCATCGAGTTTCTTGGCGATCTCGGGGCTTGCGGCGCGATAGGCGAGCAGGTGCTCGGCGCCGTAGATTTCTGTCGTCTCGGAAAGGATGCCGATGCCGCCGACGCCGGCCAGGATGTCGACGGCCGCGCCCAGCGCCGGATTGGCCGTGATGCCCGACATGCCGTCGGAGCCGCCGCATTGCAGGCCGACGACGATCTCGCTGACCGGAATCGGCTCGCGCTTCAACTGGCCGACTTCCTCGGCGATCTCGGCCAGCACGCCCATCGCTTTTTCCACCGATTTGCGCGACCCACCGGCATCCTGGATGTTGAAGTGGCGCTTGCCGGCGGCGGCACCCTTCTGGCCGTAGAGGGTAAGCTGGTTGACCTCGCAGCCGAGGCCGACCATCAGCACGCCGCCGAAATTCGGGTGGCGGGCATAGCCGGCCAAGGTCCGGTGCAGCACCATCATGCCGTCGCCTGTGGCGCTCATGCCGCAACCCTGGCCATGGACGATCGGCACGAAGCCATCGATGCCGGGATATTTCGGCAGCAAGGTCCGGTTGGCGGTGTCGGCGATCGAATGGCAGACGGTGGCCGAGCAATTGACGCTGGCGATGATGCCGATGAAGTTGCGCGTGCCGGCGCGGCCATCGGCGCGGCGATAGCCCATGAAGGTGCGGGCGCGGTCGGCCTCCGTCGCATGCTCGGCCTCGCTCGGCGGCACCACCGGCAGCCGGCCGGCCTCGAAGACCAGATTGTGCGAATGGACATGCTCGCCCGGCGCGATGTCCTGTGTGGCGCGGCCGATCGCCTGGGCGTATTTGACCACGGCTTCACCCGTGGCAATCGGCTTGATCGCCACCTTGTGGCCAGGCTCGATGACGGCGGCAGCGAGGGCGCCGCCCGGCAGCGCGGTGCCGATCTCGATACGGCCATTGGCGACGGCGACGTTGTCGGCGGGAGACAGAAGGATGGTGTTCGAGACGTTCACGGGCGTTTCCTGGGTGATCCTGGGATGCGCGGATTGACACGCGCCTGTTAAGAGTTAATGTCTTTTATCGTGAAAAAACAGTTTTGCGTCAATTGTTTTTTCGCTGCGGTTCCGCCCTGGGCAAGTGGTGGCGCTGGAAACAATGAGCCGGACCCGGAGAAAGAGATTCCTGCTTTTCAGGGTTCTGGGAACGTCATATTGCGCTTCAAGCCGGCCGCTGCAAGCGCCGGCATGAATGGGTCAGGGGATGTCGAAGAGCAACAACGTCTACAAGGACGCCTACAACCGCTGCCTCAGGCTGCTCGACGAGACGCGCAGCCTGCCGTCGGAACCTGAGCTGGGTGTGCTGCTCGGCGTCAGCCGCACGACCGTGCGCAGCATCCTGGCGCGCATGGAGGAAACCGGGCTGATCGCCTGGAACAAGCGCGCCAAGACGGTGCTGCGCGACCCGCGTCCCGATGACTTCTTTCCCGAGGAAGAGACCGACACACTGGCTGAGATCATCGAGCGGTCGTTCATGCGCAGGCTGCTGGCCGGCGGCGCCGAGGCCGGCATGCAGATCAACGAGCTCGAACTGGCGCGCGAGATCGGCGTCGGCACCACCAGCGTGCGCGAGTTTCTGATCCGCTTCTCCCGTTTCGGCCTGATCGAAAAACGCCGCAACAGCCATTGGGTGCTGAAGGGTTTTACGCGGGCCTTCGCGCTGGAACTGACCGAGATCCGCGAAATGTTCGAATTGCGTTCGGCCGCCGCCTTCACCGCGCTGCCGCAGGACAGTCCGGTCTGGGATGATCTCGACCGGCTGGAGGAGGAACACCGCGTTCTGGCACGCGAGATCGCGACGCGCTTCAATGAGTTCTCGGAACTGGACGAGCGCCTCCACCGGCTCATCCATCGCGCCTCGCGCAACCGCTTCATCGTCGATTTCTACGACGTCATCGCCATGATCTTCCATTACCATTACCAGTGGAACAAGGCGCAGGAGCGCGAGCGCAACGAAGTCGCGATCGGCGAGCATCTCGCCTATATCGAGGCACTCAAGTCGCGCGACCTCGGCAAGGTCGATGCAGCCTGCCGCAAGCACCTGAAGTCGGCACGCCAGACATTGCTGACCTCGATCCCGGAAAGCCGGCCGTCCTTGAGTGCCGCGTTGCCGCAGCATTGAATTGCCGATTTTCGACCTGCCGCTCCCGTGATAGGTATCCTTTCAGGATTGCTTTAGAGGCAGATGGTTTGAACAGCCCGGGGAGACCGTGGAGCATACCGGTCGCGCTTGTCGCGGCGTATCTGCTGTTGCTCCAGTCTACACTTGGTGCGTTCGCTTTCGGCACCGGGCAGAGTGCCGCGCAACTGGATGCCTTCGGCAACGTCATCTGTACCCACGACGGTGCCACCCAGCTTCCCGGCGGCGACCAGCATCCATCCCATCTGCCGGCCTGCTGCACACTCGGCTGCAGCATGTTTTCTCCAACCTATGCGCCGCCGCCCGATGCCGGGCTTGCGCTTGCGTCCCTGTCCTTCGAGATCGTCGCCTTCGTCTTCCCGGCGACCACGCATCTCGACTTCGCCCGTGAACGGTCCCCGTCGAACCCGCGCGCGCCGCCACTGGCGGCTTGAGCCTGCTTGCTTGCGGAACCTTTCGCGAGCGTACTCATCCAAGATCAAACCATTCGTGACCGGCGACGGCGCGATCATCACGTCATGGAGCAATCATGTCCCATTCTTTCCGTATGTCGGCGGGCACTGTGTTCGGCCGCGCCCTGTCTCGCTTCAAAGCCGATCTCGGCATTGCGGCGTTAGCCCTAGCGCTTGTGTTCCTTGGCGCCCAGGCAGTCCTGGCGCATGAATTCAAGGTCGGCGATCTCGAAATCGAACATCCCTGGTCGCGCGCCACGCCGGCCGGCGCCAAGGTGGCCGGCGGCTATTTCACCATCCTTAACAAGGGCAGCGCCGCGGACCGGCTGCTCTCGATTACCTCCGACGTCTCCGAAAAGGCCGAGCTGCATCAAATGGGCGTCAAGGACGGCGTCATGACCATGCGGCCAGTTGACGGTGGCCTGGAAATCCCGGCAGGCGGCAAAGTTGCCCTGGCGCCCGGCGGCTATCATCTGATGTTCATCGGCCTGAAGCGGCAACCCAAACAGGGTGAAAAATTCGCCGCCACGCTGACCTTCGAGAAGGCCGGTACGGTCAGCGTCGAGTTCGCCGTCGAGGGCATGGGCGAAATGGGCGGCATGGACGACCACGCCAATTGATCGCGCCGATCCACGAATTTTGAGATCAGAGGGACCATCATGAACAAGTATCTTTTGGCGGCCGGCGCGTTTCTCGTGCTGGGGACAAATGCCGCCTTGGCGCATATCACGCTCGAAACCCAGGAGGCGGCCGTCGGCTCGACCTACAAGGCCGTCTTGCGCGTGCCGCATGGCTGCGACGGCAAGGCGACGACCGCCGTGCGCGTGCAGATCCCGGAAGGGGTGATCGCGGTGAAGCCGATGCCGAAGCCCGGCTGGACGCTGCAGACCAAGAAGGGCAAATACGAAAAATCCTACCAGCTTTATGGTCAGGCGGTGGCCGATGGGGTGAAGGAAGTCGACTGGAGCGGCGGCAATCTCCCGGATGAATTCTACGACGAGTTCGTCTTCCGGGCGACGCTGACGGCGGATCTGCTCGTCGGCCAGAAGCTCTACTTCCCGGTGGTGCAGGAATGCGGCGATGCCGCCGCCCGCTGGATCGAGATTCCTGCCGCCGGACAGGATGAGGACGCGCTGGAGACCCCGGCGCCCGGCATCAAGCTCACGCCGAAGAAATGATTTTCTGGCGGCGCACCCGGTCCGCAAGCTGCGCCGCCAACTCCATGGCGAAAGCATGAACGCGACATCCCCACTTCAAGGGCCTGCAAGGACCGGCAAGCGATTCGGCTGGGCTAGTGGGCTTTTCGCGGTGGTCATGGCGCTCATCGTCATGGCCTCGACAAGCCAGGCTTTTGCCCATGCGGCGCTGATCAAGACCGACCCGGCCGACGGCGCCGTGCTGGCGCAGGCGCCGGCTCAGTTCTCGCTGACTTTCGGCGAGCCGGTCTCGCCGCTGGTGCTGACGCTGGTGACGCCCGACGGCACGCCGGTTCCGCTGACTTCCTTCCGCCTGAGCGACCAGACCGTCGAGATCGACAATCCGCAGGCGCTCAAAACCGGCACGCATGTGCTGAGCTGGCGTGTCATTTCCGCCGATGGCCATCCGGTCGGCGGCTCGTTCCTGTTTTCCATCGGCGCGCCAAGCGAGCCGCCGGCCGTCTCCGAGGCGGTCGACTGGCCGTTGCGGTCGGCGATATGGATCGGCAAGGTTCTTCTCTATACGGGCCTTTTCCTAGGCATTGGCGGCGCTTTCGCCCTTGCCTGGCTGGCCCGGGATGGCCGTGCCGGTCAGCGCTTTGTCACGGCCGCGATCCTGTGCGGGCTGGTGGCGGCACCCCTGTCGCTCGGCTTGCAAGGTCTCGATGCGCTAGGGACGCCGCTCTCCCATCTGGCGCAGCCGGTAGCCTGGCGCACCGGGCTAAGCACCAGCTTCGGCTGGACGGTGCTGATCGCCCTGATCGCGTTGGGGCTTGGCCTGCTGTCGCTGGCCGGACCGCGCGCGACCGCCAGGCCATTTTCTCTTGCGGCCCTCGCCGGAGTCGGCGTCGCGCTTGCCGCCAGTGGCCATGCCAGTGCGGCCGAACCGCAATGGCTGACACGGCCACTGGTCTTCGTCCATGGCGTCGGCATCGCCTTCTGGGCCGGCGCTTTGGTTCCGCTCGGCCTCGCGCTGAAGCGTCAGGCGGCCGGCGCCGTTGAATTCCTGCGCCGCTTCTCATGGGCAATCCTGCCTGTGGTCGCCTTGCTTGCCGCGGCAGGCATCGTGTTGGCCGTGATCCAGGTGCAGACGCCGTCGGCGCTTGTCGACACAGCCTATGGCCGGCTGCTGCTGCTGAAACTCGCGCTGCTGGTCTTTCTGTTCACGCTTGCCGGCGTCAATCGCTGGAAGCTCACTGCCTCGGCCGAGGCGGGAGCAACCGAGGTGCAACGCAGGCTCACCCGCTCGGTCGGCGTCGAAGTGCTGATCGTGCTGGCGATTTTCGGGGTCGCCGCCGGCTGGCGCTTCACGCCGCCACCACGGGCGCTGGCGATCGCGGCGGCGCAGCCGGTTTCGGTCCACATTCACGCGTTGCAGGCGATGGCCGATCTCAGCATCACGCCTGGCCACGCCGGGCCGGTCGCCGCCTCGATGATCATCATGACCGGCGATTTCGGGCCACTGGACGCCAAGGAAGTGACGCTGGTGCTGTCGAAACCCGATTCCGGCATCGAGCCGCTGAAGCGCGCGGCAACCAAGCCCGGCGACGGCAGCTGGCGTGTCGACAACCTCATCATCCCGCTTCCCGGCCGCTGGATGGCGCGCATAGACATCCTGGTCTCGGACTTCGACATGGTGAAGATCGAGGCGCCGATCGACTTCAGGCCGTAACTCACGGATGTGATACCGTTGCAGAACGGGAAACGTCAGCTTGCGACTATAACACAATTCGGCGAGGCGGTTGACGCGGCCCGAAACGCTCGTCAATCATCGCCCACAAAACACGGCCTCAACAAAGCGATCCGGAAACAGGGAAGAAACGATGGAAAAAGCCGAAATCGGCCTGATCGGCCTTGGCACGATGGGTTCCAACCTGGCGCTGAACATCGCCGAGCACGGGCACCGCATCGCCGTCTTCAACCGCACCAAGGCTCGCACGGATGCCTTCGTCGAGAATGCCGGTGCGCTCAGGGACATGGTCGTCCCTTGCTACAGCCTGGAGGAACTCGCGGCCGCGATCCGGCCGCCGCGCCCCATCATCATCATGGTGCTGGCCGGCAAGCCGGTGGACGAGCAGATCGAAGCGTTGCGCGGCGTGCTGTCCGACAACGACATCGTCATCGATGCCGGCAATGCCAATTTCCGCGATACGATGCGGCGCTTCTCCGAACTGTCCGGCTCGGGCTTGACCTTCATCGGCATGGGTGTCTCCGGCGGCGAGGAGGGCGCTCGCCACGGACCGTCGATCATGGTCGGCGGCACGGAGGATTCGTGGAAGCGTGTCGAGAAGGTGCTGACCGCCATCTCCGCCAAGTTCAAGGACGAGCCCTGTGCCGCCTGGCTCGGCACCGATGGTGCCGGCCATTTCGTCAAGACCATCCACAACGGCATCGAATATGCCGACATGCAGATGATCGCCGAGATCTACGGCATCCTGCGTGATGGAATGGGCATGGGGCCGAAGGACATCGGTACGGTGTTTTCCAACTGGAACAAGGGCCGGCTCAACTCGTACCTGATCGAGATCACCGCCAAGGTGCTCGCAGCCGACGATCCGAAGACCGGCAAGCCGGTGGTCGATATCATCCTCGATCGCGCCGGCCAGAAGGGCACCGGCAAATGGTCCGTCATCGAGGCACAGCAGCTCGGCATTCCGGCGACCGCGATCGAGGCGGCGGTGGCGGCGCGCGTGCTGTCGTCGATCAAGGACGAGCGGCAGGCAGCCGAAAAAGCCTATGGCAATATCGGTGTGACGAAAATTTCCGGCGACAAGGACGCGGTGCTGAAAGACCTCGAACTGGCGCTGTTCGCCGGCAAGATATCAGCTTATGCGCAGGGCTTTGCCGTGATGGCCGGCGCCTCGAAGGAGTTCAACTGGAACCTGCCGATGCCGACCATCGCCAAGATCTGGCGCGCCGGCTGCATCATCCGCTCGCAGATGCTCGACACGATGGCCGAGGCGTTCGGCAGCGGCGGCGCTTCGACCAACTTGCTGATGGCGCCGGCTTTCATCAGCTTGATGAAGGAGGCGCATCCGTCGCTGCGGCGCATCGTGGCGAGGGCTTCCGAAGCCGGCGCGCCGGTGCCGGCGCTGTCTTCGGCGCTTGCCTATTTCGACAGCTATCGCCAGGGCCGCGGCACCTCGAACCTGATCCAGGCGCAGCGCGACTTCTTCGGTGCGCATGGTTTCGAGCGCATCGGCGAGCAGGGTGCGTTCCACGGGCCGTGGGGCAGCGGCGCGGCTGGCTAATCGCCCGAGGGCCGATAGGCCACGACGCCCTTCGGCTCGCTCAGGCTCTGCAGCGTGCCGGGCGCGGCACCGCCGATCCAGCCGAGCACCGAGCGGGCGAGTTCGGAGCCGGCCAGCCGGAAGTCTTCGTTGACGACCAGCAATTCATGCCTGAACAGGTGCAGCAGTTCCGACGACTGCTTCGACACCACGTCGACGTCGCGGCCGAGCTTCAGGCCGGCATCCTCGATGCCGGCGACGATGGCGAGCGTCGCCGCCGCGGCGCTGCTGATGATACCGTCCGGCCTGATGTCGCGCCGCATCAGCTGCGCGGTCCTCATCCTGATCTGTTCGATCGAATGGTCGATCGAAACGGTGTTGAACGGCACCTCGCTGGCGCCGACTTCGCTCAGAGCGTCGGCAAAGCCGTCAACCGTATGGCGGTAGTAGCTCAAACCGACCGGCGGCGTCACCAAGGCGAGCCGGCGGCGGCCCATGCCGGCGAGATGGCGCACCGCCTCGGCCGCGAAGGCGTAGTTATCGAAATCATGATAGGGATGAACCAGCCCCATCTCGGTGCGGCCATGCGTGGCGAAGGGAATGCCGCGCTCCAGCATGTAGCGGGCTCTCGGATCGTTCGGCTGCGTGCGCGAGATGATGACGCCGTCGGCCGAGCCGGTCTCCACGAGATAGCGCACCGGATCCAGTGGATCCTGCGAGCGCGAATAGGGTGTGACGATCAGGTGGTAGGGCGTGTCGGCGATGACTTCCGTCACGCCGTAGATGATGTCGGAGACAAAGCTCATGAGTTCGTGCTCGGTGTTGAGCACGAGGCTGATGACATTGGTCTTGCCGGTCCGCAAACGCACGCCGGCACGGTTCGGCCGATAGCCGATCTGCTTGGCCACGAGCTGGACACGACGCCTGGTCTCGGCGCCGATCTCGGGCGCGTCCTTCAAGGCGCGCGAGACGGTGGTGACGCCGAGCCCGGTCATGAAGGCAAGCGTCTTCAGCGTCGGCCGTTCCTGTGCCGTCGCCTCGTCATCCTTGTCCGTGCGTTGTCTGTCCATCCGTCCCGCCCATCAGGCGCATAGCAGCCGCCGGGCAGCCCGGCAATGTTTGCGGCCGCTCCCCAGGGCGCGTCACCTGCACCGGAACCAATATACTGAAACGTTACAGCTTGTCACGATCGGTGTAGAAACGGGTGCTGGCGGTCGCGGAGAGATGTCGTCAACCGCGTGGCGAAAAATCATTGGGATTCAGTGGGAAGCATGCTGCCAGCAAGTTTTTTTGCGGCCTTTGCCGTTGTTTCGGTGCAGTTTTGCATATTGCGTCGCACAATGACACCGCAGCGAAAGGATTTTGTTCGCGGCTCGAAAAATATCAAAGCGAGCTTGCCGGAAGGGGTTGCGCATGGTCCTCAATTGCCGTATCGAAAATCTGTAACGTTTCAGATTTCTGGGAGGAAGCCGAAATGCGATACAAATTCCTGACCGCTGCGTTTGCAGCGACGGTTGCGCTCAACTTCGCCGGCCCGGCGGCCGCGACCGATCTGGAAGTCACCCATTGGTGGACTTCCGGCGGCGAGGCGGCAGCGGTCGCCGAACTCGCCAAGGCATTCGACGCCACCGGCAACCACTGGGTCGACGGCGCCATCGCCGGGTCCGGCGGCACGGCACGGCCGATCATGATCAGCCGCATCACCGGCGGCGATCCGATGGGGGCCACCCAATTCAATCATGGAAGGCAAGCGGAAGAGCTGGTGCAGGCCGGCCTGATGCGCGACCTCACCGACGTCGCCACCAAGGGCAAGTGGACGGAGGTGGTACGGCCCAAGAGCCTGCTCGACTCGTGCACGATCGACGGCAAGATCTATTGCGTGCCGGTCAACATCCATTCCTGGCAGTGGCTGTGGCTGTCGAACGCGGCCTTCGAGAAGGCCGGCGTTCCGGTGCCGAAGAACTGGAATGAGTATGTGGCCGCGGCCCCGGCACTGGAGAAGGCAGGCATCGTGCCGCTCGCGGTCGGTGGGCAGGCCTGGCAGGCATCGGGCGCCTTCGACGTGCTGCTTGCCGCGGTCGGAGGAACCGACACCTTCCTCAAGGTCTACAAGGACAAGGACGCCAAGTTCGCCGCCGGTCCCGAAGTCGCCAAGGTCTTCAAGGCAGCCGACGACGCCCGCAAGATGGCCAAGAACACAAATGTGCAGGACTGGAACCAGGCCACCAACATGGTCATCACCGGCAAGGCCGGCGGCCAGATCATGGGTGACTGGGCGCAAGGCGAGTTCCAGGTCGCCGGCAAGACCGCCGGCAAGGACTATACCTGCCTTCCCGGCCTTGGCCTGAACGAGGTCATTGCCACGGGCGGCGACGCCTTCTACTTCCCACTGCTCAAGGATGCCGACAAGGCCAAGGCGCAGGAAGTGCTGGCCGAAACACTGCTCGATCCCAAGACCCAGGTTGCCTTCAACCTCAAGAAGGGTTCGCTGCCGGTGCGCGGCGACGTCGACCTCAACGCGGCCAACGACTGCATGAAGAAGGGCCTTGCCATCCTAGCCAAGGGCGCGGTCATCCCATGGACGGACCAGCTGCTCTCGCAGGACAGCCAGAAGCAAAAGGAGGATCTTTTCTCCGAATTCTTCGCCAAGCCCGACATGAGCCTCGAAGAGGCGCAGAAGCGCTTCGCCGACATCATCGCTTCGGCTGACTGACGACTGACGAGCCGCTTCGCTCCCGACCTTGCCAGGCAGGGCCGGGAGCCCAGGCGTGCTGACTTTCCGCCCTTATCCGATCCAGCACGGCTGTACCGATGAGCAAGAGCGAACGCCCGAGCCAACTCTTCCGCAATCTCAATGCGAAGGTCGCTTCGATCCCGATGGTGCTCACCGCAATGGTGGTCTTCGTCGGCGGCACCGCGTGGACGGTTCTCTATTCCTTCACCAATTCGAAGCTCCTGCCGCGGCTGAACTTCGTCGGGCTCGACCAGTACTACCGGCTGTGGGCGACGCCGCGCTGGCTGATCTCGATCGAGAATCTTTTGATCTACGGCGTGATCTCACTGGTATTCTCGCTGGTGATCGGTTTTCTGCTCGCGGCTCTGCTCGACCAGAAAATCCGTTTCGAGGATACGTTCCGCACCATCTTCCTCTATCCCTTCGCGCTGTCCTTCATCGTCACCGGCCTTGTCTGGCAATGGCTGCTCAATCCGGATTTCGGCGTCCAGGGCGTGGTGCGAAGCCTCGGCTGGACCAGCTTCGATTTCAATCCGCTCTACAACTCCAGCATCGTCATCTACGGCATATCGATCGCGGCGCTTTGGCAAGGCACGGGGCTGATCATGTGCCTGATGCTGGCGGGTCTGCGCGGCATCGACGAGGATATCTGGAAGGCTGCACGGGTGGACGGGATACCCATGTGGAAGACCTATCTGTTCATCATCATCCCGATGATGCGGCCGGTTTTCATCACCACGCTGGTGATCATCGCGTCCGGCATCGTCAAGGTTTATGACCTCGTCGTCGCGCAGACCAGCGGCGGGCCGGGCATCGCCTCCGAAGTGCCGGCCAAGTATGTCTACGACTACATGTTCTTCGCCCAGAACCTCGGCCAGGGCTTTGCCGCCTCGACCATGATGCTGCTGTCGGTGATGATCGTCATCGTGCCGTGGGCCTATCTCGAATTCGGAGGCCGCAAGCGTGTCTGACCATGCCGTCTCCTTGTCCGCCACGTCAAACCTGCGGGATGATGCCTCCGGACCGAGCGGGCCAAAGCCGCGGCACATGTTTTCGCGCCGCAACATTTTCCTCTACGGCACGCTTGTCGTGGTCGCGCTCTACTACCTCCTGCCGCTCTATGTGATGGTCGTCACCTCGCTCAAGGGCATGCCGGAGATCCGCCTCGGCAACATCTTCTCGCCGCCGCTCGAGATCACCTTCGAGCCCTGGGTCAAGGCATGGTCGCAGGCCTGCACCGGCCTCAATTGCGACGGACTTTCGCGTGGTTTCTGGAATTCGGTGCGCATCACCGTTCCCTCGGTAATCCTGTCGATCGCCATCGCTTCGGTGAACGGCTACGCGCTGGCCAACTGGCGCTTCAAAGGCGCCGATACGTTCTTCGTCATCCTGATCGTCGGCGCCTTCATTCCCTACCAGGTGATGATCTATCCGATCGTCATCATCCTGCGCGAGATCGGCCTCTATGGCAGCCTTACCGGTCTGGTGATCGTGCACTCCATTTTCGGCATGCCGATCCTGACGCTTCTGTTCCGCAATTATTTCACCTCCATGCCGGAAGAGCTGTTCCGGGCGGCACGCGTCGACGGCGCCGGCTTCTGGGGCATCTACCTGCGCATCATGCTGCCGATGTCGCTGCCGATCTTCGTCGTCGCCATCATCCTGCAGGTCACCGGCATCTGGAACGACTTCCTATTCGGCGTCGTCTACACCCGGCCCGACACCTACCCGATGACGGTGCAGCTCAACAACATCGTCAATTCGGTGCAAGGCGTGAAGGAATACAACGTCAACATGGCCGCCACCATCCTGACCGGGCTGGTGCCGCTGGTCGTCTACTTCATTTCCGGCAAATTGTTCGTGCGCGGCATCGCCGCCGGCGCGGTGAAAGGGTGATGGCGATGGCGGCGAACGGCACCAGTGTTTCGATCCAGGATCTGTCGCTGAACTTCGGCGCGGTCTCGGTGCTGCAGACGCTCAACCTCGATGTCGCCGAAGGCGAATTCATCGTGCTGCTCGGGCCTTCCGGCTGCGGCAAGTCGACCTTGCTCAACTGCATCGCCGGCCTGCTCGATATTTCCGAAGGCCGCATCTTCATCAAGGGCAAGAACGTCACCTGGGAAGAGCCCAAGGACCGCGGCATCGGGATGGTCTTCCAGTCCTATGCGCTCTATCCGCAGATGACGGTGGAGAAAAACCTGTCTTTCGGCCTGCGTGTCGCCGGCATCGCCAAGGACGAGATCGCCAAGCGCATCGCGAGGGCAGCCGAGGTCCTGCAGATCGAGCCGCTTTTGCAGCGCAAGCCCGCCGCACTCTCCGGCGGCCAGCGCCAGCGCGTGGCGATCGGGCGGGCGCTGGTGCGCGATGTCGATGTCTTCCTGTTCGACGAACCGCTGTCCAATCTCGATGCCAAGCTGCGCTCGGAGCTGCGCGTCGAGATCAAGCTTCTGCACCGCAAGCTGCAGAACACGATGATCTACGTCACCCACGACCAGATCGAGGCGATGACGCTGGCCGATCGCATAGCGGTGATGAAGGGTGGCGTCATCCAGCAGCTCGACGCGCCGCAGACCATCTACAACCGTCCGGTCAACCGGTTCGTTGCAGGGTTCCTCGGCTCGCCGGCGATGAATTTCATCGAGGGCCGGCTGGAGAAGGACGGCGGTGACTGGCACTTCGCCGTCGAGGATGCCCGCGTCCCGCTTTCGACCTATGCTTTCGACAAGGAGCCGGTGCCTGGGCCAGCCGTATTTGGCATCCGGCCGGAACATGTCGCCTTGAACAGCGGCACCGGCTGGCCGTTTACAGCGACGGCGAATGTCGAGGTCGTCGAGCCGATGGGCTCGGACACGCTGGTCTGGCTGAAGCTCGGCAAACAGAATTTCACCGTGCGGGTAACGGCCGAACGCACGCCGGGCAATGGCGATACCGTGAGCATCGGCTTCGATCCGATGCGGGCTTCGCTGTTCGAGTTGGCGAGCGGCAACCGCATGTAGCTTACCAGACCCTCCCCGAACCATTCTCCCCAAACCATCCTCCCAAGGACAATCCCAAGCAGAACGGACAGAGACGATGAACTGGTCATTCCAACTTTACAGCGCCCGCAATTTCTTGCCCTGGACCGATGTGCTCGAAATGCTCGGCAAGCTCGGCTACGCCGAGGTCGAAGGCTTCGGCGGCGTCTATGACGATCCCAAGGCCTTCCGCGCCGAACTCGACAAGAACGGCCTTTCGATGCCGAGCGGGCATTTTTCCATCGACGCGCTGGAGAAGGATTTCGACGGTGTGCGCCGGATCGCCGAAACGCTCGGCGTCAAGCTCTTGATCTGCCCTTACCTGATGGCCGAGGACAGGCCGTCCGACGCCGCCGGCTGGCGCGGCTTCGGAGAGCGCCTGGCCAAGGTCGGCGAGGTGGCCTCGAAAGCCGGCTATGGCTTCGCCTGGCACAACCATGATTTCGAATTCAAGACACTCACCGACGGCTCGGTGCCGCAGGATCATATCCTGTCGTCCGCCCCCAATATTGGCTGGGAAATGGACGTTGCCTGGGTGGTGCGCGGCGGCGCCGACCCGCTGCCCTGGATCGAAAGGCACGGCCAGCGCATCGTCGCCGTCCATGTCAAGGACATGGCGAAGCCAGGCGAGGGGCTGGATGAGGATGGCTGGTCGGATGTCGGGCACGGCACGATCGACTGGGCCAGCCTGATCAAGGTGCTGCGAGACAAGAGCGCGGCAAAATACTTTGTCATGGAACAGGACAATCCCAACGACATCGAGCGTTTCGCCCGCCGCTCGATCGCAACCGTCAAGAGCTACTAGGAACAACCACATGGCAAAGAATCTGAGTAATGGGAAACTGGGTATTGGCGTCATCGGCTGCGGCAACATCTCGAAGGCGTATTTCTCGCTGGCGCCGCTGTTTCGCGGCATCGAGATGCGCGCATGCGCCGACATCAACATGGATGTGGCCAGGGCGCGGGCGAAGGAATTCAAGCTCCGTGCCGAGACCGTCGAGGATCTGCTGAAGGCCGACGATATCGACATCATCGTCAACCTGACCATTCCGGCCGTGCATTACGAGGTGTCGAAGCAGGTGCTCGACGCCGGCAAGCATGTCTATTCGGAAAAGCCGTTCGTGCTGTCGCTCAAGGAGGGCCAGGACCTCAAGGCGCGGGCCGAGAAGAAGGGGTTGCGTATCGGCTCGGCGCCGGACACGTTCCTGGGCGGCGCGCACCAGCTGGTGCGTGACCTGATCGACGAGGGGAAACTCGGCAGGATCACCAGCGGCACTTGCCACGTCATGGGTCACGGCATGGAACACTGGCACCCCAATCCGGATTTCTTCTTCCAGCCGGGCGCCGGACCGGTGCTCGACATCGGACCGTACTACATCACCAATCTGATCCAGCTGATCGGGCCGGTAAAGCAGGTGGCGGCTTTCGCAACGACTCCGGCCAAGGAGCGGACAATCAGCTCAAAGCCTCGCGCGGGGGAAAAAATCCCGGTCAACACGCCGACCACCATTCACGGCCTGCTGGAATTCGAGAACGGCGCCGTGGTGACGCTGAACACCAGCTGGGACGTCTGGGCCCACGGCCACGCGCCGATGGAACTCTATGGCGAGGCCGGCACGGTGTTCGTGCCGGATCCGAACTTCTTCGGCGGCGACGTGCGCTTCACCGAAGAAGGCAAGCCGGTCAAGAAGCTGCCGAAATGGAAGCATCCGCTTGGCATCCCCAATGAGATGCACGGCCAAGGCATGATGGCCAACTACCGCACGGCGGGCCTCGCCGACATGGCGCTGGCGATCGCCGAAGGGCGGCCGCACCGCTGCTCGATGGAACTCGCGCTGCATGCCGTCGATGTGATGACCGGCCTCCTGAGCTCAGGCGAAACCGGCAAGTTCGTCGCCATGCAGACCACTTGCGAGCGCCCGGCCGCGCTTGGCGTCAAGCAAGCCAAGGATCTTCTGGCCAAGAAGAAATAGGTCGCGAGGATTATCGATAATTTTGCCCGCCCCTCTCCCCGTTCCTCCGGGGAGGGGGTAAAGGATGGGTACGGGCATGCTCATCGCCTCTGCGATGACGGTGCCCCATCCGTTCAGATTCGAGGATTTTCCATGCCCTATATCGCCGCTGAAAACCGCTACGAGAAAATGATCTACAGCCGCTGCGGGCGGTCCGGCCTCAAGCTGCCGGCGATCTCGCTCGGGCTGTGGCACAATTTCGGCGATGACACGCCGCATCGGACCAAGCAGGCGATTGTGCGCAAGGCCTTCGACCTCGGCATCACCCATTTCGACCTGGCCAACAATTATGGGCCGCCGCCCGGGTCGGCCGAGACGGCGTTCGGCGAGATCCTGCGCACCGATTTTTCCGCCTATCGCGACGAACTGATCATCTCGACCAAGGCCGGCTACGAGATGTGGGGAGGCCCCTACGGCGAATGGGGCGGGCGCAAATACGTGCTGGCCAGCCTCGACCAGAGCTTGAAGCGGATGGGCCTCGACTATGTCGACATCTTCTATTCGCACCGCTTCGATCCCGACACGCCGCTCGAAGAAACCATGGGCGCGCTCGACCATGCGGTGCGTTCGGGCAAGGCGCTCTATGCCGGCATCTCGTCCTACAATTCGCAGCGCACCCGCGAGGCCGCCGACCTATTGAGGCAACTCGGCACGCCCTGCGTCATCCACCAGCCGAGCTATTCGATGCTGAACCGCTGGGTCGAGGAAGACGGGCTGCTCGACACGCTCGAAGGGCTCGGCGTCGGCTCCATCGTGTTCTCGCCATTGGCGCAAGGCATGCTGACCGACAAATATCTTGGCGGCATTCCCGACGGCAGCCGGGCGTCCCAGGGCAAGTCGCTGAAGACTGCTTTCATCAATGACCGCACCATCGCCAACATCAAGGCGCTCAACGCGATCGCCGACAAGCGTGGCCAGACGCTGGCGCAGATGGCGCTGGCCTGGGTGCTGCGCAGGGGCAAGGTGACGTCGGCGCTGATCGGCGCCAGCCGGCCGGAGCAGGTCGAGGACTGCGTCGGCGCGCTCAAGGTGCTCGACTTCAGCGATGCCGAGCTGGCCGAAATCGACACTTACGCGCGCGAGTCCGACATCAATCTGTGGGCTGCCTCCGCCGAGCGCAAAGGCCCGCCGAGGAAATAGTCCGCCTCGCAAGGCGGCAAAGCAAAACGGCGGGACCTGTCCCGCCGTTTTGCATGGAAGCGGAACGTCGCTCCGCTATCAATCCTGCCGCCACCATTGTGCCGGCATGTCATCGACCGGCTCGGGATAGCAACAGAAGAGTAGCAAAGAAGGCGGTTCGTCGCTATCTGAATGGGATCAGGCCGTTTGCGTGAGCAAACAGCCCATGGATGGCGCAGGACAGGTTGGAACAGAGCCATGGCGGCAAGGGATGTGCTGACGAAAAACCAGCTGTGCGTGCTCGAGAAACTCGAGACCGCCAGCGGGCCGCTCAGCGCCTACACCTTGCTCGACCAGCTGCGCGAGCGCGGTTTTCGCGCGCCATTGCAAGTCTATCGCGCGCTCGACACGCTGGTGAAGTCAGGCTTCGTGCATCGGCTGGAAAGCATCAACTCCTTCGTCGCCTGCGCCGAGCCGCACGACCACAGTCACTCGATGACTGCCTTCGCCATTTGCGACAGCTGCGGGCAAGTAACCGAAATGTCCGATCACGACGTCGACCACCGGTTGAACGAATGGGTTAACTCGACCGGCTTCGCCGCCAGGAAGGCGGTGATCGAATTTCGCGGGACGTGCGCGAAGTGTTCGGCGCAAGCAGCCTGAAGGCCTTCGCTACCGTCAGTGCGCCTCGTCCCAGTTGTTGGCGGCCCGTGCGTCGACATGCAGCGGCACCGACATCGACACCGCCGGCATCGCCGCGTTTTCCATGACGTGGCGCACGACGGGGATCGTCGCCTCGACTTCCGCCTCGACCGTCTCGAAGATCAGTTCATCATGCACCTGCAAGAGCATGCGGGCGGACAGCTTGGCCTTGTCCAAGGCTTCCTCCATGCGGATCATGGCGCGGCGGATGATGTCGGCGGCGGTGCCTTGCAGGCGGGCGTTGATCGAGGCGCGTTCGTTGAACGCGCGGATCGAGGGGTTGGAGGACCTTATATCGGGATAGTGGATGCGGCGGCCGAAGATCGTCTCGACAAAGCCGTGCTCGCGGGCATAGGCCTTGGTCTCCTCGATATAGTCGCGGATGCCGGGGAAGCGCTCGAAATACTTCTTGATGTAGGCGCTCGCCTCCTCGCGCGGGATCGACAGCTGGTTGGCAAGGCCGAAAGCCGAAATGCCATAGATGATGCCGAAATTGATCGCCTTGGCGCGGCGGCGCACTTCCGACGGCATGCCCTGCACCGGCACGTTGAACATTTCAGACGCTGTGATGGCGTGGATGTCGGCGCCATCCGCAAAGGCCTGCCGCAATTGCGGGATTTCGGCGACATGGGCGAGCACGCGCAGTTCGATCTGGCTGTAGTCGGCCGACACCAGTCGGTGGCTCTTGTCGGTGATGAAGGCAGTCCTGATCTTGCGGCCTTCAGCCGTGCGCACGGGGATGTTCTGGAGGTTCGGGTCGGAAGACGACAGACGGCCGGTCGTCGTCGCGGCCAGCGCGTAGGAGGTGTGGACGCGCTTGGTTTCGGGGTTGACGAAGCCCGGCAGTGCGTCGGTGTAGGTCGATTTCAGCTTGGTCAACTGGCGCCAGTCGACGATCTTGCGCGGCAGTTCGTGGCCTTCGGCCGCAAGGTCTTCGAGCAGTTGCGCCGAGGTCGACCACTGGCCGGTCTTGGTCTTGGAGCCGCCGGGCAGGCCCATGCGGCCGAACAGGATATCACCGAGCTGCTTGGGCGAGCCGATATTGATGCGCTCGCCGATGAGCAGGTAGATTTCCTCTTCGAGCCGGGCTGCACCTTGCGCTAGCTCGCCCGAAAGCCGCGACAGGATTTGCCGGTCGACCGAAATGCCGCGCTGTTCCATGCGCGCCAGCACCGGCACTAGCGGCCGCTCGAGGCGTTCATAGACCGAGACCAGGCCCTTGGCGGCAAGCCGCGGCTTCAGCACCAGCCACAGCCGCAGCGTCACGTCGGCATCCTCGGCGGCGTGAGCGGTCGCCTTGTCGATGTCGACCTGGTCGAAACCGACGGAGCTCTTGCCGGAACCGGTCACGTCCTTGAGCTGAAGAGGCGTATGGCCAAGCCATTTGTCGGCCAGGGCATCCATGCCGTGGCCGTGCGGAGTGCCGGCGTCGAGCACGTAGGAGATCAGCATGGTGTCGTCGAAGGGCGCGACATCGATGCCGTAGCGGCTCATGATGACCAGATCATATTTCAGGTTCTGCGCGATCTTGAGGACCGACCTGTCCTCAAGCAGCGGTTTCAGCACCGCCAGCGCCTCGCGAAGCGGTATCTGGTTTTCGAGCGTGCCGCCGCCGAGCAGGTCACCGTTGCCGCTCTTGTGGGTGAAGGGAATGTAGCCGGCGCGGCCGGGTGCCGTGGCCATTGCCATGCCGATCAGTTCGGCCTGCATCGGATCGGTGGAGGTGGCTCGGACGTCGAAGGCAGCGATACCGGCCTCGCGCGCCTCGGCGACCCAGGCTTTCAGCGTCGCGATATCGCGGATGCACTGATAGGCCGAGATATCGATCTTGCGTGTCGCCGCGCTCTCCAGCCGCAATGCAGCGAGCAGCGAAGGGGTGTCACCCTGTTTTGGCTTTTCCGCCGTCTCGGCTTCAGCAGTCTGGCCAGGCTCGGAGCCCGCCCCGTTTCGGACAACGGGCGGCGTTCCGGCGCCGACATCGGGGCCATGCGCGTTATCGGCGCGTTCGACGGCCACGGCGACGGCCTGGACGTCGCCGGCCTCGGTGCCGGTCGCTTCCGCGACGCGGCGGGTCAGCGAGGTGAATTCCATGGTCTTGAGGAAACCGATCAGCCTCGGCCCGTCGGGCGCATGCAGCACGAAATCGTCCAGCCCCTCGGCCACCGGCACATCGTTCTTCAGCGTCACCAGCTGGCGCGAGATGCGCGCCTTGTCGGCGTTGGCGATGATCGATTCCCGCCTTTTCTCCTGTTTGATCTCGCTGGCGCGGGCGAGCAATCCGTCGAGATCGCCGAACTGCTCGAGCAGTTGCGCCGCGGTCTTTGGCCCGATGCCGGGCACTCCAGGCACATTGTCGACGGAGTCGCCGGTCAGCGCCTGGAGGTCGATCATCTTTTCCGGCGGCACGCCCCATTTCTCGACGACTTCGGGGATGCCGATCTGGCGATCCTTCATCGGGTCGTACATGCCGACCGTGTCGCCAACCAGCTGCATCAGGTCCTTGTCGGATGAGATGATGGTGGTGTCGCCACCGGCCTCGCAGGCCAGCCGGCAGTAAGTGGCGATGAGATCGTCGGCCTCGAAGCCTTCCATCTCGAGACAAGGGAGGTTGAAGGCCCTGGTTGCCTGGCGGATCAGGCCGAATTGCGGGATCAGGTCCTCGGGCGGCGCCGAACGGTTCGCCTTGTATTCGGGATAGAGGTCGTTGCGGAAGGTTTTCGAGGAATAATCGAAAATGACGGCGAAATGCGTCGGCACAATGCCCACATCGGTGTTGCGGGCATCCTGCATCAGCTTCCACAGCATGTTGCAGAAGCCGGAAACGGCGCCGACCGGCAGGCCGTCGGACTTGCGGGTCAGCGGCGGCAGTGCGTGATAGGCCCGGAAGATGTAGCCAGAGCCGTCAATGAGGAAGAGATGATCGCCTTTTTTCATGCCGGCAGGGATAGCGCGGCGCGATGGCTTGGTCCATGCCAAAGACATCGCCAGATACAGGTTCCGTCAACACCCTGACAGATCGGGACCCTGACAGATCGGCCTATACAAGCCCGCTCACGGGCACGTTACAAAAGTGTAACGTTCGTGCCCTTGAATCGCCATGTTCAGAGACCCAAATACGGCTCATCGGCAATTTTCGCCGAAGTCCGGAGCAAGGCCCGTCCCCCGCCTATACCGGACACCTGCGGCAGCCTATCCCCCCTCTCCGGGCTGCCGCATCGTTTCGAGTAAAAGGCCGCCGTGGTTCCCCCTCCACCACGGCGGCTTTTTTTGTCTGCGGCGACCGTCCTGGGCCGTGGTCCAATCGTCCCGGCTTTTCGTTTCGCCGCTCTGCCTTTACGGTTCCGGCACTGAATCGAAAGGCTATGCAAATGTCCGCAGTTTCCCCCGTCCTCGACCGTCTCGACCAGAACCTCGACCAGAGCCTCGAACGGCTCTTCGGCCTGCTCGGGATCAAGTCGATCTCCACCGATCCAGCCTATGTCGCCGATTGCCGCAAAGCGGCGGAATGGCTGATGGCGGAACTCAAGCTGATCGGCTTCGACGCCAGCGTGCGCGACACGCCTGGACACCCGATGGTGGTTGCGCATCACGACGGGCCGGCCGGCGCGCCGCATGTGCTGTTCTACGGCCACTATGACGTTCAGCCGGTCGATCCGATTGAACTGTGGGAAAACGACCCCTTCGCCCCCGCGATCAAGGAGGTCGAAGCTGGTCGCAGGATCATCACCGGGCGCGGCTCGGCCGACGACAAGGGTCAGCTAATGACCTTCGTCGAGGCATGCCGTGCCTGGAAACAGGTGCATGGCGGTCTGCCATGCCGGGTCACCATCCTGTTCGAAGGCGAGGAGGAATCCGGCTCGCCCTCGCTGAAGCCGTTCCTCGAGGCCAATGCCGAGGAGCTCAAGGCCGACTTCGCGCTGGTCTGCGATACCAGCATGTGGGACCGCGACACGCCGTCGATCTGCGTCGGGCTGCGCGGCCTGGTCGGCGCGGAGATCACGGTGAAGGCCGCCGATCGCGACCTGCATTCGGGCCTCTATGGCGGCGCTGCCGCCAACCCGATCCGCATCCTGGCCAAGGTGCTTGCCGACATTCACGACAAGGACGGTCATATCACCATCCCGGGCTTCTATGACGGTGTCGAGGAAACGCCATCGCAGGTGCTGAAATCATGGGAGACGCTGGGCGAGACGGCCGAAACCTTCCTCGGACCTGTCGGCCTGTCGATCCCATCGGGCGAAAAAGGCCGCTCGGTGCTGGAATTGACCTGGGCGCGGCCGACCGCCGAATTCAACGGCATCATCGGCGGCTACACCGGCAAGGGTTTCAAGACGGTGATCGCGGCGGAAGCCTCGGCAAAGGTGTCTTTCCGCCTCGTCCACAAGCAGGATCCGAAGAAGATCCGCGCAGCTTTCCAGAAATTCGTCAAGGAGCGCATCCCGGCCGATTGCTCGGTCGAATTCCATGCTCATGGCGGTTCACCGGCAATCCAGCTTTCCTACGACTCGCCGTTCCTGGCCAAGGCCAAGACCGCGCTTTCGGACGAATGGCCAAAGCCCGCGGTGACGACCGGCAGCGGCGGCTCCATTCCGGTGGTGGGCGACTTCCAGACCTATCTCGGCATGGAATCGCTGCTGGTCGGCTTCGGCCTCGACGACGACCGCATCCACTCGCCCAACGAGAAATACGAGCTCAGCTCTTTCCACAAGGGCCAGCGCTCCTGGGTGCGCATTCTGGACGCGCTGACACGGTAAGGCGGACAACCCTGGACGGCGGAAAACAACTTTCTGTTGATTTTTCCGCCGATCACGGCGAGGACGGGTCGACAGCGCAATGTGTCGGAGCGCGTGTGCGCTTCTTCGATGGATGCGCGACGCCGAAGGCCGCGACCCGGAGAAGACGATGAGCGATATCCGCTTCCATAAAAACGATCTGCCTGACCTCTCCCGCTACGATGTCGCGGCGGTGGCCATCGATACGGAAACGCTCGGCCTCAACCCACACCGTGACCGGCTCTGCGTGGTGCAGATTTCGCCTGGCGACGGCAGCGCCGATGTCATCCAGATCGCGCCGGGCCAGAAGAAGGCGCCGAACCTTGTCAGCCTGTTGAGGAACCGCACCATCACCAAGCTGTTCCACTACGGTCGCTTCGATCTCGCCGTGCTCTACAACGCGTTTGGCGTAATGTCCGAGCCGGTGTTCTGCACCAAGATCGCCTCACGGCTGACGCGCACCTACACTGACCGGCATGGGCTGAAGGACATCTGCTTCGAGCTTCTCGGCGTCGGCCTGTCCAAGGCGCAGCAATCGTCGGATTGGGCGGCCGAAACGCTGTCGCCCGAGCAGCTCGAATATGCGGCCTCGGACGTGCTCTATCTGCATCGGTTGCGCGACGTGCTGGCCGGGCGGCTGGCGCGCGAGGGGCGCACCAAGGAGGCGGACGCCTGTTTCCGCTTCCTGCCGACACGGGCCAAGCTTGACCTGATGGGCTGGGACGAAGAGGATATCTTCGCTCACAGCTGATGGCCCTCGTGGCGATCAACCGGCTGGAAGAAGGGGATGAGATGGCGGACAGAAAGCCGATATCGACCGCGCCGACCGACGGCTCCAAGGTCACCGTCACCTGGAAGGACAGTGATGGCGTCCTCAATGAATCCATAGCGCAATACCGCGACGGCGGCTGGTGGGTCTACACCGACAGCCACACGCAAAAGAAGGTCGAGCCGACCAGCTGGCGGCCCACCGCCGGCGACGACGACCAGTGAGCGCGCCCGCTGGCGAGGCTGGGGGCTTTCGCATAGGCTGAAGCCGTTGATATCGGGGCCGATTCGGAGCCTTCCGCTCCGTGCTCGTCCTCTTGCTCGGGGGAACCGCTATGGGTGCCGAAAGCCTTCTCGTCTTCATCATCATTGGTGCCATCGCCGGCTGGCTCGCCGGTGTTATCGTTTCGGGTTTCGGCTTCGGGCTGATCGGCAACATTATCGTCGGCATCGTCGGCGCGTTCATCGCCGGCTGGCTGTTCCTGCGGATCGGCTTCTCCATCGGCGGCGGCATCATCGCCTCCATCATCCACGCAACGATCGGCGCCATCATCCTTTTGGTGCTGGTCAAGGTCCTGAAACGAGCCTGAGGCTCGGCACGGCAAAAGGCGCGCCATGAAGCAGAACACGCTCTATCTCATCATTGGCGGGCTCATCGTCGTGGTCATCGCGCTGGGCGCCTACGTCTATCGCGAGCAGACCAGGCCGAAAGGCGTCGAACTCAAAATCGACGACAAGGGCATTTCGATCCAGCAGAACTGAGCCTACGCTCGACTGGCATGTCGTTTGATTCTCCGGATGGCGGGCAGCCTTTGATCGACAAGCGCGAGGGCAAGGTCGGCCCGAAATCCAGGGGCTGTGCGGGGGTTCGTCCGTGGTCGGGGTCTGCAAGACGGATCTTCCAATGCCCGAGCTCGGTGGGGGTTGCATGACGATACCTCCCGTCGCATTCAGGGCCAGCCAAGCCGTTCGGGCAGCGCTTTCGGCCATAAGACGCACCGAGGATCTGCGCTTTTCGCCCGGCAACCGGCTGCTGGCGATCGCCGCCTTCGCGCGCAAACGCTGCCTGCTCCTGCGTATCGATGTCGAGATGCGGCCTGATGGTCCTGACGTCACCATCCATGATTTCATGGAACTGAGGTCGGACGGCATAGGCGAGGTCCATGGCCTCGATTTCATCGATGACAAGACCCTGGTGGTTGCCAACCGCGATGGGCAGCTTGCGATATTTGCCCTGCCCATGGAAAGCATGGCGGGCCAGCACCGGGAGATCACCGCGCTTCGGCGGATCGACGGCAAGCCTTTCTGCAAACTCAGGACACCGGGCTCGGTCGTCGTCCGGCGCGAGTCCGGCGGCCGCGTCAGCCTGCTGGTCTGCAACAACTACACGCATCTGGTCACCCGGCACGTGGCCCTCCGCTGGCTTGGCCATCGGACAGTCAGGAACCAGCCATTGCTCAGCAACGGCCTCGACATACCCGACGGGATCGCAATCAGCCATGACGGCGAATGGATTGCCGTCAGCAGCCATGGCACGAGGGACGTGAAGCTTTACCGGATGTCCTCATCTCTTGGGCCGAAGAGCGAGCCTGTCGGCATCCTGCAAGATGCCGGCTTTCCACATGGCCTGCGCTTCACCAGGGATGACCGGCAAATCCTCGTGGCCGATGCCGGCAGCCCGGCGGTGCATGTCTATGAACGCGGCGACGGCTGGACCGGGCGACGCGGCCCTGTGCGTTCGGTCGGCGTGCTCGACGAGGAGACCTTTCTGCGGGGCAGGGCCAGTGTCGAGGAAGGCGGTCCAAAGGGTCTCGACATCGACCGTTCGAACAGTGTCGTTGCGGTCACCTGCGAGGAGCAGGCGCTGGCCTTCTATCCGCTGGCGTCGATTGTCGGAAAGACAATGTCGGGGATCGAGCCAGGCGTGGCGCATCCTTAAGCGCCTGATCGAGCGGAACAAGGCACCAGAAAGTGGCCATGCCTACTTCCGCGACCTGGCAGCAAAGGCCTTCATCCCCTTCTTGATTGCCCTGTGCGCCTCATCGGCATCCTGCCAGCCTTTGAACTTGATGGTTTTGCCGGTCCCAAGCACCGACGACAGAAAGAACTGTTCGATCTCGCGCCTGAGACGCTCGGGCACATGGTCCGCAGCCACCGGCTCGTCCGCAGCGTCTTCCCGGTGAGGACAGAAGACGTAACGGTCGTTGCGCAGGGCCTCGCCGCCCTGATCCTTCTGCTTGACCCGCAGCGCACCCAAAAGGTCGCATTTGATGACGGTGCCGGAACCCGTGGCGGCCTGATGGATGACAAGTCCATCCAGGGGATCGCCATCGTCCCCCAATGTGGAGGGAATAAACCCCCAATCGTAGGGGTACGTCATTCCGACCGGCAAAGGGCGGACATAGCCGAATACCTGGGTAGCCGGCTCATAGGCTACCTTGGCCGCTGCACCGCGCGGGGTTTCGATGACGACTCTGACAAGGCCCTTCGTCGTCGTCGGCAGCTTGAGATAGTCGGGCATGAGGTGCCTCTGTCGCGTTCCGGCTGGTCCGGGATTGGAACTCCAAGGCGCAATGAATGTTCCGAGGAACAGGCCGAGGAGGTTCCAGGAGATGACAAAGGCTTCTTTGCACTTGCTCAAGGGCGTGGGTTATTTGATTTCAACTCTGAGCGTTGTGCTGCTGGCCATCGTCAGTTGGTCAAGCGCTTCCAAAAGCCCGCTGCTGACCACCTGTCTGCTTGTCGGCGCGACGACGTCGATTGCCGGCATGTTCTGCCGATGGCTGACCTATGAGATCGAAAAACGCAGGGAAGACAATAAGGGCGCTCGTTGGGATCACCAGGTGACGGGAGAAGAGGATTAACAAATTCCTAACGGATTTCAACGGCTTGGCCGGAGGCCTGCTTAACCCGCCCTTAAATCGCCGCATCTACTCTTCAACCCGAGCGCCATTGGCACCGGGGACATCAAGCGCAGCGCATGGCGAACCGCAGAGACAGTCGCATCGAGCCCAGCTTCGAAGGGCCGCCACGAGCGAGATCCCAGACGGGTCTTTCGGTGAGCGAGGAGGACCGCGTCGTGCCGAGCAATCGCAAAGCCTCCGCCAAACGCAAATCATCGAAGGGGAAATCGTCGCGGGGAAGGCGCAGCGGAAGCGGGCGCGGCCTGTTCGGCGTGCTCGGCCGACTGGTCTACTGGTGTTTCGTGCTCGCCATATGGGGCGGCATCGCGGTGGCGGGCGTCGTCATCTATTACGGCGCCAAGATGCCCGCGGCCACGACCTGGTCGATCCCCGACCGTGCGCCCAACATCAAGATCGTCTCGGCCGACGGGCAGTTGCTCGCCAACAGGGGCATGAGCGGTGGTGAAGCGGTCGGCCTGCACGAAATGTCGCCTTATATTCCCGAGGCGGTGATCGCCATCGAGGACCGCCGTTTCTATTCGCATTTCGGGGTCGATCCGATCGGCCTGTCGCGTGCCATGGTGACCAACCTCATCGGTGGGCACTTCTCGCAAGGTGGTTCGACGTTGACGCAGCAGCTGGCGAAAAACCTGTTCCTGAAGCCTGACCGCACGCTGGAGCGCAAGGTGCAGGAGGTGCTGCTGGCGCTGTGGCTGGAGCACAAGCACACCAAGGACCAGATCCTCGAAATGTACCTCAACCGGGTCTATTTCGGCTCTGGCGCCTATGGTGTCGAGGCGGCCTCGCGGCGATATTTCGGCAAGAGCGCGCGCGACGTCACTCTGTCGGAAGCCGCACTCCTGGCTGGCCTGCTGAAGGCGCCCTCGCGGCTGTCGCCGGCGCGCGATCCCAAGGCCGCCGAAGAGCGCTCGCAACTGGTGCTCGCCGCCATGCGCCAGGAGGGCAAGATCAGCGAGAAGGAACTGAAGACGGCGCTGAGCGCGCCGGCGACGCGCTCGCCGTCCTACTGGACCGGCTCGGAAAACTATGTCGCCGACACCATCATGGAAGAACTGCCCGACCTGATCGGCGACGTGCGCGGCGATATCGTCATCGACTCCACCGTCGACCTGAACCTGCAGAAACTCGCCGAACAGTCGATCCGCCGGCTGATCGACGACAGCGGCAAGAAGCTTAACGTCACCCAGGGCGCGCTGGTGTCGATAGACGATTCCGGCGCGGTGCGCGCCATGGTCGGCGGCTACGATTATTCGACCAGCCAGTTCGACCGTGCCTCGGAGGCGCGCCGGCAGCCAGGCTCCGCGTTTAAGCCGTTCGTCTATATGGCTGCGCTCGAGGCCGGCCGTACGCCCGATAGTATCCGCAACGATGCGCCGATCAAGATCGGCAACTGGACGCCGGACAATTACGGCGGCAAGTACTTTGGCAAGGTCACCCTGGCGACGGCGCTGGCCAAATCGCTGAACTCGGTTGCGGCGCAATTGACCATGGAGGTCGGGCCGAACGCGGTCGTCGAAGCCGCGCACCGCATGGGCATCCAGTCCGATTTGCAGGCCAATACCTCGATCGCGCTCGGCACGTCGGAAGTGACGCCGCTGGAACTGACCTCGGCCTATGTGCCTTTCGCCAATGGCGGTTACAAACCCGACATCCATTTCATCCGCCGCATCACGACCGCCGAGGGTAAGGTGCTTTACGACGCCGCCGGCGGCGCCGCGCCACGTGTCGTAAAACCCGAGATCGTCGGCATGATGAACTCGATGATGACCGGCACGGTCGAGATCGGCACCGCCAAGAAGGCGGCCTTCGCCTGGCCGTCGGCCGGCAAGACCGGCACCAGCCAGAATTCGCGCGACGCCTGGTTCGTCGGCTACACCGCCAATCTCACCACCGGCGTGTGGTTCGGCAATGACGACGGCACGGCGATGAAGAAGGTCACCGGCGGCGCGTTGCCGGCACAGGCCTGGCATGAATTCATGGTCGCCGCGCATGAGGGCGTGCCGGTGCGGCCGCTGCCCGGCACCTGGAAGTCGACGCCGGCGGACACGATAGTACCCGACGACATTCCCTCGGCAGACAACAACCAGCCGGCACCGGTTCCGTCGGCTTCGGTTGGACAGCAAGCGCCGGCCGCGCAAGCGGCGGCACCGGCGACGCCAGCGCCGGTCCGTGCGGCGCGGCCTGCCCAGACCGTCGATGCCGATGGCTTCAACATGCCGGCGGATGGCGGCACCACGGCTTCGGTCGGACATCCGGTGCCGCCAGGCAGCGTCGGCGGTCCGCTCAAGAAGCGGCAGACCTCGATCCTGGATATTCTTGGCGGCGGCTGAGCAACCGGCTAGCGGCGTCAATCCGCCTCTCGCCACCCCGGCTGCGTTCGGCTACATGTCCAGCCCGGAGACCGCGACATGACCGAAACCGACACCAGAAAGACCATCGTGCTGACGGGCGCCAGCCGCGGTATCGGCCATGCCACGGTCAAGCGCTTTTCGCGCGAGGGCTGGCGCGTCATCACCTGTTCGCGCCAGGCCTTCGCCGAGGATTGCCCGTGGCCTGCCGGTCCGGAGGACCACATCAAGGTCGATCTCGCCGATCAGGAAGATGTCGGTATTGCGGTCTCCGAGATCCGTCATCGGCTCGAAGCGCATGGCGGGCAGTTGCACGCGCTGGTCAACAATGCCGGCATTTCGCCCAAGCTCGGGGATGGCAACAGCCGCATGGACTCGATCGACACGCCGATGCATGTCTGGCGCGACGTGTTCCAGGTCAATTTCTTCGCGCCGATCATGCTGGCGCGCGGCCTGTTCAAGGAATTGGCGGCGGCTAAGGGCTCGATCGTCAACGTGACGTCGATCGCCGGCACCCGCGTGCATCCCTTCGCCGGCACTGCCTATGCGACGTCGAAGGCGGCGCTCGGCTCGCTGACACGCGAGATGGCGCATGACTTCGGCCCGCACGGCATCCGCGTCAACGCCATCGCGCCGGGCGAGATCGATACCGCGATCCTATCGCCGGGCACGGAAAAGATCGTCGAGACCATCCCACTGCGGCGCCTGGGCACCACGGCGGAGGTCGCCGACATCATCTTTTTCCTCTGCTCAGGTCAGGCGTCCTACGTCACGGGCTCGGAAATCCACATCAATGGCGGCCAGCACGTTTGAACTGGTCGACTTCAGGCTGGGGCCGGCTCAACTGCCGATGGTGAGAACGGCCTTGCCGCTGATGCCGCGCTGGCGCAGTGCGTCCAGGGCCTGTCCGATTTCCGTCCATGGCACGGTCAAGGCGATGCGGGTATCCAGCCGGCCAGCGACGACCAGGGTGAGCAGCGCGGCGATATCAGCGCCGATGGCCGAACCGGACGTGTAGTAGGCGAACGTCTGAAGCCTCGCCCCTTCGTGACCCGGAACGAACTGACGGAACCCAACCGGCGTGAGTTCACCACTGCTCGAACCGAACATGACGATTGTGCCGCCAGGGGCGACGCGTTCGATGGCGTGTGCGAGGCTCTTGCCGCCGACCGACTCGGTGATCAGCGAAAACGGTCCCTCGGCGAACTCGATCGACTCGACGATCCGATCGGCGCCCAGTCCACGCAGATCCTCGTGGTGCCGGGCGGCGGCGATGGCCGTCACCGACGCGCCTTGCTCGCGGGCGATCTGGATCTGGAAGCGACCGACGGCACCGCTTGCACCGGTGATCAGGATCTTTAGGCCGGCCAGGTCACCGCCATGGCGCAAGGTCCTGAGCGCCGTCGTGCCCGCCACCGGAAGCGTAGCTGCCGAGACGAAGCTGACCTCATCCGGCAGGACGGCGAGACGGTCGGTTGAAACGGCGACCCGTTCGGCCCAGCCTGCCTGGTCGACCAGAGCCGCGACCCGGGTGCCAGCGGCCGGCCCGGACCCATCGGCGGCCGCGCGTTCGACAATCCCAACGATATCCTGGCCGGGTATCCAGCCGTTCGAGCGGATGGTCAGCAGGCGCAGTTCCCCCCGATTCAACGAGCTTGCGTGCACCGAGACGAGCGCCTCGTCCTCAAGGGGCCGAGGTTCTTCGACCTCGGCGAGCCTCAATCCGGTGGCGCTGTCGGAAGATATGACTAAGGCGAGCATGGTTACGGACCTTCTTGCTGGAGGCCGGAACTTTATCGGCCTCCCCGCTTGAAGAATTTGGCTATCCTGGCATTTAATCGCTAAAAGCAGTCAATCATGAGACAGCCTCTTCGCTACCCATGGCCCAATTTCGATGTCGATGACGTGCTGGCGCCGGCCATCGCCGTGCGTGTCGACGTCACCGAGACCAGAGCGGAGGTACCCGCCCATTGGCACCGCAAAGGCCAGCTCGTCTTTGCGCTCGGAGGCGGCGTCACATGCCGCGTTCCGAGCGGCTTGTGGATGGTGCCGCCGCATTGCGGGGTATGGATCCCCGGCGCCATGGAGCACAGCAACATCGCGACGGCCAATGCCCGGATATTCTTCGTCTACATCGAGCCGGGAGCCGCCGAATTGCCGGACCGGTGCTGCACGCTTTCGATCTCGCCGCTGCTGCGCGAACTGATCGTCGAGCTGTCCGACAGCGTGCAGGACGATCAGGCAAGGGATGATCTCTTGACCAGGACCCTGCTTGCAGAACTGCCGCGCATGCCTGTCCAGCAGCTGCATCTGCCGATTTCATCCGAGCCGCGCTTGAGGCGGATCGCCGAGGCGCTGGCGCAAGACCCTGCCGATCGCAGTACGTTGGCACAATGGGCCAACCGCGTCGCGCTCAGCGAAAGCAGTCTGGCGCGTCTCGTCGTCAAGGAGACTGGCTTGAGCTTCGGGCGCTGGCGCCAGCAATTGCACCTGATCGTCGCCATTCGGGAGCTGGCGTCCGGTGCCAGCGTGCAGCAAGTCTCGGGCGATCTCGGCTATGGCTCGGTTACTGCCTTCATCACCATGTTCAAGAAGGCGCTTGGCAAGCCCCCGGCAAAATACCTCGGCGATGTCGCGCAAAATGGCGGTTCGGCATTCGTGGCATGATTGAACGGCCTGTGGGCACGTCGGCTCAGGCAGCGGACGGTTCCCCGACCCGCGGCTTGTGGCCAAGCACCTCTTCGACAATGCCGCGCGCGATCTCGCGTTCGCCCATGATCACGGTATCGGCGCCGAGCCCCTTCAGATGCTCGACCTCGGCGTCGGAATGGGCGCGGGCGATGACATTGATGTTGGGATTGGCGGTGCGTGCCCGCAGCACGATCTGGCCGGCCTCGAAGGCATTGGGGATGGCAAGGATCAGCCGCTTGGCGCCTTCAGGGTTGGCTGCGGCGAAGACTTCCGCATTGGCGGCATTGCCGGCGATGGTTTCGATGCCATCTGCTTTCAGCTTCGCCAGCGTCTTGTCGGCGTCCTCGATGACGAGGAAAGGCTGTGCCGCTTCCTTCAGCGCGGCACCGACCAGGCCACCGACCCGGCCATAGCCGATGAGGATGGCATGGCCGGCAAGGGTCGTCCTCGGCGGAGGACCGTCTTCCTTGCTGGAGGTTGCGGCGACGGAGGCCACCTGGCCCGGTTCCGTCGCCGGGCCGACCGGCTTGGTGTCCGCCGGCGGCGCCGTCCTGATGGCACGGGCCTCGAGCCACGGCTTCATCCAGTCTATGACCAGGAACATCAACGGGTTGAGCACGATCGACAGGATGGCGCCGGCCAGGATCAGGTCGCGGCCTTGCTCGGGCAGGAGTTTCAGCCCGACGCCGAGTTCGGCCAGAATGAAGGAGAATTCGCCGATCTGCGCAAGGCTGATGGTGGCGATAAGGGGCGTGTCATGCGGCATTGTCTATGGAGCGCCTTTCAAGCCAGCGATGTCGGATATGCGCGGCCCTAAGCCGCCGCCTGTTTCGCAACATGGTGGAAGGCGTAACTGTGATGCAACCCGCAAAGGGTGCGAAAAGCGATGGCGCGGCGACAAAATGCTGGACCGGGGACCGAGACGCCGCCGATCTGCTTGAGCCGGCTATGATATTCGCCTTGACGACCAATCCGTTGCTGGCGATCAGGCTGCCTGCAACAGCGCCTCGATCTCGGGGATGCCGTGGTTGGTCATGGTCTTCGGGATTTCGGCCGTCACCTTGTCAGCTACCTCCTTATGCAGCTTCTTGCGCATGGCGCCGAGTACCACTGGTGGGGCAACAAGCACAAGGCTGTCGAACTTGCCGTCATGGGCGAGTTTGTAGAGCCGGGCGGCAATCTCCTCGGCGAAGCGTTCCTTGCCTATGCGATGCCAGTCGGTATCCTCGACCGCGCTGCGGTGCATGGATGGGCCATCATTGTATCGGCCGGGGCTGTCGCTTCCCTGTTCGCGTGTGGGCGGGTTTTCCTGTTCAATCACCTGCACGACTTCAAGATTGGGAAACTTGGTGTCGCCGCCGTTCTTGAGCAGGAGCGCCTTTTCACCGTCGGCCACCAGAACCCAAATGCCATGCTTCAGTTTGATCGTGTTCATGAGGACGCTCCTTGTTGCGTGGTGGCTATACCGGGAACGCGTTTCCGCCCGTCAACGTTCCAACCCCCGCCACGGACCGAATAACCGTGCAGACCGGGCGCCGAACATGAAATCGTCACCAGACGACTTTAATCTACTAAAATGGTAGAAATTGGAAAAAACTGTTTTCCGGACAGGTCGCAGGCAGCTAGAAGCGCCTGAAATCAAGGTCGATTTCGGCGACCTGGCCTGGCCAAAGGCATGGGCGTGGAATATTTTTCTCTTGCCCTTCGCGGTTGCGAAAAAGCGATTGCCTGCCATCACCGGATGCGCGAGTGCTTTGCTTCTGCTTTTTTACGCCTGGGCGTAAAACTGCGAAACTGTTCCCGGATTGCTATTATCATGCCGCAAGCCACCACCAAGCTCAACGCCTTTCCCGTCTTCATGCGGGTCGAGGGCGAAGCCGTGGCCATTGTCGGCGGCGGCGAGGAGGCTCTGGCCAAGGCGCGGCTGATCGCCCAGTCGAGTGCCGTTCTGCACATCATCGCCAGCGATGCCGAGCCGGAGCTGTTGACCTTCATCGCCGAAACCGGCGCGAACCATGTGGCCCGCGCGTATGTTGCCTCGCAACTCGAAGGCGCCGTGATGGTGTTCGCCGCCAGCGGCGACGAGGCGCTCGATCGGCGCGTAGCCGCCGACGCGCGCCGGCTGGGCATTCCTGTCAATGCCGTCGACCGGCCGGACCTCTGCGATTTCTTCACCCCGGCGCTGGTCAACCGCGCACCGGTCGCCATTGCCATCGGCACCGAAGGTGCGGGTCCGGTGCTGGCGCAGATGCTGCGCGGCCGCATCGACCGCATGCTGTCGCCGTCGCTTGGGGCGCTGGCCGCGCTTGCCGCGTCGTTCCGCAATGCCGCCGCGAGATTGCCCAGGGGCAATGTGCGCCGCCGTTTCTGGAGTGACTTCTTCGGCGGAGCGCCAGCGCGCGCCATCGAGGCCGGCGATTTTTCGCAGGCGCACGAAGCCGCCGCCGATCTGCTGTTGTCCGACGCGCCGGTTCGCGGCCACATCGCCCTGGTGGGCGCCGGTCCCGGCGCCGAGGACCTTCTCACGCTGCGGGCGCATCGTCTGCTGATGGAGGCCGACGTCATCGTCCATGACGCGCTGGTGCCGGAGGCGGTCGTCGCCATGGGGCGCCGCGATGCCGAGCGCTTGCCGGTGGGAAAGCGCAAGGGCTGCCATACCAAGAGCCAGGCCGAAATCAACGCGCTGCTGGTGGAGCTTGGCCTTGAGGGCAAGCGCGTCGTGCGGCTGAAGTCGGGCGATCCGCTGGTGTTCGGCCGCGCCGGCGAGGAGATGGCGGCGCTTCGCGATGCCGGCATCGCCTATGAGGTGGTTCCGGGCGTCACCGCAGCCTTCGCCGCTGCCGCAGATTTCGAACTACCGCTGACGCTGCGCGGTGTGTCCTCCTCGATGGTGTTCACCACCGGCCACGATCTCAAGGGCAATTCGTTGCCAGACTGGGCCAAGCTCGCCATTTCCGGCGCTACCGTCGCCGTCTACATGGGCCGCTCGGTCGCGGCCGAAGTCGCCGGTCGGCTGATCGAGGCCGGCCTGTCGCCGGACACGGCGGTCGCCGTGGTCGAGAATGCCAGCCTGACCAATCGCCGACGCTTCCACGGCACGCTTGCCGACCTGCCGTCGCTGGAAGCGCGCGCCGATCTGTCCGGCCCGGTCATGACCATCATCGGCGACGCCGTCGCCGGTGCCAATTTCGAGCGGTCCGAGCCGCTCGCGGCACACAGGCATGAGAGTGCGCCCGTAGCGGCCGCCGAGGGAGTTCAGCCATGAAGATACTGACCGCCAATCGCCTCGGCGACGGCATTGCCGTCTGGTACGCCGACGGCGGCTGGGCCGAGACGGTGGACCATGCTGACCTTGCCCACGACAAGGCGGCCGAGGATCGGCTGGAGGCCATCGGCGCCAAGGCCCACGCCGACAATGAAGTGGTCGACGTCAATCTGATCGATGCGGAAGTCGTCGGCGGCGTCGTCGAGCCGGTGCGGCTGCGCGAGAAGATCCGCGCCGCCGGTCCCACCATCCGCAACGATCTCGGCAAGCAGGCTGCGCAGGCAGCCTAACCAGACACGGGCGGACGCGCCCTGAAAGACTAAGCATGTACCGTTACGATGAGTTCGACCACGATTTTGTCCAGGCCCGCGTCGCCGAGTTCAGCGACCAGGTCGAGCGCCGGCTGTCCGGCGAGATCACCGAGGACCAGTTCCGGCCGCTCAGGCTGATGAATGGCGTCTATCTGCAGCTGCACGCCTATATGCTGCGCATCGCCGTGCCCTATGGCACGCTGAACGGCAAGCAGCTGCGCATGCTTGGCCACATCGCCCGCAAATACGACAAGGGCTACGGCCATTTCACCACGCGCCAGAACATCCAGTTCAACTGGCCGGCGCTGTCGGATATTCCAGCGATCCTGGCGGACCTGGCCAGCGTGGAGATGCACGCCATCCAGACCAGCGGCAATTGCATCCGCAATGTCACCGCCGACCATTTTGCCGGGGCGGCCGCCGACGAGGTCGCCGATCCGCGTCCCTATGCGGAAATCCTGCGGCAATGGTCCTCGGTGCATCCGGAATTCTCTTTCCTGCCGCGCAAATTCAAGATCGCGGTGACGGGAGCCGAGCGCGACCGCGCCGCCATACAGACGCACGACATCGGCCTGCACCTGAAAAAGAACGCCGCCGGCGAGCTCGGCTTCGCCGTCTATGTCGGTGGCGGCCAGGGCCGCACGCCGATGGTGGCGCGCAAGATCCGCGACTTCCTGCCGGAGGCCGACCTTCTGTCCTACTGCACGGCGATCCTGCGCGTTTACAATCTCTATGGCCGCCGCGACAACAAGTACAAGGCGCGCATCAAGATCCTGGTCCACGAGACCGGCGCCGAGGAAATCACCCGCCAGGTCGAGGCCGAGTGGCAGGAGTTGAAGGACGCGGAGCTGAAGTTGCCGGAGGCGGACATCCGCGCCATCGAGGCCTATTTCGCCCCGCCGGCGCTGGCCGGGCGGCCGGACGGCGATGCGGCCGTCAAGCTGGCGCGGCTGGATTCCAAGGGCTTCTCGGACTGGCTCGACCAGAACGTGGTGACGCACCGCCACCCCGACTACGCGGCGGTGACGATCTCACTCAAGGGTATCGGCGAGGTGCCGGGCGATGCGACCGACAGCCAGATGGAAGCGGTCGCCGACATTGCCGAGAAGTATGCCTTCGACGAGCTTCGCGTCAGCCACGAGCAGAACCTCATCCTGCCGCATGTGGCGCGCGCCGACCTCAAGACGGTCTATGACGCGCTGGTCGACATCGGGCTGGCGACGGCCAATTCCAACCTGATCTCGGACATCATCTCGTGCCCGGGCCTCGATTATTGCGCGCTGGCGACCGCGCGCTCGATCCCGATCGCACAGGAAATTTCGCGTCGCTTCGCCTCGCTGGAGCGGCAGCGCGAGATCGGCGAGCTGAAGTTGAAAATCTCGGGCTGCATCAATGCCTGCGGCCACCACCATGTCGGCCATATCGGCATCCTCGGTGTCGAGAAGAAGGGCTCCGAACTCTATCAGGTGACACTGGGCGGTTCGGCCGACGAGAACACTTCGGTCGGCGAGATCATCGGCCGCGGCTTCTCTTCGGAGGAAATCACCGACGCCATCGAGCAGATCGTCGACACCTATCTCGGCCTTCGGCTCAATCCGCAGGAAAAATTCATCGACGCCTACCGCCGTGTCGGTCCCGCGCCGTTCAAGGAGGCGCTCTATGCTGGCGAAGCCAAGGCCGCTTGACCATATCGTCGACGTCGATGACGGCATCGCCGCCAAGGCGGCGGGGTTAGACGCACTCTACGGTCATCTCAGCCCGATCGAGGTCATCGAACGATCGGCCAAGGAACTGTTTCACGACGAGATCGCCGCCGTGTCTTCGTTCGGCGCGGATTCGGCGGTGCTGCTGCACATGATCGCCAAGATCGACCGCACGCTGCCGGTCATCTTCCTCGATACCGGCAAGCATTTCGAGGAGACGCTCGGCTATCGCGACGCGTTGGTCGCCGATTTCGGGCTGACCAACATCCGGGTGATCAAGCCCGACGAAGCGGCGCTCGAACGGATCGACCCGACCGGCAATCTGCACCAGAACAACACCGACGCCTGCTGCGACGTGCGCAAGGTCGAGCCGCTGGCACGTGGCATCGCACCCTTCCGCGCCTGGTTCACAGGCCGCAAGCGCTTCCAGGCCTCGACACGGGCGGCACTCCCTGTGTTCGAGGCGGTCGGCCCGCGCATCCGCATCAATCCGCTGGCGCACTGGACGACATCGGACCAGGCCGACTACATGCGCGCGCATGCGCTGCGCGAAAATCCACTGGTCGCCTACGGCTATCTGTCGATCGGCTGCTTTCCCTGCACGCAGCCGGTGCAGCCGGGCGAGGACGCGCGCAGCGGCCGCTGGGCCGGGCACGCCAAGACCGAGTGCGGCATTCACCTGTCGGGACTGGAAGTGTCGCTGACCGACGCATCACTGTAGGGTATGTTGCAATTCAGGTGAGGCCGGCCCTGCAAACGGCGGTTTCCTGCGCTTCCGTTGCTCGCGTGCTTCAAGTACGCTCCGCTCCGGTTCTCGGAAGCAGCCGTTTTCGACGCGGCCTGACCTGAATTTCAACACACCCTCGAGCTCTTCGAATTTTAGGAATTTTGATGACTGAACCGACGACACCGGAGACCCGGCTCTGGACCCCAGAGGGTTTTCGCGAAGACGAGTGGACCCATGCCGAGAGCGCCGATGCGCTTTCCGGCAACGGCCGCTTCATCCTGCCGTTGCAGGCGTTCCTCGATCTCGACCCGGAGGTGCGCCACTCGGCGAAGGAGCGGCTCGGCGTCCTGCTGCAGCCCGGCGATCAGCTGGAGAAGATCGTCGACCTGCTCGACCAGTTGTCGCTAGTGGCGCTGGCCTTTCCGGCCTTCGGCGACGGCCGCTCTTTCTCCAAGGGCGAATTGCTGCGCGGCCGCTATCATTTCACGGGCGCGCTGCGTGCCACCGGGCAGGTTCTGGTCGATCCGTTGCCGCACATGCTGCGGCTTGGCTTCGACGAGTTCGAGATCTCGAATCCAGTGCTCTTGAAGCGCCTGGAAGAGGGCCGTACCGGCGGGTTGGGGCTTTACTACCAGCCGGCCGCCATAGCGGAGCCCAAAGGCCCGAAATATTCCTGGCGCCGGGTTCGCGGCAACTGACTCAGTTCTGCACGCCTATACCGTAATCGATATGATGAGGGCTGACGCCTGATTGCGCTGCTGGTCGAACCAGTGGGACTATTTTCGTTTTTCTATGAAGGGCCCCAAGGCCCCTTCAATCGGGGACGGCGTAAACTGGTCGTACCAATTGTGCGATTTGCGCTTTTCCCCACGTGATCCCGCCTTTAGGATAATGCTGTTATTTCGCGGCCGGAAATAAATTGCCAAAAGGGAGGAACCGGAAATGGCTGGCAAGAAGATACTGATGCTCGTTGGCGAGTTCAGCGAGGAATATGAGATTTTCGTCTTCGAACAGGCCATGCATGCCGTCGGCCACACCGTGCATGTCGTCTGCCCGGACAAGAAGGCTGGCGATGTGCTGAAGACATCGCTGCACGATTTCGAAGGCCACCAGACCTACACCGAAAAGCCCGGCCACGATTACATCCTCAACAAGACGTTTTCCGAGGTGGATCCGGCCCAGTACGATGCCGTCTACGCGGCGGGCGGGCGCGGCCCCGAATACATCCGCATCGACAAGCGCGTGCAGGCGCTGGTGCGGCACTTCCATGAGACAGGTAAGCCGATCTTCACCATCTGCCATGGCGTACAAATCCTGATCGCGGTCGACGGCGTGGTGCAGGGCAGGGAGGTGGCGGCGCTTCACTATTGCGAGCCGGAAGTCACGCTGGCCGGCGGCATCTATATCGACGTCGCGCCGAACGGGGCTCATGTCGACGGCAATCTCGTTTCGGCTAAGGGCTGGCCGGGCCTGTCCAATTTCATCCGCGAATGCCTGAAGGTGCTGGGCACCGAGATCCGCCATGGCGAGATCCTGATGCGTGACGAGCGGCAAGCGGCCTGAGGCTATGAGAACCGGCTGCTCGTCCACGCTTCTCAAATCAGGTTGGAAAGCTTGGTGCTGCTTCCACGCCGGCCCTTCGGGCGTTGTTCGAAAAGCCAAGCAATTGGCTTTTCGTCCGCTGTGCGGACCACGCCTCACCTCGTCCCCGCGAACCGGGAAAAGGCAGGCGCTACAGCGCCGCGTGCGCCTCGCGGAACGATATCAGCTTGCTGCGGCTTTCGTCCCACAAGGCCAGTTTGACGCAGCGCAGGCTCTCAAGCAGCGTGATGCGGCCGATGCCGCGCAGCTCGGGATAGTCCCGCAGCACTTCCTGCAGCCGGTAGCCGGGCACCCTGGCGGAGAGGTGGTGGACGTGGTGAACGCCGATATTGCCGGTGAGCCAGTTCAGCACCGGCGGCAGGTCGTAGTAGGAAGAGCCGTGCAGAGCGGCGTGCTGGAACTCCCATTCCTCATCCTTCGCCCACTCGGTCTCCTCGAACTGGTGCTGGACATAGAACAGCCAGATGCCGGCCGAGCCGGCGAGAATGACGATCGGCAGATGGACGATCAGGAACGCGCCGGGACCGATGACCCAGATGAGGATGGCCGCGGCAAGCGCGATGCCTAGATTGGTGGTCATCGACGACACCCAGGGCGTCAAGCCGCCGCGCATCATGCCGATGGGCAGCCTTTGCGAAAAGATGAACAGCCAGATCGGCCCCAGGCCGAACATCACCAGCGGATGGCGGTAGAGACGATAGGCCAGGCGACCCCGCCAGGACATCTGCCGGTACTCGGCGACGGTCAGCGTCCTGATGTCGCCCATGCCGCGCTCGTCGAGATTGCCGGCGCTGGCATGATGCGTGGCGTGGGCACGCCGCCAGCAGTCGTAGGGCGTCAGCGTCAGGATGCCCAGCGCGCGGCCGATCCAGTCGTCGGCATGGCGATTGGCAAAGAAGGAGCCATGGCCGCAATCGTGCTGGATCATGAAAATCCGCACCAGGAATCCGGCCGCGGGCAGGATGAGGATCAGTCCCCACCAATGACCATAGGCATAGGCCGCGGAAGACAGAGCCCACAGCGTGGCGAAAGGAATGAGGGTGATGGCGAGTTCGAGTGCGCTGCGCCGCCTGTCAGGCTTCTTGTAGCGCGCCAGGACCTTGAGCCAGGCGCGCTTGCTATTGGCCGCCGCTTCGGGTGAAATCATGTTCATCAGAAAGCATAGGCAGGGTGTGCCGCCACCGCAAGACGATGATCACGTAAAGTTACTGTGCGTAATTGTCGCGTAAGGCTAGTCGACCCTCACTGCCCGTCGCCAGCCGACGTCGCCATCCTCGACCCGGTCGAGGTGATCGAGCAATTGCCCGAAGCGGTCCGGGATGTCGGCTTCGGTGCGGAAGGCTGGCAAGGTGCGCAGAAAGCGCTTCATCGCCTCGGCGCCGATCTGGCGCCGAACCTCCGCAGCGAGCCTTTCTGTTTTTTCGAGCTTGTTGCGGGTCATGGGTTCAAATCCTGCGTCGGTTCCGAAACTCCTCCAGCGACGGAATGGTTCCCGCATCACGGCGTTGTGGCAAGCAAAGCCGGCAAGCACGGTAAAATTTGAATTAAAATCGAACTGCGGCGTTGGCGCCTTCCAGGTCCTGTCAAAAGGTCCTTGCGGTCGCTTTCCCCTTGATTTTTGGCCTGCGAACCTCGATATCGGGCACAAATCCACACCATTCGAGATGACGGGAAACGGCGATGAGCGACCAGGCAAAAGACGAACGCGCGCCCAGTGAAGCCGAGGCGGCCGAGGCAAATACCGAGCGTACGGAAGGCGGCATCGACGGCGACTATGAAGCGCTTGTGCGGCTGCTGAAGGAAAATGAAGAGCTGAAGGACCGCGCGCTGCGCGTCGCGGCCGAGATGGAGAACCTGCGCCGCCGCACCGCGCGCGATGTGCATGATGCGCGCACTTATGCGGTGGCGAATTTCGCCCGCGACATGCTGTCGGTGTCGGACAATCTGCGCCGCGCGCTGGATGCCATTCCCGCCGAGGCCAAGGCGTCGGGGGATGCTGGCTTCAAGGCACTGATCGAAGGCGTCGATCTGACCGAGCGTGCCATGCTGTCGGCGCTGGAACGGCATGGGGTCAAGAAACTCGCTCCGGAAGGCGAGAAGTTCGATCCCAATTTCCACCAGGCGATGTTCGAGGTACCCAATCCCGATGTCCCGGCCAACACGGTGGTCCAGGTCGTGCAGCCGGGCTATTCGATCGGCGAGCGGGTGCTGCGCCCGGCCATGGTCGGCGTCGCCAAGGGCGGCCCGAAAATTGCCGCCGACGCGCCGGTCGAGCCAGGGCCTGTCAATGAGCAGGCCGAGAAGGATGCGTGAGGATAGTGAGTAGTGAATAGGGAGTAGGGGCCTGACACTAAGCTGCGGCTTCGTGCTATTCCGCTACTCACTACTCACTACTCACTACTCACTCAGCCCATGAACCCCATCGCCCTTCTCGATTATGCCGGCGTTGCCGTCTTCGCGGCGACGGGGGCGTTGGCGGCTTCGCGCAAACAGCTCGACATTATCGGCTTCCTGTTCCTGGCCAGTGTCACCGGCATCGGCGGCGGCACGCTTCGCGACGTCATCCTCAATCTACCGGTTTTCTGGGTCGCCAACTCCAGCTACGTGCTGATCTGCGCGGCGGTCGCGGTGCTGGTGTTCTTTGCTGCGCACCGTGTCGAGTCCCGCTGGAAATGGCTGCTCTGGCTCGACGCCATCGGACTGGCCGCTTTTTCGGTGATGGGTGCTGCCAAGGGGCTGGCCATTACCGGTTCGCCGGTCGTGTCCGTCATTACCGGCGTGCTCACCGCCACGTCAGGCGGCATCCTGCGCGATCTGCTGGCCGGCGAACCCTCGGTGCTGCTGAGACCGGAAATCTATGTTACGGCCGCTCTCGCGGGCGCTGCAATCTTCACGGCTGGCGACGTCACAGGATTGCCGCCGATCGTTTCAGAGCTGGCCGGCTTCGCCGCGGCGTTCGCGGTGCGCGGCGGTGCGCTCCGTTTCGGCTGGACGTTTCCATCCTACAAGAGCCGGCCCGGCCGGCGGCCGGAAGATATTCCCTGAAGAAGGGAGTAGGGAGTAGGGAAATAGTCAGTAGTCGCCGAAGCGTGAATCGTGGCCTACTGCCTACTCGCTCACGCGGCGAAGCGCTGCGCTTCCCCGCCATAATAGTTGACGTAACGGGCGCCGATCTCCTTGACCGGCATCACGACGAAAATGTCGACCGTGGAGAATTCGCGGTCGATGACGCAACCATCGCCGATGCGAGCGCCTACCCGCAGATATCCCTTGACCAGAGGCGGCATCGCCGCGATCGCCGCCTTGGTGTTGACCGCCTCGATCGGCATCAGGTCCATGGAGCAATAGCGCCCGGACACCGCGCGCACGTCCCAGGCCGAGTTGGTGCGGCAATGATGGGCGAGATAGGTGAGCGCCTCGGCATGCGCGGCCGGCACGGTGCCGTGGAATGAGGCACAGCCGGTCATCACGCCGATTTCGTAGTGATTGATATAGGCCCAGATGCCTTGCCATAGCGCCTCGATGGTGCGCTTCGAACGGTATTCGGGCAAGACACAGGAACGGCCGAGTTCGAGGAAACGCTGTCCGGGATGGCGGGCGATGAGCTTGGTCAGCTCGAATTCGCCTTCGGAATAGAAGCCGCCGGCGGTTGCCGCGATTTCTTGCCGCAGCAAGCGATAGGTGCCGACGATGCGGCGGTGCTCAGGGCCGGAAAGCGTGGTATCGAGGACGAGCAGATGGTCGCAGAGCGGGTCGAAGCGGTCGGCGTCGCGACGGTCATGCGCCTGGAACAGATCCTTCCTGGCGCCAAGCTCGTCATAGAATACACGGTAACGCACTTCCTGCGCAGCCGCGATCTCGGCCTCGTTGCGGGCGAGCCGCACTTCGAGGTTGCCGATACGGCCGAGCGCTGCGCCTTTTATGACGGAATCGACATTACGTCCTGCGAGCAAGGCGCTGCTGGCGTTCGGCCGAGTGTCACATTCCGGCATAACTGTATGCACGAGTGATTCTCCTTCGAGCCATCCCTCTTGGCACGGGGATACGGTGTAGGTGCAACAGGATTGTGACAGTACCGTGATACGGCGTCGCGGGCAATACTTGGTCGGCTGGCGAAAACGGTCAACCGGCTACGTTGCGTCACAAGTCCCTGGGCGCGTCGCCTTCGCGGGCGCCGAAACCGGACTGCTTTTTTGGTAGTCTTCGTCAGCCACGCACCGGGAAAAGAGGGCTCAGGCGGCGACCTGGCCTTCGACGGCGCTGACCAGCGCTTCGGGGTCGAGCGGCTTGGTGACGAAGCCGCTGGCGCCATGGGCAAGCACCGCATGGCGGGTCTTTTCCTGGCTATCGGCCGACAGCACCATGATCGGCACGGGCGGCACGGATGTCTCCTCCTCATGGCGGCGAATCGCGGCAATGGCGTCCAGTCCGTCCATGACCGGCATATGCAGATCCATCAGCACCACGTCGAAGCGGCGGTTGTGGCCGGCGCCGGTGACCGCCTCGACGGCGGCCTTGCCGTTGCCGACCACCTTGACGCGATGCCCGGCCTTCAGCAGCGTTGCGCGGGCCAGCATGGCATTGATGTCGTTGTCCTCGGCGATCAGCACTGACAGGCCCTGCTGGCGTTCGCCTGACGGACGAAGTGCCGGTGCGCGGCGTTTTTCCGGCTGCGGCGGGGCGAGGACCGGTGCGTGGCTGCTCAAAAGGACACGCAAAAGTGTTCCTCCGCGCACTGGCCGGGCAAGGAATGTCGCGTAGCCGCTGGCGCGAAACTCGCCAAGCATGCCGCGTTCGGTGGGGGCAATCAGCGTGATGGCTTCGCAATTGGAGAATCCATGCTGGCGAAGCCGCTTGAGCAGCCTTCCGTCACTCTCTTCCATGGCCGCGTCGACCAGAAGCACGTCGCAGCCGTCGGCAAAGGAAGCGGCCTGAGCCACGGTGGTGGCGATGCCGGCCACGCCGCCATTGGCGCGGATGGTGCGGGCGATGGCGTCGGCCTCGACGGTGTTCTTGGACAGGATCACGGCGCGCCGGCCGGCAAGCGCGTTCTGCCGGCCCTGCGGCGGCTCGGTGGCCGATATGGCCGGGATTTCGAATACGAATTCCGAACCCTGGCCAAGCCGGCTGGAAACCGAAATCGTGCCGCCCATGGCGGTCACCAGGCGCTTGGAGATGGCAAGTCCCAATCCGGCCCCGCCATGCGTGCGCGTCGAGGTGCCGTCGGCCTGCTCGAACTCCTCGAAGATGCGCTCCATGTCCTCGTCGCGCAGGCCAGGACCGGTATCGGCGATGGTGAAGCAGATGCGGTCGCTGATCTCGGTGCGGGCGCGCGCGACGCTGACCAGCACGCCGCCGCCGTCGGTGAACTTGATGGCGTTGCCGATGAGGTTGAGCAGCACCTGCCTGACCCGGCCCGGATCGGCGGTGATCAATTGCGGCACGTCCGGTTCGACATGGCAGCCGAGGCCAATATTCTTGGCGAAGGCGCGCGCGGCCATCAGTTCGATGATGTTGTCGGCGATCTCGCGCACGGACATGGGCTGCGGTTCGGGATCGAAGCGTCCGGCCTCGATCTTGGAATAGTCGAGCAGGTCCTCGATCAGGGCAAGCAAGGCGCTGGCCGAGGTCGAGATGGCGCCGACATAGGTCTGCTGCTCCGGCGACAGGCTGGTGTCGGCGAGCAGCCTGGCCATGCCCATGATGCCGTTCATCGGCGTGCGGATCTCATGGCTGACGGTGGCGAGGAAGCGCGACTTTGCCTGGCTTGCGAACTCTGCCCGCTCGCGCGCGGTGATCATGGACGATTCGGCGCGCTTGCGTGCGGTGATGTCGCGGGCGATGGCGCGATGCGAGACGGCATTGCTGTCCTTGTCGCGCACGGATAACTCGATCCACGAGAACCAGCGCGGGCCGGTCGGCGTGCGGATGGCAACGTCGGTGGAACTCAGGCATTCATGGTCGGAGAAAGCGGCATCGGGGACGATGCCGACCTCGATGCCGAGCTCGGCAAGCGTCTTGCCGGCAAGGTCGCGTTGGTCGGTTTCGACGAGGTCGGCGAACACCTTGTTGGCATAGACGATGTAACCGTCGCGGTCGCGATGGATGACGAGATCGCCGAGCGCGTCGATGAGACCGCGAAAGCGCTCCTCGCTTTCCTGCATCTCCCACATCCGGTCGGCCAGCGTCTCGATCTCGGCGCGGTTGCGGGCGGTGGTTGCGTCGAGCAGCACCGTAGTGCGGCGTACGCTGCGTCTGGCGTGCAGGTGCATGGCCAGGCCGGCAAGGCCGGTTACCAGCAACGCCAGGCTGATGAAGGCCGGCGCCCCGGTCAGGTAGGAGAGGCCGGCCAGCACCAGAACGGCAACGAAGGTCAGTATCGGCAGGCCTTCGCGCTTGGCCGGTTGCTGATCGGGCACCAGCGGCGGCGCGGCGATAAACCGCCGCGCGGATGCCGGCGCTTGCGCCGGTGCCGCATCGGTGTCGTCGCCAGCGTCGGCCCGTTGGCTGTCGGATTCCGCGATCATGCGAAATCCTTTGCCAGACAGAGATTATGGAAAATTGCGGCGGATCGTTCGAATTTTAGCGGATCGGGCGTTTTTGACCCGGCGGCGACGGATTTGCCAGCCTGTGTGGCAATTCCGTCCGGCGCCTGCGATCCCTGTGTCGGTCACATGTCGACGACGACGCGACCGCGGATCTTGCCATCGACGATGTCGTGTGCCGCACCGATGATGCCGTCGAAGCCGATGGTCGTGGACAGGCTGGCAAGCTTGTCGACATCGAGATCGGCGCCGATGCGCCGCCAGGCCTCGAGGCGTACGGCCTTCGGCGCCATCACCGAATCGATGCCGAGCAGGGAGACGCCGCGCAGGATGAAGGGAGCGACGCTCGACGGCAGATCCATGCCGCCGGCCAGGCCGCAGGCGGCGACCGCGCCGCCATAGGAGGTCATCGACAGCACATTGGCCAGCGTGTGGCTGCCGACCGAATCGATGCCGCCGGCCCAGCGCTCCTTGGAGAGCGGCTTGGCAGGCTGGTTGAGCTCGTCGCGCGATATCACCTCGGCGGCGCCAAGGTTGATCAGATAAGGGCTTTCGGCATTGCGGCCGGTCGAGGCGATGACATGGTAGCCGAGGCTGGACAGGATCGAGACCGCGACCGAACCGACGCCGCCGGCGGCGCCCGTCACCACGACAGGGCCGCGATCGGGCAGGATGCCGTGCCGCTCTAGCGCCATGACACAGAGCATGGCCGTGTAGCCGGCGGTGCCGACCGCCATGGCATCATGCGCGCTCATGCCTTCCGGCAGAGGCACCAGCCAGTCGCCCTTGACGCGGGCGCGCCCGGCATAGGCGCCGAAATGGGTTTCGCCAACGCCCCAGCCGTTCAGGATGACCTTGTCGCCCTTGCGCCAGTCGGGATTGGAAGAGGAGATGACGGTGCCGGCGAGGTCGATGCCCGGCACCAGCGGCCATCGGCGGATCACCGGCGCCTTGCCCGATATGGCCAGTCCATCCTTATAGTTCACCGTCGTCGCCTCGACCGCGACGGTGACGTCGCCCTCCATCAGATCGGCGTCGGTGAGATCAGTCACGGCGACCGACTGTTTTTTTTCGGCATCGCGCGAAACGAGGATGGCTTTGAAGGTTTCGGTCATCTTTCTCTCCGCGAACTTGCTTGGCATCTGACTGTGCGGCGATGGCCGCTTGGGGTCAATCTTTGGAAGGCTTGGCGTTCGAAGGTTTCGGTTCACGCCGCCAGCCGATGAGTTCGTCGAAGACGACCAGTGCCGCGCCCACGGAAATGAAGGCATCCGCAAGGTTGAAGACGGCGAAGGACCAGACCGGCGTGTGGAACAGGATGTAATCGATGACATGGCCGTAGACGGCACGGTCGATCAGATTGCCCAACGCGCCGCCGATGATCAGCGCAAAGCCGATGCGGGTGATGACGTGGCCCGATGGCGTCCGCGTGGCGAGGTAAAGCACGAAAGCCACGACCAGCACGGCGATGACCACGAGGCCGGTGTCGCCGAAGGAGGAGAACATCGAGAAGGCGATGCCCGTATTATAGGTGCGAAACAGCGCCAGGAAGGGCAGGAGGTCGAGCTTTTCCTGGAAGGGCAGGCCGGCCTCGACCAGTGCCTTTATCCATTGGTCGAGCGCGATGGCCACGATGACGAGCAGCGCGTAGGGAGACCATGATTTCACGATTGGGCAGCCCTCATTGCTGGTCCGGGATTGGTTCGAGCTTCAGCGCGCCGCGCCGGATCTCGAACAGCATGATGCCGGTGGCGACCGCGAGATTGAGCGAATCGGCACGGCCCGCCTGCGGAATCCTGAGCAGCCTGTCGCAGCTTGCCGTCAGGCTTTCGGGCAGGCCCTGTTGCTCATTGCCCATCATCAAAAGTACTGGCCCGCGGGAAAAATCGACCGAGCGGTAATCGACCGCGCCCTTCAGATGCGTGCCGGCGACGAGACCTGAAAAGCCGCCGCGCCAGGCAAGGAATGCTTCGGTCGTTGCCTTCGCCACTGGCACGGCGAAGATCGATCCCATGGTGGCGCGTACCGTCTCGACGGAAAACGGATCGGTGGTGTCGCCAACCAGAATGACGCCCTTGGCGCCGACGGCATCGACCGTGCGAATGACGGTGCCGAGATTGCCGGGATCGCGCACCCGGTCGAGCGCCACCCAGACGTCGCCATTGTCGGCACGGATGTCCTTCAGGGCCAGGAATTTTTGCGAGAAGACGCCGACCACCATTTGCGGATTGTCGCGGCGGGTGATGGCGACGAGCACCTTTTCCGACACTTCGAGTACCGTACCCCCGGCTGCAACCGTGCGCGCCGCGACTTTTTCCACGGCCGCGTTGCCGCGTCCGGCCTTGGCGAAAACAAGTGTCCTGATCTGCCAGCCCAAGTCGAGCGCGTCGATGACCAGCTTCAGCCCCTCGGCCATGAAGGCGTTCTGCTGGTCGCGGAATTTCTTCAAGGCGAGCGCCTTGATGTCCTTGACCAGCGGGTTGGCGAGGCTGGTGACTTCCTTCACCTGGCCAGGCGCGCCGGCGTGCCGTTCGTTCATGTCAAGCCACCCAGCGCGAAAACAGTGAAGTCGAAAGCGCCCGGCCGGCGGACTTTTCACGGATGATCAACTCACCCGATTCGACCTTGCCCCCGATACCGGCGAAGGTGTCGCGCATCAGAGCGTGGATGGCGAAGAAGGAGGCGCGGATCGAATAGGCGGTCAGTACCACGGCAAGCGGCTTCGGGGTTAGGATCGAGCGACAGAGGTCCGTCAGATCAGGCAGGTCCTCGAACAACTGCCAGACCTCGCCCTTGGGGCCGCGGCCATAGGCCGGCGGATCGAACAGGATGATGTCGTAGCGGCTGCCGCGACGCTCCTCGCGCTCGGCGAACTTCACCGCGTCGTCGACGATCCAGCGGATCGGCTTGGCGCCAAGGCCGGCCATCTCCTGGTTCTCGCGCGCCCAGCCGATCGCCTTCTTCGAGGCGTCGACATGGGTGACCTCCGCGCCCGCGCGCGCGGCCACCAGAGAGGCAAGGCCGGTATAGCCGAACAGGTTGAGCACCTTGACCGGCCGCCCGGCCGCCACGATCAAGCCCGCCATATGGTCCCAGTGCGAAGCCTGCTCGGGAAAGACGCCGACATGGCGAAACGAGGTGAAACGGCCGAGATAGTCGATACCGTCATGCTTCATCGGCCAGGTTTCGCCGAGCGGTGTCTTGGGAAAACGCCAGCGGCCGATGCCTTCCTCGTCGGTGTCGCCGGTGAAGATCGCGTCGGCGCGCTCCCAGTCCCTTGCCGGCAGGGCCTTCTGCCAGATCGCCTGGCCCTCCGGGCGCACGATGCGGTAGGGGCCGTATTGTTCGAGCTTTTGGCCGGCGCCGCTGTCGAGCAGCGCGTAATCCGCGTTGGGAGCTACTTCGAGAATTACCGGAAGTTGCTCAGCGGGCAGCGCGCCTTCGCGGCGGGCGAGGATGCGCGGCGCGGATTTCGGCTGGTTTTCCGGTTTCACATTGTGCTGTTCGCGCGGCCTGGGATCTGGCTTGACCGCGGAACGATTCTCGGTGGGGCGCGGCTCTACGGTCCCGCTCTTCGCTGGGTGCGGTCGGCCGTCGCGGCGTTTGTCGCGAAAAGACTTCAAGAGGCAGCTTCTCCGGCGGTTCGGCCCGCTTCTGCCACAGCTATGCCCATCGGCGCAACAAACCCGCGCAACATTGCGATTGCGAACGGCTCAGCCACGCCCGATCGAAAGCAGGGCGACAAGCAGCGAAACGAAACCGGCAGCCTTGGCCGCCGTGACCGCCATGTGGCCGGTCTCCCAGCGCAGTCGTATGGCTTCGAAATTGTCGGGAATCGGGCCTGGCACCCAGGTGGCGAGAACGTTATTGGCCGCTTTGACGAGAACGAACCAAAGCACGAGGGACAGCGCATAGAGCAAGGTGGCGGCGAGTGCGAACGAGAACGCCGACCGATCCTCGCGCAGCAGCCATGCCAGCAGTCCCGGGCAGGCGACCGCCGCGACATCCAGCGGCGCGCCAACGATTGCGAAGACCAGGAACTGGCCATTGAAAACGGTCGCCTCGCGCCAAAGCTCCGGGGACCACCGGGTGAGCCGGGGGGCCGATTCCAGGACATGGGCGAAGGACGGTCCGAGGCTGAGCGCAGCGATGGTGGCGGTCAAGACAGACCAGAACAGCAGGAAGCCATGTATTCGCATGACGCAACAACGGTTCCGGGCCGAAGCCGTTCCTAACCGTCGCCACTTGCCGTTGCCTCAGCCCTGGCCCTTATCGTCGTCCATGTCCCGTTCCGAACGCCTGCTCGATCTGATCAAGTCGCTGCGCCGGCACCGCTGGCCGGTGAGCGGGCGGGTGCTGGCCGATGATCTCGGGATTTCGGTCCGCACCTTTGTGGCGCGGCCGATTTCGCCCTGATCGCAGGGGCGATGGGCGCCAAACTCGCTTGAGCTAGCCTCTGAGCGCCTTGTAGACGGCAATGCCGGCGGCCAAGTCCTCGAGTGCTGCGCCAACCGACTTGAACAGCGTAATCTCGTCAGGGCCGCCGCGGCCTTGCTTCTGGCCGCGCGTCAGTTCGTGCAGGTCGGCGACGATGGCTTCCGGTTTCAGCACGCCGGAGGCCAGTGGCTGGACGATGTCGCCGGCCTCCTTGGTGGCGCCGGCGCGGGTGTCGACATAGACGCGGGCACGCAAGATCGCCTCGTCATCGCTTTCGCGCATCGTCGGGGTAAAGCCGCCAACCAGATCGACATGGGTCCCTGGCCGCAGCAGTGCGCCCTTGATCAGCGGCGTGGTGGTGATTGTCGCCGAGGAGACGATGTCGGCCTGGCCAAGCTCGGCATCGAGATCGGTCGCGGCGCTGGCCGCGAAGCCCTCGGCGCGCAGCTCGGCCGCGACTTTCTCGGCGTTGGCCGGGGTACGGTTCCAGATGCGGATGGTCTTGATTGGCCGCACGGCGCTGTGCGCCTTGGCCAGGAAGGGTGACAGCGCGCCGGCGCCGACCACCAGCAACCGCGAGGCATCGTCACGGGCGAGATAGGATGCCGCGAGCGCCGAGGCGCAGGCCGTGCGCCACTGCGTCAGCCGCTGGCCGTCGATCAGCGCTTCCGGTTCGCCGGTGCCGCCATCGAGCAGGAGGTAGAGCCCCATCACGGCGGGCTTGCCGATCGCGTTGTTGTCGGGCGAGACGGTGACGATCTTGACGCCGATATGGCCGCCGGCGGAACCGCCCGCGGCGTGAAAATCGGTCCAGGCCGGCATCAGCAGCAGGGTCGACGCCGCACCATCGGGCCTTTTGACCGCATGATGGTGCCTGACTGGCTGCACCGCGCCCTCGCGAAAAGCCGCGCGCAGCGTCTCGACCAGTCCAGGAAAGGTCAGTGCACGATCGACCTCCGCCGCCGAAATGGTCAGCATGAAAAGCTCCGTGAAAGGAAATGCGCCGGCCGGCGCTTCAATTGGTGGGCTTCGGCAATGCTGACCCCTGGGCTGATCCCTGGGCTGCCCCTTGGGCTGATCCTTGGACCGGGGCCTGCGGCACTGAAGGCGCGCGGACCGCCTGGCGCAGGTTTTCGGCCTCGACGCCACGCTGGCGCGCCAGCTTGCGGTAGCGGCCCTGCTTGACCCAGGTCGCCAGGCTGCCGACGATCATGCCGATGGCGAGCGCCAGGAACAGGAAGATGAACAGCGGCAAGATCAGCGTCAGCTTGGGATTGCCGGGGTTGAACGGGTCCAGCGTGAAGGCGACGAGTTCGCGGTTGGCGACGGCCAAGGCGATCAGGATGATCGCCAGGGGCACGAAGACCACGATGAGCATGAAACGATTGAGCATGATAATTTCCGTCGCAAGCGGGCCGGGACAAGGCCGTCCGGCTACTTGCCGCCGTTCAGCCTTTCACGCAGTTCCTTGCCGGTCTTGAAGAACGGCACCCATTTCTCCTCGACCTCGACGGATTCGCCGGTGCGCGGGTTGCGGCCGGTGCGGGCGGGTCGATTCTTCACCGAAAAAGCGCCGAAACCGCGCAATTCGACCCGGTTGCCCTCGGCAAGCGCGTCGGTGATTTCATCGAAGATCGCGCCGACGATGTTTTCGACGTCGCGCAGGAAAAGATGCGGATTGCGCGTGGCAATAATCTGCACAAGCTCGGACTTGATCATCAGACGGGTCCCCGTGAAAGCAGTTCGGCCAAAATTATCAGGATGATTTTATTTGCTTTTTCAGCTGTCCCAACGCGTCTCAAAGGTGCCAGACGGAAACGAGACCGTCAAGAAACAAGCGGTCGGCGCCAAGTTCATGGATGACGTCGCCGCCGGAGTCCGGCAGGCCGAGCGCGCCAGCGATGGTGTGTGCCATCGCCTTCGAGAACAGGAAACCGCCGCGCCGTTCCGTGTCCTTCCACTCGACCACCTTGAGTTTGGCATCGACACCCTTGGTCGCCAGCCAGTCGATCGCCACGGATTCGCCGCCGACGGCGTCGATCAGCCCGTTGGCGACACCCTGGCGGCCGGTGAAGATCGAACCGTCGGCGAGCGCCAGCGCCTGTTCGTGGGTCATCTTGCGGCGTTCAGCCACGATGCCGACGAACCAGTCGTAGCTGTCGAGGATGAGCTTGCGGACCATGGCGCGCTCGTCGTCATTGGTCGGCTTGAAGGGCGAGGGTGAGGCTTTGAGCGGCGAGGATTTAACCTCCTCCAGCTTGACGCCGAGCTTGTCCATCAGGCCGCTGACGTCAGGATACTGGATCAGCACGCCGATCGAGCCGACGATCGAGGTCTTGCGGGCGACAATATGGTCGGCGGCGCTGGCGATCATGTAGCCCGCCGACGCGGCGAGCGTGCCGACCTCGGCCACGACAGGCTTGTCGGCGGCGAGCTTGCGCACCTCCTCGTAGATCGATTCCCCGCCGACGGTCGTGCCGCCAGGAGAATCGACCACCAGGATCACGCCCTTTACTTTCGGCGACAGGCGGATGGTCTCCAGCCGCTTGATCAGTTCGTCGTCCTCGGTGATGGTGCCTTCGATCCTGACCTTGGCGATGTGGTCGACGGCGGAGCCGCCGAAATCATCGCCATAGAACCAGGCCGACAGCATAATCACCCCGAGCGCCACGATGCCAAAGGCCGCAACGCGCCAGAAAGTCAGCTTGCGCCGCAAGCGGCGGCGGTCGATCAGGTCGTCGGCTCTCAATGCCATCGTCAGCCTCACAGTCAGCGGGAAGAGACGCTTTTAGACCATGATGTCTTCATCGGGAAGCAGTTCCGTCCGCACATGGCGCGGCAATCCGCGCACGACGGTCCACATGTTGTCTGTTTTGTGACTGGCCTGTACGAGCGACGCAAGGTAAGTGGGAAGAACTTCGGTGATGAAAAAAGACGCGAGCACGTCTATTTCTGCTATGAAGCACTGGCTGTTGCGCCGACCCGGGTTTCGTTTGTGCAATGGCAGCTGTCACATTTTTGCGGTTTTCGTCGGCTTGTGCTTGCGTGAGGGCGCTGGCGTCCCACCTATAGGCGGTGCTCCCGGGGCAGGGTTTTAGAAGAAAGCAGTCATGTTAGCGCGACCGAATGAACCGACCAGCCCGGAGACGGAGTTGGCTCTCCCGGCGGATGGCTGGACGCGGGGCGAGGCTTTCAATCGCGCCCAGCGCCATTCGCGCCGCGTGCGCGTGCTCAAATTCGCCGTGCCCTTGGCCGCGGCGTTGATCGCCGTCGCCTTCCCGGTCTATTCCTATTTCGCCGCCCCTGTTTCCGTCGCGGTACAAGCGGAAGGTACCGCCTTCTCCAACGGCAAGCTGGTGATGGCCAATCCCAAACTCAATGGTTTCACCAAGCTGAAGCAGCCCTATTCGATGACGGCGCTGCGGGCGATACAGGATGTGAGCACGCAAGGCATCATCGAACTCGAAGGCATCGACGCCAAGGTGCCGATCGCTCCCGACAATGTCGCGGCGGTAAAGGCCTCGCACGGTACCTACGACCGCGACGGCAATACGATGAAACTGAACAGCGACGTCACCATCACCACGACCGACGGCTTGCAGGCCAAGTTCAAATCGGTCTTCCTCGACATGGGCAAAGGCACTATGAAGACGGATGATCCCGTCGATGTCAGCCGTGGCGGGTCGCAGATCACGGCGGATTCGATGTCGGTCCAGGACAATGGCAAGATCCTGGTGTTCGAGAACAAAGTTCGTGTCAACATCGATCCCGCCGTTCTGAAGGCGGCTGAGGCAAAGGGCGAAGAAGCGAATGTGGCTCACTAGTTCGACACGGCTTGCGGCCGCGACTTCGGCGCTGTTCCTGCTCAGCCTGGCGCCGTCGCTGGCGCAGTCGGGGGCGGCCAGCCAGGTGTCGGGTCTCAAACTGGCCGGCGACAAGCCGATCCAGATCGAAAGCGACAAGCTGGAAGTCCACCAGGCCGACAGTGTCGCCATCTTCACGGGCAATGTCACCGTCGTCCAGGGGCCGACGCTGATGAAGGCCGGCAAGATGATGGTCTACTACGTCAAGGATCCCAACGCGGGTACGAAGGGTACCGAAGCCGCCGGGGCGGCAGCCATGACCGGTTCGGCCAACATCGATCACCTGGAGATTTCCGACAAGGTCTACATCAAGTCGGATCAGCAGGTCGCGACCGGCGATCAGGGCAGTTTCGACATGAAGAGCCAGGTGTTGGTGCTTTCGGGCAAAAAGGTCGTCCTGTCGCAAAACGACAATGTCCTGGTCGGCTGCAAGCTCACCGTGCAGATGAAAAGCGGGCTCGCCCAAGTCGATCCATGCGCTGGGCAACGTGTCCAGATGTCGATCACACCGCCGCCGAAATCGGATGCGTCGAAATCGGGAGCGACGAACCCCTGATGGTCAGCCTGTCGTCGCTGACGGCGCGTCTCCCGGGACGGGCCGCAGGCAAGCTTTCGGCTCCGGCCACCGTCACTGCCGACAAGGCGAAATTCAAGGGAACCTTGATCGCCAAGGGTCTGACCAAGAGCTACAAGGGCCGCAAGGTCGTCAGCGGCGTCACGCTGGGCGTGCGCGCCGGCGAGGCCGTCGGGCTGCTCGGCCCCAACGGCGCCGGCAAGACGACCTGTTTCTACATGGTCACCGGCCTGGTGCCGGTGGATGAAGGCACGATCGAGATCGACGGCTTCGACGTCACCTCGATGCCGATGTATCGGCGCGCGCGCCTCGGCATCGGCTATCTGCCCCAGGAGGCATCGATCTTCCGCGGCCTCAATGTCGAGCAGAACATCCGCGCCGTGCTCGAAGTGGTCGAAAAGGATCGAAAGGTCCGCGAGCGCAACCTCGACGAACTGCTCGAGGAATTTCACATCAGCCATCTGCGCAAGGCGCCGTCCATGTCGCTCTCGGGCGGCGAAAGGCGGCGCCTGGAAATCGCGCGCGCGCTGGCGACGCGCCCGGCCTACATGCTGCTCGACGAACCCTTCGCGGGCATCGATCCGATCGCCGTCGCCGACATCCAGCAATTGGTGCGTCACCTGACGGCGCGGGGCATCGGTGTCCTCATCACCGACCACAATGTGCGTGAGACGCTCGGCCTGATCGACCGTGCCTATATCATCCATGCCGGCCAGGTGCTGACCCATGGCCGCGCCGACGAAGTGGTGGCAAATCCGGATGTGCGGCGGCTTTATCTCGGCGAGGGTTTCACGCTCTGAGACGTTCACCGTCTGAGACGGCGAACCGCCTCGTCTCTTTTTTTCACGGAATTCCGATCGGAAAGCCATTCTTTCCCGGCTCCTGGAATCGCTCTCAGCGTGAAATTTGTTTCCTGATACGATTTTTTACGCGCCGACGACCTGTTTTCCGCGATTTTGATCCGGAATAACGCTCCGGTAAGCGAGTTTTGCTAGGCTTTGCCTTGACAAGCAAAAGCCGGGCCAGTTTCTATGGCCGGCTGGGAAATTCATTCCGGAAGTCCGGACGCGTAGAGGAGGCGTTTGAAACCGAATCATGGCATTGGCGGCGAAACTACAGCTCCGACAGTCGCAGTCGCTGGTGATGACGCCGCAGCTGATGCAGTCGATTCGGCTGCTGCAGTTCACCCATGCCGAGCTCGAGCATTTCATTGATGAGGAGATCGAGCGCAACCCGCTCCTGGAGCGCGCCGAGCCGCAGGACGATGCCGCGAGCGATCAGGCGCAGAAGCTCGAGGCAGAGCCGCAAGCGGCCCCCGACGGCGACTGGTTCGAGAACGAGACGGCATGGAGCGCCGAGGCGATCTCGGAAAAGCTCGATACGTCACTGGAAAACCTGTTTCCCGATGATCCCGGCACCAGCGAGCGGCTCGGACCCGACCTGACGGCGCAATGGAAATCGGCTTCGGGCAGCGGCGGCGGCTCCTCGTCCGAGGGGCTCGATGCCGGCGACATGGCGGCGAGCGCGATCACGCTGCGCGACCATGTCGGCGAGCAGATCGCACTTGCCTTCACCGATCCCGTAGCGCGGCTGATCGCCGGAGAGCTGACCGACGGGCTCGACGAGACCGGCTATGTCAGGGCCGATCTGGCGGAGATCGCCGCGCGGCTTGGCATCGACAGCGTGGCGGTGGGCAAGGTGCTGGCCGTATGCCAGACCTTCGAACCGGCCGGCCTGTTTGCCCGCGATCTCGCGGAATGCCTTTCCCTGCAGCTTGCCGTGCGTGATCGGCTCGATCCGGCGATGAAGGCCCTGGTCGCCAATCTGGAACTGCTGGCGCGGCGCGATTTCCAGACGCTGAAGCGGCTCTGCGGCGTCGACGAGGAGGATTTGCTCGACATGCTGGCCGAAATCCGGGCGCTCGACCCACGGCCGGGCATGGCGTTTTCGGGCGGCGCCAGCGACGCCATCGTCGCCGATGTCGAGGTCCGGGCTGCCAGTGATGGCAGCTGGACCGTCGAACTCAATGCCGAAACGCTGCCGCGCGTGCTGGTCGACCATATCTATTTCGCCCAGGTGTCGCCGCACGCGAAAAACCAGGCGGAGAAGGACTTCCTGGCCGAGTGCCTGCAGAACGCCAACTGGCTGACACGCAGCCTCGACCAGCGAGCAAAGACGATCCTCAAAGTGGCCTCGGAAATCGTGCGCCAACAGGACGCTTTCCTCGTCCATGGCGTACGCCATCTGAAGCCGCTCAACCTGCGCACGGTGGCAGACGCCATCGGCATGCACGAATCGACGGTCAGCCGAGTCACCGCGAACAAATACATGCTCACCCCGCGCGGCGTGTTCGAGCTGCGCTATTTCTTCACCGCCTCGATCGCGGCCTCGGGCGGCGGCGACGCGCATTCCTCCGAAGCGGTGCGTGATCGCATCAGGCAAATGATCGACGAGGAGAAGCTCGTCGATGTGCTGTCGGACGATGCTATCGTCGACATGCTGAGGGAAAGCGGCGTCGATATCGCCCGGCGCACGGTCGCCAAGTACCGGGAAGGCATGAATATTCCCTCGTCGGTGCAACGCCGGCGCGAGAAGCGGGCGCTCGCCAGCGCCGGCCGTTAGGCGTTCGCGATTTCCACAGTTTTCGAGTTACATTGACAAGCCACGGTGAAGTGGCTAGAAGCCCGCCCGCATGAGATGGGCTTGATGCCCGCTAGCGGATGGTCCGTCACGACAATGACCCGGGACGGTCAAGAAGGCGGCTTGTGATCAACCGGAAAGTTCGGATTTAAATCGGCGCGAGTGACGCCGCAAAGCTTGTGCGCACGGATCACGAGTATAAACTCGGGCCAGTTTGAAGCCTGAGCAAGGAAGGTCAGTTTTCAGATGAATCTGCGCATATCGGGAAAGCACATGGATATCGGCGATGCGTTCCGCACACGCATCAACGATCGTGTCGGCGAAGCGATCGGCAAATATTTCGATCGCGGCTTCGCGGGACACGTCACCGTCATCAAGTCGGGCTCGCGCTATTCGGCGGATTGCATGATTCGGCTGGATTCCGGCGCCTCGCTGCAGGCCACGGGCGATGCCCAGGATCCGACGCTCGCCTTCGAGGCCGCCGCCGATCGGCTGGAGACCCGGCTTCGGCGCTACAAGCGCCGTCTGAAATCGCACAATTCGGGCAATGCCAATGGCGAGTTGACCGACATTGCCTATACCGTGATGGCACCGCTTGCCGATGACGATGAGGAGATCCCGGAGGATTTCGCACCGGCCATCGTCGCAGAATCGACCATGACGCTGAAGACCATGTCGGTGGCGTCGGCGGTCATCGAGCTCGATACCAAGGACAGTCCGGTGGTTGTTTTTCGCAATGCCGGAACCGACCATCTCAACATCGTCTATCGCCGGCCCGACGGAAACATCGGCTGGATCGATCCGTCCACGACCAAAGTCGCACAGGGATAAAAGCCGGCCGCACGAGGGGTGGGGACTGGCGCGGCAGGCGAACAAGGATTTTCAAGCATGGATCTGAGCGATCTTATCAGCGTTCCGGCGATTTTGCCGGCGTTGAAGGCGAACTCCAAGAAGCAGCTTCTGCAATTGCTGTCCGAGCGGGCAGCGGCGATTTCGGGCATTCCGGAACGGGAGGTGTTCGACACCATCCTGCAGCGCGAACGCCTGGGTTCGACCGGCGTCGGCAACGGCATCGCCATCCCGCACGGCAAGCTCGCCGGCGTGAAACGCATCGCCGGCGTTTTCGCCCGGCTGGAGACGCCGGTCGATTTCGAATCGCTGGATGACCAACCGGTCGATCTGGTGTTCCTGCTGCTGGCGCCCGAAGGGGCGGGTGCCGATCACCTCAAGGCGCTGTCGCGCATCGCGCGCGTGCTGCGCGACGCCGACACTGTGGCCAAGATCAGGGGGACGCGTGATGCCACGGCGATCCACGCGCTTTTGTCGGACACGCAGGCCTCGCACGCGGCCTGAAGCCATCCTTTTTTAAGATATCGCCCCAAGGGCCGCACTGAGCGGCCCTTTCGTTTCCGTCAACCGCCCGCCTTAGTGAATGGCGACGGTGGTCAGGTCGTTTTCCATGGCGCCGGCCAGGGCACGGTCACGCGCATCGGAAAGCAGGATCGGCTGGCCGTTGGCGCCAAACAGGGCCCACAGCTCCATGCCGGGCGCGATTTCGCCGATGTTGGGAAAGCGGCCGAGCAGCTCATCGCTCGAGACCTTGCGCAGATAGGCGACCGAGCCTTCGCCGAGATGGGCGAATTCGCCGCTGGTCATGGTGATGGTTTCGTCAGTTCTGGTCATTTCAAGCCTCCTTGGCGCGAGGACGCCGCTCAAGGCCATCCCGCATGAGAGCCATCGGTGAAGATCAGTCTTTCACCGAAATATTTATTTTCCGTACCAGCCGTTCAGACTCCGGCCGATCGAGATCGATCGACAAAAGGCCGTTCTTCAACTCCGCAGCGATCACGCGCATGCCGTCGGCCAGCACGAAGCAGCGCTGGAACTGGCGTGCGGCAATGCCGCGATGCAGGAATTCGCGTTCGGTGTCGTCGGTTTGACGGCCGCGCACGACCAACTGGTTTTCCTCCGTTGTCACATCGAGATCGCTTTCGGCGAAACCGGCGACGGCGAGCGTAATGCGTAGCCTCTCGGCCTTGCCGTCGGCACCGCTGAGGCGCTCGATGTTGTAGGGAGGGTAGCTGTCGCCGGACTTCGCCAGACGCTCCAGGGTCTTTTCCATGGCGTCGAAACCCAAAAGAAGCGGGCTGGAGAAAGGCGTCATTCGGCTCATGTTACACTGTCCTCTCAAGAGCGACATAAACTGGAAAAACCCAAATGGCATTTTTCCCGATGGCCTTGATATGGTCCGCCCCGCGGCGAACTTCAAGCCACCAAAAGACCCGCCCAAAAAGACCAATCGTGGACTCACAGGAATATTCGACATGGCGCTTGAAACGACGCGCGGATGCAAGGAGAAGCGCGCAGGCCGGGACCGTTCCCCGTCAAGCGGTTCGGCGGCTTGCAGCCGGTTGGCGTCTTTCGGGCGCATGATTGGCCCGGTGAGCTGATGGCCAGCCAAACAAGGAATTGAAATGCCCCAACCACGCAAGATCATCATCGACACCGATCCCGGCCAGGACGATGCCGTCGCCATTCTGTTGGCGCTCGGCAGCAGCGAACTGGACATCATCGGCATTACCGCCGTTGCCGGCAACGTGCCGCTGAAACTGACCGAAAAGAACGCCCGCAAGATCTGCGAACTGGCCGGCCGGCCCGATATCAAGGTCTATGCCGGCGCCATCCGTCCGCTGGCGCGCGAACTGGTCACCGCCGAGGAAGTGCATGGCAAGACCGGTCTCAACGGGCCGCAACTGCCGGAACCGACGATGAACCTGCAGGAGCAGCATGCCGTCGATTTCATTGTCCAGACGCTGATGAAGGAGGAGAGCGGCACCATCACGCTTTGCCCGCTCGGGCCGCTCACCAACATAGCGCTGGCATTGATCCGCGAACCGCGCATTGGACCGCGCATCAGGGAAATCGTGCTGATGGGCGGCGGCTTCTTCGAAGGCGGCAACGTCACGCCGACCGCCGAATTCAACATCTATGTCGATCCACAGGCCGCCGATCTGGTGTTCAAGTCCGGCATCCCGATCGTGATGATGCCGCTCGACGTCACCCACAAGGCGCTGACCACGTCCAAGCGCATCGCGGCCTTCCGCAAGCTTGGCAGCAAGGTCGGCATCGCCACGGCGGACATGCTCGAATTCTTCGAGCGTTACGACGAGGAGAAGTACGGCACCGACGGCGGGCCGTTGCACGACCCCTGCGTCATCGCCTACCTGTTGAGGCCGGACCTGTTCAAGGGCCGCAACTGCAACGTCAGCATCGAGACGGCCTCGGAACTGACCATGGGCATGACCGTGATCGACTGGTGGGGCGTGACCAAGCGGGCAAAGAACGCCATGGTGATGCGCGACATCGACCATGACGGCTTTTTCGCACTGCTGGTGGAGAGGCTGGGGCGGCTTAACTGACGTTTTGGACAGGCGACAAGCGAGCCTTGTCACTAGCGCGCGTTGTCACCCATTTTGCAATCGATAAGTGTCGACGCCGTGCTTGTGGTGTTGTCGTTCAATAGGAACGAGGGAGCCAATAAGATGCGGTCGCTCGACGTCGTCGTCGATCGATATCCGCGTGTTGTCGTCATCAAGGCGCACATCGTAGGTGTAGTATAGATTGTGACCTACCATGGCGTATGGGCTGATAGGCTTCACTCTGATGTATTCGACCACGGCCATCACGCGTTGGGTTGCGACGACCGGATTGGCCTGAAGCCCCACAATCGCAATGGATTTCATCAGCGCAAAGGCGCAGAAGAAAGCGACGCCGATCACGGCGTCGCTGTATTCGTCGTCCGTGAACAATGAAGTGGGTCAGGCTGCGCTGGATCTGGGGCGGCTTTGGAGTGCTGTGATGAGAAGCCACAAAAGCAGCCTGAACCATTTGATCAGGAGCGAGAAGTTGTAGCCGGCGGCGGCGAGGATGGCGTTGATGGCGTCGCCCTGTTCGCCGGCGAGGTAGTTGCGGCCCATGCGGTGCTCGGCCTTGATGTGGCCGATGACGGGTTCGACTGCCGATCGCCTGCGCATCTGACGCTTGATGGCAGGTGTGACGCGGCGCTTCTGGCCGGCGGTGAAGACCCTGAGCTTGTGGCTTTCAGGTGCGTTGTGGCCGCGATATCCGGCGTCGGCGAGGATGCGGCCGATTTCGTTGCCGATGGTCTTTTCCATGTCGGGGATAACGGTCGCGAGCGTATGGCCGTCATAGGGATTGCCGGGCAGTGCCTTAGCGTGCAGGGCGAACTGGCCGCCCTTCGAGCGTTCGAGCGTCGTGGCGATCGAGACCTTGACGCCGAACTCGTAAGGGGCATGCGCCTTGCCCTTGCCGATGCACTCGACCTCATGGGCGTGCAGGCTGTAGATTTTGCGGCCGCGCTGGCGCTGACGTTGCTCCAGAACCGCCGAGGCCTGGTAGAGCGGCCACTTGAAGCTCGCCTCGAGGTCCGTTTGGCCGGTGATCCGGCGGGAGATGTCGCGAATGGTGCGGCCGAGATAGGTCTTGAGCTTGCGCAGCGCCTTGTTGGCCCGTTTGAACTGCTTGGCGTGCGCGTAGCGCTGGTGCTTGATCAGCGCCAGCTTGCCGACCCGCACGTAGGTCTGGCGCAAATCGAGCCCCGCCTTCTTCGCCAGCCGCACCAGCCGCTCGCGCGCCCGATTGACGAGCTTGGCGTCGGTGGGGAACATCACGTTCTTCGGCTGCACGGTCGTGTCGACGATCACCCGGCGCGTATCGGCCGGCTTCATCGCTCCGCTCTTGACCGCCACCGCCAGGCTTTCTTGCAGGAGCGCCGTGATCGGCTCCTCGCCCATGCGCTGGCGCCAGCGCGTCATCGATGAGCGCTCGAAGGAGAGCTCGTGGCGGAAGAACTCTTCACCGCACAGATACTGGAAGTAGGGGTTCTCCACCCAGCGGGCGCACAGCTCCTCGTCCGACAAGTCGAAAGTGTGCTTCAGGATCGCAAGGCCCGCCATCAGTCGCGTCGGCAAGGGCGGCATGCCAGGACCGTCCGAATAGACCGCGCCGAAACGCTCCCCCAGCACCGGCCAGTCGATCGCCTGCGCCAGCCGCACCAACTCGTGCTTCATGTTGATGATCTGATCGAGCCTGGAGCGGAACAGGTCCTGCTCTCCCGTCTCGCGCTTCTCGCGTGGCCTGGACATTCGCCGTCCCCTCGATTCGCCCGCCAAAACGAGTGAATCACGCATCGGCGCACAAGGGAATCGTCAAATCGAATTGCAAGAAAACGGCAACCAGACACCGCAAATGTTGCAACGCTATTCCCGCATTCCTCACCGATTAGGAAACCAGATCAAAGCCTTGCGGATAGTTCACCGGCGACGTATTCGTATTGCCAAATAAGCAAGCGATCCCGAAAGGAAACGTTTGATTTGCGCATGTTGAAGAGTTGTGCAGCAGCGTACAATTCTTCAATATGTCTCTGCAAAAATTTATGAAGAAGGCGCTTTCATGGTTACTTCGCCTTCGAGAACGCCAGCCACAGGCCGCCGCCGACCATGAAGCTGCCGCTGATCCGCGACAGGAGCTTGACGCGGCCGGCCGACAACAGGCGACCGGCGCGGCCGGCGGCGAGCGCGTAGGTCGAATCCGACATGGCGGCGAAGATCATGGCGGTCAGGCCCATGACAACGATCTGCAGCGAATAATTGCCCTGCGGCGCGATGAACTGCGGGAAGAAGGCGCCGAAGAAGATCAGCGTCTTGGGATTGCTGAGCGCCACCAGCAGGCCCTGCAGGAAGAAGCCACCGCGTGGTTTGCGGGCGGTTCCGTCGGCGTTCAGCGTGCCCTTCGAGCGGAACATCTGTACGCCCATCCAGATCAGGTAGGCGGCGCCGATCAACCTGACCCACTCGAACCAGTGGCCCATGCCCGAGATCAGCGTGTTGAGGCCAATGCCGACGATGGCGATCATGACGGCGAGCCCGGCCTGCGTGCCGGCGACATTGGCGAGACCGGCACGAGTTCCGTGGCGGATGCTGTTTGCGATGATCAGCGTGACCGTCGGACCGGGCACCAGGATGATGACGACACAGGCAAGAACATAGGCGGCGTAGAGTTCCAGCGACATGATTATCCCTCGTAATGCCGCTATCGCGGCCTGTCAGACGACAATCAATGCATGGCGGCAAGGACGACGCAAGCCGGCGCGCGGCAAGCTTGGCTCAGGCGCCGGCCGGCCAGGGCAACGTCGTCTCATAGGCGGCCGCGGCCTTCAGCACGGCGAGATCGCCGCGTGGGCGGCCGATCAACTGCATGCCCATCGGCCCGCCCCTGTCGTCGAAGCCGACCGGCACATTGACCGCCGGGCAACCGCCCAAGGTGGCAAAGGCTGAAACCTGCATCCAGCGATGGTAGCTATCCATCGCTTGGCCCGCGACCTCGCGGGGCCAATGAATGCCGACCTCGAAGGGAAAGACCTGCGCGGTCGGCAGCGCAATGAGGTCGAAGCGGTCGAAGATCGACAGCAGCGCCCGGTGCCAGGAGGTGCGGACGACCGAGGCCGCGCGGATTTGCGGCGCCGTCAGCCGCATGGCGTTCTCCACCTCCCAGACGGCTTCCGGCTTCAGCAGGCCGCGCCTGGCAGGATCGTCATAGTGCACTTTGAGGGCGCAGCCGCTGCTGGCCTGGCGCAGCGTCACGAAGGCCTGCCAGAGTGCCTCGAAATCGAAATCCGGCAACAGCGGCTCCGTCAGGAAGGAGGCATCCGCGAATCGGTTGAGTGCTGCCTCGCACAGATCGAGGATGCCGGGTTCAATCGGCAGATGGCCGCCGAGGTCGCCGAGCCAGGCGATGCGGCCGCCGGCCGCCGCCGCGAGTCCTTCGAGGAAGGAGCCTTGCTTCTCATAGGATAGGGGTGCCTGCGGATGGTAACCGGCCTGCACGTCGAGCAACAGCGCCATGTCGGCGACGTTGCGGCCCATCGGCCCCTCGACGCCCATCTGCGCGTGGAAGACCTCCAAGTCGGGACCGCTGGGCACGAGCCCCTGCGATGGCCGAAAGCCGTAGACATTGTTCCAGGCCGCCGGGTTGCGCAGCGAGCCGCCGAAATCGCTGCCGTCGGCGATGGGCACCATGTCCAGTGCCAGCGCCACCGCCGCACCGCCGCTCGAGCCGCCGGCGGTGAGCGCCGGATCGAAAGCGTTCAGCGTCGGTCCGAACACGTTGTTGTAGGTGTTGGAGCCCAGCCCGAATTCGGGAACGTTGGTCTTGCCGATGATGATGGCGCCGGCCTTGCGGATGCGTTCGACGAAGAAATCGTCTTCTTGCGGTACGAAATCGGCGAAGATCGGCGAGCCGAACGAGGTCCTGAGGCCGGTGGTCGAGGCAAGGTCCTTGATGGCGATGGGGAGGCCAAAAAGGGAGCCGGTTCCGTCCGTCCGACTGACATCGGCGGCGTCGGCCTCGCGCAGGATGTCGGCGCGGTCGCGCAACGAGACGATGGCGTTGACCTGCGGATTGACCGCATCGATGCGATCGAGGAACGCCGTCACCACCTCGCGTACGGAGAGCTTCTTTCGGCGGATCGCGTCGGCGAGTTCGACAGCCGACAGGCGGCAGATCTCGCTGGCCGCGGGTACGGCATGTCTGGTGCGGGGGCGCATCATTTCAACGGGTTTCCTGCAAGGCCTGGTCGACGTCTTTCGCCAGCGGGATCGCCGGCTGGGCGCCGGGCTTGAGGCAGGCCAGCGAGCCGGCGGCGCCGGCTCGCGCCAGTGCCTGTTCGAGCGTGAAGCCCGACGCCAGGCCGGCCGCGAAATAGCCGCAGAAAGTGTCGCCGGCCCCGACCGTGTCGACCGGCGTGATCTTCAACGCGGGAACGGTCAGGAAATCGCTCGGCGTCGCCGCCATCACGCCTTCGCCGCCAAGCGTGACGACGATGGCGCGTCCGGTTTTCCTCGCAAAATCGCGCATGCGCGCCGCACGATCGCGACCCTTCAAAGCCAGCGCTTCACCATAGAGGTCGAACTCGGTCTCGTTGGCGACGACGTAGTCAGCCTTGCCGAGGAAGTCGGCCGCTTCGGCGTGGAACGGGGCCGTGTTGAGCACCGTGACCGCGCCGGCCGTCCTTGCCTGGTCGAGTGCCGCATCGATCGTCGCGAGCGGAATCTCATGCTGCAGCAGCACGACGTCGCCCTTTTTCAGAAAAGCCTTGGAGAGGTCGCCGGGCACCACGGAAGCATTGGCGCCGGGAACCACGGCGATGATGTTCTCGCCGTCGTCGCCGACCATGATCAGCGCCGTGCCGGTCGAGGCAAAGGTTTCTCCCACGCCTGACAGGTCGACCTTGGCCTCGCGCAGCAACGCCAGCGCTTCGGCTGCGAAAGTGTCCTTGCCGACGGCGCCGATCATGCGCACCTGAGCGCCGGCACGTGCGGCGGCGAGCGCCTGGTTGGCGCCCTTGCCGCCGGGCGCCGTCGTGAAACCGGAACCGCTCACCGTCTCACCGGGGCTCGGCAAGCGGTCGACATTGGCGATAAGGTCGAGGTTGATCGAGCCGACTACGATAATCAAAGAATGCCTCCTGCTGAATGCGCCGGAAGCTATCCTGTAAGATCATGGCTTTCCAGAGGATGCTGTTATGGCAGGCGCCAACGTGCTGCGCCATTTGCAGATCAGCAGGGTAATATCGTTTGTCAGTAGATAAGGCATCCGCGAAAGGCTTCGCCGGTGTTGCAGTATCAGTGTCCTTCAGGACGAAATCTGTCCCGCTTCCCAGCCCAGGATGGCGCGCTTGCGGGTCAGGCCCCAGTGATAGCCAGTGAGATCGCCTGATTTGCCGATGGCGCGGTGGCAAGGCACCACGAAAGAGAGCGGGTTGGCGCCGTTGGCGGCGCCGACCGCCCGGCTGGCGCTCGGCGCGCCGATGCTGGCGGCGATCGAGGAATAGGTGCGGGCCTTGCCCATCGGGATCCGCAACAAGGCTTCCCAGACGCGGACCTGGAAATCGGTGCCGATCATGACGACGTGCAGCGGCTGGTCGGCGCGCCACAGCGTCGGCTCGAAGATGCGCGCGGCATAGGGGCCTGTCGCTTCCCTGTCCTCGACATAGAGGGCGTTGGGCCAGCGGCTGGACATGTCGGCGAAGGCGGCGCGCTCCTCGCCGGCGTCGCAGAAGGCGAGGCCGGCAAGCCCGCGGTCCGTGGCCATGATCAGGGCGGTGCCGAAGGGAGAGGGATGATAGCCGTAGCGGATGGTGAGGCCAGCACCGCGCGTCTTGTAGTCGCCCGGCGACATCGCCTCATGAGTGACGAACAGGTCGTGCAGTCGGCCGGGGCCGGACATGCCCAGTTCGAATGAGGTTTCGAGCAGCGGCATGCCGGAATCGAGCAGCTTGCGCGCATGATCCAGCGTCACCGCCTGCAGAAAGGCCTTGGGCGACAGGCCGGCCCAGCGGGTGAAGAGTTTTTGCAAGCCGGTCGGCGTCTCGCCGACCTCTTCGGCGAGTTCCTCCAGCGATGGCTGGTCGCGATAGTCGAGGCTGATCTTCTCGATGGCGCGGCGCACGATTTCGTAGTCGCTGCCTTCGGGCGTGATGTCCTTCTCGAGGACTGCCGTGTGTGTGCTCATGGACCTGTCTCCTTGGGCTGGAATATCGCCCCTTGGGGCGCCGATCGCCACCCGAAACTTGCCTTCTTGCAGCACTTGTCCAGATAGACTCGGGATTCGAGCCAGGGAGCCGCTGATGGCCGGCGAAAAAGTACATTTGACGGGGGCGAAAGAGACCTTGCTCATGACGCTCTACGGCAAGGCGCTGGAGAGCCGGATGCCGGATTCGCTGCTTGGGGATCATTTCGCGGACGCGGCAGTGCGCAAGATCGACTATGATTTCGCCAGGCTCAAGGTCGACGAGAATCTCGGCATCGGCCTGGCGATCCGAGCCAAGACATTGGACGTCCGTGTCAAGGATTTCCTGGCCAGAAATCCTGGCGCCATCGTGCTGCATCTGGGTTGCGGGCTTGATACCCGCATCTTCCGGGTCGATCCCTCACCGGGAGTGGACTGGTTCGATGTCGACTATCCCGAGGTGATCGGACTCAGGCGCAAGCTCTACCCGTTGCGCGACCATTACCACGTCATCGCTTCGTCGGTGACCGAGCCCGGCTGGTTGGCTGACGTACCCAGCAACCGCCCGGCCATCGTGGTGGCGGAAGGGCTGACGCCCTATCTCCCGGCGGACGAAGGGCTGCGCCTGCTTTCACGGCTTGTCTCGCATCTTGCCGGGGGCGAACTGATGTTCGACGCCTACAGCCGTTTCGGGCTGATGCTGCTTCGGCTCAACCCGACCATCAAGGCGACGGGCGCCGAGGTCCACTGGGCGATCGACGACCCGCACGAGCTGGAAAGGGCGATTCCGAAGCTGCGCTTTGTCGAGGATATCTCAGCCTATAAGCCTGAGCACGCTGCTCGCATGGGCTGGTCCGCCAAGCTGTTCGTCCGCCTCTGGAAGTACATTCCGGCGCTGCGCAAGATCGGCAGGCTGCTGCGTTATCGCTTCTGACGGAAAACCGCTTCACACTTTTGCTGGAGTTGCTTCTAGCGCGCCTTGGCGGTCGCCAGCGCGCGCGAGAAGGCGGTGGCAAAGCTCTCGCGGGAATCGGGGTCGAGGAAGCCGCCGATCGGCACGTTCTGCCCCTGTGCTTCCACGGTCATTCCGGTGATGCCGATCTCGGCGTGACGCGCGACCGAAAACCGTGCCCAGAACGGATTGAAGCGATGCGCTTCCGACTTTCCCGAAGGGGCCGTCTTGCGGATATCGAGGCTGGTGCGCGAGACCGACACTTCCTCGCGGGCGCGGGCAGCCCGATAATTGACGCGGAAGGCGATATAGACTGCAACCACGTCGAGGCCGAAGAAGCCGAACACCGGCCAGGCGCCACGCGACAGGAAAAACGCACCCGTCACCAGCCAGCCGAAAAGCAGCGCGCCCATCAGGATCACGAAGCCCGTCCTGCCCAGCGACCGATGTGGGGTCAGCAATGCGTGAAAGAAGGGCTCGTCAGCCTGGAACGAGGCGTTTGTATCGCTCATGACAGACTATTATAGGAGGGAAATGGCGCGCCCCAAGTCCAAAGAATCATCCATGTCCGAAAAAGAGCCGCCGCCCGGACGGCGCGATGGCTCCAACGCCAAGCCGCGTCCACGGCCCGTGCGGCGGACTTCGCGCTACACCCCGGCTGAAGTGCATGAAATATTCCGGCGCTTTTCGGTGCAGCGGCCGGAGCCGAAAGGCGAGCTCGAACACGTCAACCCCTTCACGCTGCTGGTTGCGGTGGTGCTGTCGGCGCAAGCGACCGATGCCGGCGTCAACAAGGCGACGCGTGCCTTGTTCAAGGCCGCCGATACGCCGCAAAAGATGCTGGCGCTGGGTGAAGCCAAGGTCGGCGACTACATCAGGACCATCGGGCTCTGGCGCAACAAGGCCAAGAACGTCATGGCACTATCGGAGGCGTTGATCCGCGACCATGGCGGCGAGGTGCCGGATGACCGCGATGAGCTGGTCAAGCTGCCTGGTGTCGGGCGCAAGACCGCCAATGTCGTGCTCAACATGGCCTTCGGCCAGCATACGATGGCGGTCGACACCCACATTTTGCGCATCGGCAACCGACTTGGCCTGGCGCCTGGCAAGACCCCGGAACAGGTCGAGCAGGGACTTTTGGAGATCATCCCGGACGAATATATGCGCCATGCGCATCACTGGCTGATCCTGCATGGCCGCTATGTCTGCAAGGCGCGCAAGCCGGATTGCCCGGCCTGCGTCATCGCCGATATCTGCAAGGCGGAGGTGAAGACGACCAGCATTCCGGCACCGCTGGTGCCGATCGCCCCGCTCGAAACCTTGGTTGCAGAAGATCAGGTGCCGTAGCCACGCGCCATCGCCGCCGCGAAGACCGGGATCAGCAGGAATACGAACGCCTCGGCGCGGATAAACGTCTTTACCGAGGCCAGTTCGCCCGAGGGCGCGCCGAAGGAAGGATTGGCGCTGGCCTGCCTGTTCCAGGAAATGAAACGGACGGTCGGGACGATCGACAGCAGGCCGACGATGCCGAACGCCGCCATCTTGGCCCAGAACACCCAGTTGTGGACGTAGAACTCCCAACCCTTGAGGCCCCAGACGACACGGCCGATGCCGACGATGATGATGAGCGCGGCGATGATGCCGTAGTGGCGGTCGATGCCGGCGAGCCGCTTGAGCGTGGCGGCCGGCATATCGCCACGGATCAGCACGAATTCGGCGCCGATGATCCCGGCCAGCGAGAACACCAGCACATGGTGGAGGATGGCGAGCACGAGGTCGGTGGTGTCCATGTGGTTTTCCTTGGATCGGCGGCACCGGCCGGCGCCTGAATGAATGGGACGCGCTGAATCAGCCCATGTCGAAAATAACACCGCCGCGCGAAAATCCCATAGCGCGGCCCGGATGTCATCAAGGCTGCCGGACGTTGCGGCTTTGTCCTGGATGACGGTTCCTGGTTCCCTGGCTCTTGCACCGCGCCGGCGATTTGCTAACCGCAGGCCGTAACGCGAGGCAAAATGCAATGAACACGACGCAAGCGACCATCGCTCCGGTCATCGAGACGCCGCGAACCATTCTGCGGGCACACCGGCTCGGTGATTTCGATGCCTATGCCGCGATGTGGGCTGATCCAGTCGTCACCCGTTTCATCGGCGGCAAGCCCCGCACACGCGAAGAAAGCTGGATGCGCTTCCTGCGTCACGCAGGCCTGTGGTCGCTGCTGGGCTACGGATTCTGGGCCATCGAAGAAAAGGCCACCGGCCATTTTATCGGTGAAGCCGGTTTTCATGATCTGAAGCGTGAGATGCAGCCGTCGATTGAAGGCATTCCGGAGGCCGGATGGGCGCTGGCGGCGGCCGCGCACGGGGCGGGTCTTGCCTCCGAGGTCGTCGGCCGCGTCCTGGCATGGGGCGAAGAGACGTTCGGGTCTGTCAGAACCGTCTGCATCATCGATCCCGAGAACACCGCCTCCTTGAACGTCGCAACGAAATGCGGCTACCGGGAAGCGGTGCGAACCGTCTATCACGACGCCCCGACAATCCTGCTGGAGCGGCTGTCCTGAGGCAGTTCTAGCCCCTTTCGCCGCCGACATAGGCGCGAACCGCCGAAAGCGTATGGAGGCTCGGGCTGGCGACCAGCGCCTGAACGAGGACTTCGAAATTTAGCGGCCCTTTTCAAGAGCCGCGGGAGCTAAGGCAGAGTCTCCGCCGCGAGGCTCGGGCGCTTTCACACGTTGCAGGAAAGCCGCATCGACGGGCTTATGCCTGCTCGAGCGGCGCAGGTCCGGGAAGCTTCAAGGTGTTCACCAGCGTCGCGAGATCGGGCTCGTCGATGAGCATCGCGGCGTCGACCGGCGCCAGCCAAGCCCGCTGCCGCCGTTTGGCTTCCTGCCAGTCGGCAAGCTCTTCCGTCACTTCCAGCAGAAACACGACGACGTCGACGCGGACAAAGCGGTTGGCCAAGCGTTTCCAGTAGGAATACGTGCCCGCCGGCTGCTTCAGCGTCTTGCCAACCACGCCGGCTTCCTCCAGCGCCTCGATGGTGGCTGCCTTGCGCCCGTTCTTGCCTTTCATAGGCCACCCCTTGGGCACGATGAAGCGTCTCGTCGTTCTCGATGTGACCAGCATCACCTCGATGTCACCGTGAGTGTTCAGCCGAAAGGGAATCGCCGCCACCTGGCGGATCCTTTGGCCATTCTCGGCCTGGCGTACGGCCTTTTTCTTGGTGGCTGCCATCTCAACAATCCAGTCGCTGTAATGCCCCTTAGCGTGATGCGACGCCTTTGCAAAATCCAAACTACCGCAGGGGCACCCAAAGTGCCCTATCATGTAAGTCGGCTAAATAAAAGAAGGTTGCCCGGCTGTCAGCGGCAGGTGCTGACGGCGGTATTGCCGATTATCTGCATCTGGCAGCTCGGCCTGACCTGCGGAACGACAGGCGGAGGCTGCTGGACGATGACGCGATCCTGGGCACGATATTGCTGTTGCTGCTGCTGAAATTGCTGCCGCTGAATCCGGTTCTGCAAGGCTTGCAGATCATCTTGCTGGATGAGCATATTGTTTCTGACGGCTGGATTGAGCACCTGCGCGGAAGCGGGCGACGTAATGCCGGCGGCACCAGCCAGCATTGCCAGTACGAAAATCATCGGCGAACGACGCGTGTACATCCGCTCATTCCTGCAAAAAAATCTCATCACACCAGATATATAGGGTGTTTGTCCGGCGATGCCATGGCGGGAATGTTGACCGCCCTCACTCCAACCGCGACGTGGACCTCAACAACCAGATCGCGACGCCCTGGCGCTGACAGGTGCGTGCAAGGCTTGGCTTCACGCAACAGATGGGCGCGTTCTACCTGCAGCCGACCTTGCAGTTCGACGCGCGCTGGCTGCGTGTTTCCGGAAAGGAAGAAGGGTCGGTTGCCGGTTTCAACTTCGATGGATCGGCAGACACCTTCTATGCGGCGACGCCGGCGCTCGAAATCGGAACCGACATCGCACTCAGCGATATTGCCAGTCTTCGCCTCTATGGAAAGGCCGGGGTGGAGTTTTCCACCAAGCAGTGGGAGATCGAAGGCCGCTTTGCGGCTGCGGAGAATCTGCCCGGCAACCCGGCATTGCACTTGACGGAAGCGATCGATTCGCCGCTCTATCGGGCCGGCGCCGGCCTCGAGTTGAATGGCGTCAATGGTGTCGGCATGTCCGTCAGGTATAATGGCGCCTTCGGGGAAACGGTCAAACAGAATGCAGTCAGCGCGTCTCTCAAGGTCAGTTTCTAGGCTGGCTCAGGGCCGGGCCGGGCGAGAGAGATCTTGATGAGGAAATACGCGTATTTCGCAGCAGTGCTGGGTGCTGCCTGTATCGCCGGCCTGCCGGCCATGGCGGCGCAAACCAAGAGCGACAAGGTGGCGGCAACACCGCCCGCCGCAGTCGCCGCGCCGCAGCTGCCCGGCGGTGCATCGGCCTTGTCCGAAACCCATGGCGACTGGACGGTCAATTGCCAGATATCGGGCACGAACAAGGTCTGCAGCCTGTCGCATCAGCAATTCAACAAGCAAAGCAACCAGCGACTGCTGGCGATCGAACTGTCGAGCAAGACCGGCGAGGATGCGAGCGGAACCCTTGCCCTGCCGTTCGGCCTGGCGCTTGCCAAGGGTGTCGCGCTGACCATAGACGACCAGAAGCTCGACGGCAGCCTTCCATTCAACACCTGCCAGGTGGTCGGCTGCCTGGTGCCGGTGGCGTTCGATGCCAATGTCACGCCGCTGCTGAAGAACGGCACCACGCTGAAGATCGACGCGTTCGCGGCCGATACCGGGCAAGTCGTAAGCTTTTCCATTCCGCTCAACGGCTTCGGCGGGGCGCTTGCCCGCACGGCGGAGCTTTTGGCCAATTGACGGCTTAGAGCGGTTCAGCGTTTGATAGAATCGCTGGACCGCTCTAACTATTAACTATTTGTTTTCACGCAATTCCGGACGGAAAACCGCTACGCACTTTTCCTGGAATTGCTCTAGCTCACCGCGAGCGACGGGATGTCGGCGGCTTCCGTCAACACTTGTCAGACAACGATCGTCTTCAACCGCTCGGCGATGAGCGCGGCGAGCCGCGCCGCCACCTCGTCCTTGGTCATTTCAGGCCATTCCTCGACGCCGGACTTCGACACGATCCGCACCCGGTTGCGATCGCCGCCCATCACGCCTGAAGGACCGATGCCGCTGGTCTGCGACACATCGTTGGCGACGATGAGATCGGCACCTTTCTTCGCGAGCTTGGCCTCGGCGTTGTGCAAGAGATCCTGCGTCTCGGCTGCAAAGCCGACGACCAGGCCGGGTCGCTGCTCGTGGTGGCCAATGCCCGCTAGGATGTCGGGGTTTTCGAGCATGCGCAGCACCGGCGGGCCTTCGCCCGCGACCTTCTTGATCTTCTCACCGGCTGAATTCTCGGTGCGCCAGTCGGCAACGGCGGCGACGAACACCGCGGCGTCGGCGGGCAGCAGCTGTTCCACCGCGTCGCGCATTTCCTGCGCTCGCTCGACATGGATGGTTTTCACACCGGCTGGGTCGGCAATGCTCACGGGACCCGAGACAAGGCGGACATCGGCGCCAAGCCTTGCCAGTGCCGCGGCAATGGCGTGGCCCTGCTTGCCGGAGGACCGGTTGGCGATATAGCGCACGGGATCGATCGGCTCGTGCGTCGGGCCTGACGTGACGATGATCTTGCGCCCCGCCAGCGGCTTGGGGCCGGCATCGAGCAGCGCCTCGACCGCGGCGACGATCTCGAGCGGTTCGGCCATGCGGCCTTCGCCGGCCTCGTTGCTCTCGGCCATTTCACCCTTGGCGGGGCCGACGAAGGCGATGCCGTCCTTGCTCAACGTCGCGCGGTTGCGGCGGGTGGCGGGATGCGACCACATCTTCGGGTTCATCGCCGGGACCATCAGCACCGGTTTGTCGGTGGCGATGAGCACGGTCGAGGCCAGATCGTTGGCATGGCCATTGGCGAGCTTGGCCATCAGGTCGGCGGTGGCGGGCGCCACCACCAGGAGGTCCGCCTCGCGCGACAGCCTGATGTGGCCGACATCGTGTTCATCGTTGCGGTCGAACAGGTCGGTGAAGACATGGTCGGCGGAAAGCGCCCCGACCGACAGCGTCGTCACGAATTCCTGCGCCGCCGACGTCATGACCACCCGCACCGCCGCGCCACGCTCGCGCAACCGGCGGATCAGGTCGAGCGCCTTGTAGGCGGCGATGCCGCCGCCGATGATGAGCAGGATGCGTCTGTTGGAAAGTGAGCCTCGGGGCAAGCTGTTGCCTGCCAAGGCTGACGCCGGGGTCGGGGCGCCTTGCGAACCGGCCAGTTCGCGGAGGGCTTTCTCGATCTGGTCGAGACGGCCGACCGGGCCGATCTGACCGTCGACAGCGGCCCGGATCATCACCCGCGCCTGTTCTTCCATGGAACGATCGTTTTCCGCCGCGAGCCGGCGCAGCTGTTCCTTGACCTCATCATCCAGGTTGCGGATCGTGATGCTGGCCATATGATTGCACTCTACCCCATCCTGCCTGATAGCGATGATAGCAATGCAATCAAATTACCGCAAGCCGCCGGCCCCGCCCCGAGGGCAGGCCTAAAATGTCTTCCAGGCGACATAGACCAGCGTCAGCGCGATCACCCACAACGCCACACGGCCGGAACGGCTGTAGCGCGCCTCGGCCTTACCTATGGCGCGGGCGGTCGCCTCATCGAAGCGCAGGCCGTGCTCAGCCATCAGGTCGATCTCTCGCGACAGCCGTTCCGTACGGAGCGCGAGTTCCGGCGCCTGGCGGATCAGCGCCAGCATCGCCTTGCCGCCGTCGCGCGCGTCGGTCAGCAAGCCGCGCGGCCCGAGATTCCCGGCTATCCAGCCACTGACCACCGGCTCGGCTGTCTTCCACATGTTGAAGGCCGGATCGAGCGTGCGCGCCACGCCCTCGACAACCACCATCGTCTTCTGCAGCAGGATGAGTTCAGGCCGCGTCGCCATGTCGAACAGTTCGGTCACCTCGAACAGCAACGTCAGAAGCTTGGCCATCGAAATGGTTTCGGCGGGCTGGCCGTGGATCGGCTCGCCGATGGCACGGATCGCCTGCGCGAAGGCAGAGACATTGTGCTGGCGCGGCACATAGCCGGCTTCGAAATGCACCTCTGCGACGCGCAGATAGTCGCGTGTGATGAAGCCGTAGAGGATCTCGGCGAGGAAGCGGCGCTCCTTCTTGCCGAGGCGTCCGGCAATGCCGAGATCCACGGCGACGATGGTGCCGTTTGCCTCGACGAACAAATTGCCCGGATGCATGTCGGCGTGGAAGAAGCCATCGCGCAGCGTATGGCGCAGGAAGGACTGGATGAGATTGGCGGCGATCGCCTTCAGGTCATGGCCGGCGCTTTGCAGGCTGGCGATGTCGTTCATCTTGACGCCATCGACCCATTCCATGGTCAGCACGTCGCGGCCGGTGCGTTCCCAGTCGACGGTTGGGACACGGAAGCCGGGGTCATCCCTGGTGTTCTCGCCGAGTTCGGAGAGTGCCGCCGCCTCAAGACGCAGGTCCATCTCGATCTTGGTGGTCTGGGCCAGCGTCTCGGTCACCTCGATCGGCCGCAGCCGGCGCGAGGAAGGGATGTATTTCTCCTGCAGGCGGGCGGCGAGAAAATAGCTTTCGAGATCGTGGAAGAAGCGGCGGCGAACGCCCGGCCGGATCACCTTCACCGCCACCTGGGTGGCCACGCCATCATGCATGGTGTCGGCGGTATGCACCTGGGCGATGGAGGCAGCCGCGACGGGATCGCCGAACCGCGCGTAGAGATCGCCCACCTTGCGCCCGAGCGAGGCTTCGATCGCCGCGACCGCCTCGGCCGTTGGGAAGGTATGCATCTTGTCCTGCAGCATGGCGAGATCGAGCGCCATGTCGTTGCCGACGACATCGGGCCGCGTCGCCAGGAACTGGCCAAGCTTGACGTAGGACGGGCCGAGCCGGACCACTGCCTTGGCCAGCCGGTCGCTGCGCTCATAGGCGAGCGCGCGGCGGCGGGTGAACAGCCGCGCCAGCCGCCAGCCGAATTTCGGCAGGCCGGACAGTTCCTCGCCGGGCAAGGCAGCGACGACGCCCTCGCGCACCAGCACCCAACCGGCCCGTACGAGCCGGAATCCCGCGCTGACGGTGCTCATGGCCGCGTCCGCCCCACCGGTTCATCGAACTGGCGCAAGGCACGTCGCGTGTTGGAGATGGGCGACGGCGTCAAAGCTTCCAGCCCGAATGCAGGGCCGCTATGCCGCCTGAATAGTTGCGGAAGGAGACGCGGTCGAAGCCGGCGCGGGAAATCATCGCCGCGAAGTTTTGCTGATTGGGGAATTTCGCGATCGATTCGACCAGATAGGAATAGGGCTCGCCGTCGCCCGTGACCAACTTGCCGATCCTGGGAATGGCATTGAACGACCAGGCTTCGTAGACCTTGTCGAGCAACGGCATCTCGACCTCGGAAAACTCCAGGCACAGAAAGCGGCCGCCGGGTTTCAGCACGCGGAACGCCTCGCCCAGGGCCACGTCGATATGCGGGACGTTGCGAATGCCGAACGCGATGGTGTAGGCGTCGAAGCTGGCGTCAGCGAAAGGCAGTTCCTCGGCGTTGGCCTCGACGAAATCGGTGTTGCCGGAAAGGCCCTTCTTTTCAGCCCGGTCGCGGCCGACGGCGAGCATCGAGCCGTTGATGTCGAGCACGGTGGCATGGGCATGGCCATGGCTGGCAGCGACGATGCGGAAGGCGATGTCGCCGGTGCCACCGGCAACATCGAGCACACGCCAGCCTGCCCGCTTTGGCGGATTGAGCCAGGCGACCATGGCATCCTTCCACAGCCGGTGCAGGCCGCCAGACATCAGGTCGTTCATCAGGTCGTAGCGATTGGCGACCTTGTGGAAAACATCGTTGACCAGGGATTGCTTCTGGCCTTCCCCTACACGCTTGAAACCATAGGAGGTTTCCATGCCGCCGGCGGCCGTGGTTCTCTCAACTGACATTTTTTTGATCCGTCATAAAACCGGCGGGACCATAGCCGATCGATGGTGCGGGCGCTATTGTTTAAGGCGCGGTGTTCAGCCGCGCTTCCAGGTGGTGGGTTTTCGAGACCTGGGCTGACCGACGGGATGTTTGAATGCCTCTGAAAGCGGAACTGCACTGCCATATCGAAGGGGCAGCGGCGCCCGATCTCGTCATCCGCCAGGCGCAGAAATACGGCAAGGATACCTCGCCCTACATCCAGAACGGGTCCTTCGTCTGGGACGATTTCACCTCCTTTCTCGCGGCTTACGACTTTTCCGCCGACCTGTTCCGGACCGAGGAGGATTATGCGCGGCTGGCCGACCATTATCTGACCAGCCTGGCGCGCGACGGGGCAATCTACTCCGAGGTGTTCACCTCGCCGGATCACGCGACGAAAGCCGGGCTGTCACCCAAGGCTTACACCGACGCGCTCGGCGAAGGCATGCTGCGCGCCAAGGCCAAGACCGGCATCGAGGGACGCATGATCGTCACCGGCGTGCGCCATCTCGGCGTCGAATCGATCGAACGGATGGCACGCTTCGCGGCGCGTTGCGGCCATCCGCTGGTCACCGGCTTCGGCCTTGCCGGCGACGAGCGCATGGGCGACATGGAAGACTATGTCAGGGCTTTCGAGATCGCGCGCGAGGCCGGGCTCGGCATCACCGTCCATGCCGGCGAACTGACGGGCTGGCAGACTGTCCAGGCGGCACTCGACCATATCCGCCCGTCGCGCATCGGCCATGGCGTGCGTGCCATCGAGAATCCCGACCTTGTCCGGCGCATCGCCGACGAGGGCGTCGTGCTGGAGTGCTGCCCCGGTTCCAACATCGCGCTCAAGGTGTTCGACAGTTTCGCCGATCATCCGTTTCCGGCCCTGCAGGCGGCCGGCTGCAAAGTGACACTCAACTCCGACGACCCGCCTTATTTCTGGACCTCGCTGAAGCGGGAATACGACATTGCGGCGGAGCATTTCGCGATGAGCGAGAAAGCGCTCGCCGCGGTCACCAGGACGGCTATCGAGGCGGCTTTCGTCGACCGCAAGACCAAAGCGGCGCTTCTTGCCCGGCTGAACAGCGCCGCTCGCTGATTTCTTCCGACAAAGCTGTGGTCCGTGCGGGCCAAGCGGTTCCTTGGCCGGTCCAATATCGCTAGGGTTCGCCCAAGCAGCTTGAAGCGCGACACATCCGAAGGTCGTCCGCGCGGTTTCGGGCGACATGCATCAGGAGAACATCATGAAGGGCGTCACCGTCGTCGACCATCCGCTTGTCCAGCACAAGCTGACCATCATGCGCAAGAAGGAGACCTCGACGGCCGGCTTCCGGCGCCTGCTGCGCGAGATTTCGCTGCTGCTCGGCTATGAGGTGACCCGCAATCTCGAGCTGACGACGACAACGATCGAAACGCCTATGGAGACGATGGAGGCTCCGACGCTGGAGGGCAAGAAGCTGGTCTTCGCCTCGGTGCTGCGCGCCGGCAACGGCTTGCTCGAAGGCTTGCTCGACCTGGTGCCGGCGGCCCGCGTGGCCCATGTCGGCCTCTACCGCGATCACGAAACGCTGGAGGCTGTCGAGTATTTCTTCAAGGCGCCGAGCGACCTCGCCGACCGGCTGGTCATCGTCGTCGACCCGATGCTGGCGACCGCCAATTCGGCGATCGCGGCGATCGACAAGTTGAAAGAGCGCGGCGCCACCAATATCCGCTTCCTGTGCCTGCTGGCAGCGCCCGAAGGTATCGAGCGCTTCACCAAGGCGCATCCGGATGTTCCGGTCTTCACCGCATCCATCGACCGCCAGCTCAATGAGAAGGGCTACATCATGCCCGGCCTTGGCGACGCCGGCGATCGCATGTACGGGACGAAGTAACATCAGGCGAAGTGCTTGGTGTGATTTACCAAATGTTTACGCAAAGACGCGGTTTCGGCGCGCATTAAAGCGGCGAACACCATACGGGGCTAAAGGATCGGCCATCACAAAGGCCGATCCATGCTGCGCAAGCTTCTTATCCTCAGCGTCTTTGCCGGTGCGTCGGCATCGATCCCGGTTGTCTACCAGTCGAATCCGCGAATATTCGAAAACCTGCTGAAATCGGCGGTGACAACCAAGACCGGGGCCGAGACGCAACCCGAGGTCAGCCTGGCCTCCGTTCCCGAGAAGCCGGTGGCGCCGCTGCCGTCCGGCCGCAAGGTCGTGGTCGCGGCGGACGGGCGTGGGCACTTCTCGTCCACCTTCAAGCTCAATGGCCGTCAGGTCGACGGCATGATCGACACCGGCGCGACGCTGGTGGCGGTCAATACGTCGACGGCGCGCCGGATCGGGCTGTCGCTCAATCCCGCCGATTTCAGCCACGAGGTCAACACCGCCAACGGCACCATCAAGGCAGCCGTGGTGACGATCGACCGCCTGCAGATCGGCAGCATCAGCGTCGACGGTGTGCAGGCGATCGTGCTCGACGACAAGGCACTGAGCACCAACCTGATCGGCATGAGCTTCCTCAGTCGGCTCGGCAAATACCAGGCCGAGAACGGCACATTGTTGCTGGTCCAGTAGGGTGCCGCGAGAGCGGTCAGCGTTTGACGGAAACGCTGACCGCTCTAACTCTTTGTTTTTACGCAATTCTAGGAAAGCGCTTCGCGCTTTTCCCGGGAAAACCGTTACACACTTTTCCTCGAATTGCTCAGCCGCGCGGCAGAATCCGCCTGATGACCGACTTGTCGGCGGCAGGCTTCGAAGCACCGATCGCATAGGCTGAAAGCACGGTCGCGGCGGCCGCCTCGGCATCGGATTGTAAGCGGGCGTGGATCAGCGCCAGCGCATCTCCGGCGTTTACTTCCGCACCTATTGGCAGCAGTCTGGTGATGCCGACCGCGGGGTCGACCTTGTCGTCGGGCCGTGCGCGCCCGCCGCCCAGCCCGACCACCGCGAGGCCGATGTCGCGGGTGGCTATGCCGGTAACGAAGCCGTCCGTCGCCGCCTTGACCGCGAATTCCGTTGCCGCCTCGGGCAAGTATTTTTCCGGCTTTTCGATGAAATCCGCAGGGCCGCCAAGCACGGTCACCATGCGCGCGAACGTGGCGGCGGCGCGGCCGCTGGCAAGCGTCTCGGTGGCGCGGCGCATGCCGTCCTGGTTGGACGATACCAGCCCCGCCGACTGTAGCATTTCAGCGGCAAGCGCCAGCGTCACATCCTCCAGCCGCCGGTCGCGCAAGCGGCCGGTCAGGAAATCGACGGCATTGCGCACCTCGACCGCATTGCCGGCGGCCGAGGCCAGCGGTTCGTTCATGCCGGTGATCAGCGCCGAGACCTTCAGTCCGGCGCCGCCGGCGACCTCGACCAGGCTGTTGGCGAGCGCGGTCGCATCACGGGATTTCTCCATGAAGGCGCCATTGCCGACCTTGACGTCGAGCACCAGCGATTGCAGGCCTGCCGCGAGCTTCTTCGACAGGATCGATGCGGTGATCAGCGGCACCGATTCCACGGTTCCGGTGACGTCGCGGATGGCGTAGAGCCGGCGATCGGCAGGTGCCAGATCGGCGGTCTGGCCGATGATGGCGCAGCCTGTTTCCAGCACCGCCTTGCGGAACAGCGCGATGTCGGGCTGGCTGGTGTAGCCGGGAATGGAGTCCATCTTGTCCAGCGTGCCGCCGGTATGGCCGAGACCTCGGCCCGAGATCATCGGCACATAGGCACCGCAGGCGGCGACGATCGGCGCCAGCATCAGCGAGACATTGTCGCCGACACCGCCCGTCGAATGCTTGTCTGTGACGGGGCCCGGCAAATCCGACCAGTCGAGCACGTCGCCGGAATCGCGCATGGCAAGCGTCATCGCGACGGCCTCATCGCGGTTCATGCTGTTGAAGAACACCGCCATGGCGAAGGCCGCGACCTGGCCGTCGGTCACGGCGCCCGACGTCACGCCGTCGATGAAGGCGGCGATCTCGTGAGACGCCAGCCTATGGCCGTCGCGCTTGTGGCGGATGATTTCCTGTGGAAGCATCAGCTCTCCAGCAGCCCGTCACGAAACACGCGCTGCAGCACTGTTGCCAGCCGCGATCCGCCAACCGGCGCCATGTCCTTGGTTTCCTGGTGCGAAAGCTCGGCTCCGGTCATGCCGGCGGCCAGGTTGGTGATGACCGAGCAGGCGGCGACGCGCAGGCCGAGGAAACGGGCGAGAATGACTTCCGGCACGGTCGACATGCCGACGGCGTTGGCGCCCATGACGCGCGCCATGCGGATTTCGGCCGGGGTCTCGAAGCAGGGGCCCGAGAACCACATATAGACGCCCTTGTGCAGCGCTGTGCCGGTCGCCTTGGCCGCGCGTTCGATCGCGTCGCGGATGCCGGCATCATAAGCTTCGGTGAGGCCGACGAAACGGCGGTCGCTCGGCTCGCCGATCAGCGGATTGGTGCCGGAGAAGTTGATGTGGTCGGTGAGCAGCATCACCGAGCCCGGCGGCATATCCGGATCGACCGAGCCGGCTGCGTTGGTGAGGATCAGTTTCGTGATGCCGATGCCGGCAAGCACTTCGAGCACCGGACGCATCGCCGCGGCGTTACCATGCTCGTAGTAGTGGGCGCGGCCGGACAGCATCAGCACCGGAACGCCGGCAAACAGCCCGGCCACCACTTCGCCGGCATGGCCGCTGACGCCGCTCATGGGAAAGCCGGGCAGGTCGGCATAGGAGACGCGGATCGGATTCTCGATCCGGTCGACTAGGCCTCCCAAGCCCGAACCCAGCACCAGCGCGGTCGACGGCGCCAGGCCGTCCAGCCTTTCGATAAGATGGTCCAGCGCCTTTTCCGTCATCTCGGCCTACGCTTCATTTGAGCCAGCTTTTCATTTGAGCCAGCTTTTCATTTGAGAAGGTCACCGCGAAAACCATAGGGCAGCATGTCGCCCATGGTCACGGTCTCGGCGACGCCCGAGGAGTCGCAGAGATAGAGTTTGGTTTCCGGACGGCAGAATTCGGCCAGCCGCTGGCGGCAGCCACCACAAGGCGAGCATTTGGCCATGCGTTCGGCAAGGACGGCGATTTCCACGATCTTGCCGCCGCCAGCCATGATGTAGTGGCCAAGCGCGGTGGTCTCGGCGCACCAGCCTTCCGGATAAGAGGCGACCTCGATGTTGGCGCCGGTGAAGATGCGTCCATCCTCGGTGCGCAAAGCGGCACCCACCGGGAAATTCGAGTAGGGCGCATAGGCCTTGGCCATGGCGGCCTTGGCCGCTTCGAACAGATCATGCGACATTCAGTTATTCTCTCCGATGTGCTCTCGACCCTTAGCGTTCCTTGACATAAGGCACGCCGCCGGCGCGCGGCGGGATGGCCTTGCCGATGAAGCCAGCGAGCAGGACGACGGTGAGGATATAGGGCAGGGCCTGCATGAACTGCACCGACACCTTGCCGACAATGGGCAGCGGTGTCCCCTGCAGGCGGATGGACGCCGCGTCGAGGAAGCCGAACAGCAGGCAGGCGAACATGGCGTTGACCGGCTTCCACTTGGCGAAGATCAGCGCGGCCAGTGCGATGTAGCCCTTGCCCGCCGTCATGTCCTTCACGAAACCGCCATTCTGCACCATCGACAGATACGCCCCGGCGACGCCGGTGAGGATGCCGGTGCAGATCAGCGCCCGGTAGCGTAGCCAGGCGACCGAGATGCCGGCGGTGTCGACCGCGGCCGGGTTTTCGCCGACCGCGCGCAGCCTGAGACCGAAGCGCGTGCGAAACAGCACCCACCAGGTGAACGGCACCATCGCAAAGGCGAAATAGACGAGGATCGAATGGCCGGAGATCAGTTCGGCATAGATCGGGCCGATGATCGGCACGTCCCTGGCCGCGTCGGCGCCGGGCCAGATGATCGCCTCGAACCGCTCGCCCGGTTGCAGCGCCGGCGTGCGGCCACCCTGCTGGAACCAGGCTTGGCCGAGGATGATGGTCGATCCGGCGGCGACGAAGTTGATCGCCACGCCCGAAACGATCTGGTTGCCGCGATGGGTGATCGAGGCAAAGCCGTGCACCAACGCGAAGGCGACAGAGATCAGGATCGCCATGCCGAGGCCGAGAACCGCCGAATGGAACACGGAAGCCGCGGCGGCACCCGCGAAGGCGCCGACCAGCATCTTGCCTTCGAGGCCGATGTCGAAAATGCCGGCCCGCTCCGAATAGAGGCCGGCGAGGCAGGCAAGCAGCAGCGGCACCGACAGGCGGATGGTCGAGTCCAGCACCTGGATGATTGCGTTGAAGATATCCATCTCAAGCGCCCTTTCCGTTGACCGCTTGCATGCCTACCGATTTCGGGCTGAACGAAGCGAACAGAGCCTGGATATAGGGCCTGAACATGTGCTCCAGCGCGCCGGCGAAGAGGATGACCAACCCTTGAATGATGACGATCATGTCGCGGCTGATCGCCGGCATCTCGAAGGCGAGTTCGGCGCCGCCCTGGTAGAGCATGCCGAACAGGATTGCCGCCAGCACGATCCCGACCGGATGCAGGCGGCCCATCAGCGCCACGGCGATGCCGACGAAACCGGCGCCCGAAACGAAGTCGATCGCGACGTTGTGCTGGTCGCCCATCACCGGATTGAGCGCCATCATGCCGGCCAGCGCGCCCGAAATCATCATGGCGGTGATGATGATGCGGGTTTCCGAAATGCCGGCATAGCGGGCCGCCTTCGGGCTGTGGCCATAGGTGCGCATCTCGTAGCCGAGCCTTGTGCGCCAGATCAGCAGCCAGACCAGGAAGGCCATCACCAGCGCCAGCAGGAAGCAGATGTTGAGCGGGGCCGAGCGGATCTTGGCGCCGAACAGTTCGATGATCCAGTTGAGCTTCGGCAGTTCGGCGCCGGCGAGGAAGTTGCGCGTCTGCGGCGCCTGCGACCCGGCCGGCTTCAGCGGACCGACCAGCAGGTAGACCATGATCGATGCGGCGATGAAGTTGAACATGATCGTCGTGATGACGATGTGCGAGCCGCGCCTGGCCTGGAGGTAGGCGGGGATCAACGCCCACAACGCGCCCACAAGCGCCGAGGCGACGATGGCCAGCGGAAATGTCAGCCACCAGGGCAGCGTGCTGTCGAAGGAAAGACAGACGATGGCGATGCCGAGGCCGGCGATGTAGGCCTGTCCCTCGGTGCCGATGTTGAACAGGCCGCAATGCGCCGCCACCGCCACCGAAAGCCCGGTGAATATGAAGGTCGTGGCATAGAACAGGGTGAAGGCGATGCCTGTTCCCTTGCCGAAGGCGCCTTCGACCAGGATGACGGCGGCGCGGAACGGGTTTTCGCCGACCAGCATGACGACGAAGCCAGCGACGATGAAGGCTACCGACAGGTTGATCAGCGGGATCAGCCCGTAGTCGGCCCAGGCCGGCAATTTGGCGTAAGGCGTGCTCATTGCGCTGCCTCCTGATGCTCGACACCAGCCATTAGCAGGCCAAGCTCGCCTTCGGTCGCGTCGGGGCCGCGCTCGCCGACGATGCGGCCGGCAAACATCACCAGGATGCGGTCGGAGAGCGAGCGGATCTCGTCGAGTTCGACCGAGACCACCAGCACCGCCTTGCCCTGGTCGCGCATGGCGATCAGGCGCTTGTGGATGAATTCGATGGCGCCGACATCGACACCGCGCGTCGGCTGGCCGACGATGAGCACGCCGGGATCCTGTTCGATTTCGCGCGCGAGCACGATCTTCTGCTGGTTGCCGCCGGAAAAATTGGCGGTCTTCAGGCGCGGATTGCCGGGACGGATGTCGTATTTCTCGATCTTGTCCCTGGCATCGGCCATGATGGCGTCGACGTTGAGGAACGGCCCTTTGAGATAGCGGGGATCGTCGTGGTAACCGAGGATGGAATTCTCGTTTTCCTCGAAGGCCAGCACCAGCCCGACATGGTGGCGATCTTCCGGCACATGGGCGAGGCCGCGGTCGCGCAATTCGCCGGGATCGGCCTTGCCGGTGAGATCGATCGGCTTGCCCTCGAGCATCACGGAACCGGAAACGGCATGCCTGATGCCGGAAATCGCCTCGAGCAATTCGGATTGCCCGTTGCCGGCGACGCCGGCGATGCCGACGATCTCGCCGGCCCGCAAATCGAAGGAGACGTCGTCGACCATGGTGACGCCGCGGGAATCCCTGACCGTCAGGTTCTTGACCGCGAGTTTGACGGCGCCGGCTTCGGCCTCGCCCTTTTCGACCCTCAGCAGCACACGGCGCCCGACCATCAGTTCCGCCAGCTCCTCGACGGTGGTTTTCCTGGTCTCCCGGGTTGCCACCATCGTGCCCTGACGCATCACCGACACGGTGTCCGTGATGGCCATGATCTCGCGCAGCTTATGGGTGATCAGCACCACCGTCTTTCCCTGTTCCTTCAACTGCCTGAGGATGCGGAACAGGTGGTCGGCCTCGGCCGGCGTCAAAACGCCCGTCGGCTCGTCGAGGATCAGGATTTCGGCGCCGCGATAGAGCGCCTTCAGGATTTCGACGCGCTGCTGCAGGCCGACCGGCAGTTCCTCGATGATCGCATCGGGATCGACTTCCAGCCCGTATTCGCGTTCCAGCCGGTCAAGCTCGGAGCGCGCCTTGGCGATGCTGCTCTTCAGAAGCGCGTCGGTTTCGGCGCCGAGGATGATGTTCTCCAGCACCGAGAAATTGTCGACCAGCATGAAATGCTGGTGCACCATGCCGATACCGAGCGCGATCGCGTCGTTGGGTGTCTTGATCGACGCCGGCTGGCTGCCGACACGGATCTCGCCGCTGTCGGCCTGGTAGAAACCGTAGAGGATCGACATCAGAGTCGACTTGCCGGCGCCATTCTCGCCGACGATGCCGTGGATGGTGCCGCGCGCGATCTCCAGATTGATGTCGCGGTTGGCGCGTACCGCGCCGAAACTCTTGTTGATGCCGATCAGTTCGATTGCGGCTTGCGCCATGCAGCCCGTCCCACTCTTAATTTTTTATCGCTTGGTCAAGACGCCTAGCATGACGCTCCGCCCGTGCCAATTGTCCGGAGCAGCGTCCACTCTCGACAAATCCGCGCGCGCTTGTCAATTTCGAACGTGGCCGAAGCTCTCGCATTCGCTAATATGCAGAGGTCGATTTGACGTTGCGGCGCAAGGTGTCGCGGTACAAAACTGAGGACTTTGCATGATCATGCCCGCCGACCGGCTGACGACGCTGGAAATCCGCGCCGCCGAGCAGGAGAAGACCATCGAGGAACTGTCGGGCCAGATCGCCGAGCAGTGGAAGGTGATCGAACGCATGCAGCGCAAGCTCGATGCGCTGACCGACCGCTTCCTGGCGCTTGAAGAGCAGGCGGCACCGGATGTGCCGGTGACCAAGCCGCCACACTGGTGAGGAAAAGGGAGGGGCATGGCCATGGCCGGTGAAAGCGACCGCATCGCAAGGGCCGGCGACTATGTGCTCGGCCTGATGAACGATGCAGAGCGCGAGCGGGCCGAGCGCGATCTCGAAACCGATCCTGCCTTCCGCGACGCGGTGGTGCAGCTCGCCGAACGCATGCATGTTTTCGACCGCGCCGAAAAACCAGCGGGCGCCAATCATTGGGCGCTGGTTACGCAACGCCTCGCCGAATTGCCGCAAATGCGCAGCGTCGGCCTGGGCGGCAACGATGCCAGGTCGCCGACGGTGATCCGAAGCCTGTCCCGGCCACCACATGGCGTTGGCGTGCACGCGCTTGGCGGCCGGCGTGGACTTGTCATTGCCATCGGGCTGGTGGCGGTCTTCGCGCTCGGCTATCTCCTGGGGAAACTGTGATCCAGCCGGCGCGACATCAGCATCATCGTTTCGCCGTCCTGCTCGCATACTTCGACCGCGTCCCAGCCGAGTGCCCCATAGAACTCGCGCGCTTGCCATGTGTAGAGGTAGAGTATCTCGACGCCGGCTGACGCCGCATGCGCTTCGATCGCCTTGACCAGCGCGGTGCCGGTTCCCTTGCCTCGATGGCCGGCATCGACGACGAGCCCGGCCAGCCATGGTGTCACATCATGCGCCGGTTCCAGTTCATGGCGCACCAGCAGGCAGGTGCCGACTGGCACATCGTTAACACGGGCAACCAGAGCCGTTTCAAAGCCGTCGCTGGTCCGCAGATTGCGGAGCTCTGCCGCATCCTCTTCCAGTGTCCTTTCCGTGCCCTCGAAGAAGGCGGCAATCCGCAGTCTCGCCACGAGGTCAATGTCATGTTCGCGCATGGGTTCGATCGTTGGCTGCATCCCTCTCTCCAATGTCGTTTGCGAGCTTCGTCCGATCCGGCAAAAGCAAAACCGCCGGGCGTTGCCCGGCGGTTCCAGTCATTGCCGTATGGCCACCGATCAATAGGGGCAGGCGTTGTCAGCGGTGTAGTCGTGCACCTGGATCTTGCCGGCGATGATGTCGGCTTTGGCCTTTTCGACGGCCGCCTTCATTTCGTCGGTCACCAGCGCCTTGTTGTTGTCGTCCATGGCGTAGTCGACGCCGCCTTCCTTGAGGCCGAGATTCTCGACGCCGCCCTTGAAGGTGCCGTTCTTGCCATCCATGAAGGCGGTGTAGACGGCAACGTCGACGCGCTTCAGCATCGAGGTCAGCACCTTGCCGGGCTGCAGCCCGTTCTGGTTGGAATCGACGCCGATGCCAAGCTTGCCGGCATCCGCCGCCGCCTGCAACACACCAACGCCGGTGCCGCCGGCGGCCGCATAGACCACGTCGGAGCCCTGGTCGATCTGGGTCTTGGCGATTTCGCCGCCCTTGGCCGGGTCATTCCAGGCGGCCGGCGTGTCGCCGGTCATGTTCTGGATGACTTCGGTCGCGCCGGCCGACTTGGCGCCGCCGACATAGCCGCATTCGAACTTGCGGATCAGCGGGATGTCCATGCCGCCGACGAAGGAAACCTTCTTCGACTTCGACGCCATCGCCGCCATGATGCCGACGAGATAGGAGCCTTCATTCTCCTTGAACACCAGCGAGCGGACGTTGGGCAGGTCGACGGCATCGTCGATGATCGCGAAGTTGAGGTCCGGATATTCGGCCGCGATCTTCTTCAGCGCATCCTCCCAGGCAAAGCCGGCCATGACGATCGGGTTGTGGCCGTCCTCGGCGAAGCGGCGCAGCGCCTGCTCGCGCTGCGAGGCGTTCGACACTTCGAACTCGACATAGGGGGTGCCGGTCTCGGTCTTGAACTTCTCGGCGCCGTGGTAGGCAGCCTCGTTGAAGGATTTGTCGAACTTGCCGCCCAGATCATAGAGGATGGCCGGCTGGACATCCGCGGCGAAAGCCGGAAGAACCATTGCGGTTGCGGCCAGGAGGCCGAGAACGATACGTTTCATGTGATCCACACCCTGTCGGTTATTTTTTCCGTTACGCACCGCCTGCCTGCCCGGTTCTCCGGCCGGCAAACGACGTCAGCCAGGAGTGTATTCCCCTCCAGCTCCCGGGCAATCTGGCACGGCCCGAAACAAAATTCACGCGGAATTTTGACCTTTTGGAAAAGCGTGCCACGGGCAAGCCACGCTGCGATCCGCTCCTTGCGCGCAAGCCGTCGGGAGGTGGCCGGAATGGCGCCGGGTCAGTTCGCGGCGAACTGTCCCGTGCGCCGCTGCCGCCGGTAGCCGATGGCGTAAAGCAGGAAAGCCAGCACCGCGAAGACGGCAAAGCCCGGCTGGTTGAGCACCCAGGCGATGGCGCCATCCCACAGCAGTGGACTGGCCTTGGCGCGCACGAAGCTTTCGAAGGCGGCCCGCGTGTCCGGCGAGACGGCCAGCCAGCTCGCGTTGAGCGGGGTCAGCACAAGGGCCGAAGCCGCCACCGTGCGCGTCGTGTCGAGCACCGCCATGATGACGGAAACCGACAGCGCGATCATGGCCGCAAGACGAAAGACGAAGCGAAACATCAAGGCTCTCCCCCGGCTGATCCTGGACGCTAACCAGGAGACCTCCGGCACATGTCCCGAAACCAGAAATAGAATGCGTGCGGTTTGTCCGCAATCGCGATACGCGAATTTGAAGGCGGCGCCTTCTGAACCCTATGCGACTGGCTTGCGCCCGCGGCGGTGAACGAGCAAGACGGCAAGAATGCCTCCGGCAATGGCGCCGACCACCAGCCCGGCCAGTCCGATGAAGGCCGCAAAGTAGCCGCAGCCGCCCTCGAAGCAACTGACCTCGGCGACATCGGCGATCACCGAGCCAGCCAGGAAGCCGCCAACGGCGCCGATGACCGCGCCCAGGATGATGCCGAGCAAGGCAGCGACGACGGAAACGAAGACCGACGGCGCTTCGGTCGACGGCCTGGAATAGACGCCTTCGGCGCCGGAGCCGCGGCGCAGCAGATAGATGCAGAGCAGGCCGATGGCGATCTCGGCGCCGGCTATGAGCAAGCTCCTGGCCGAGAAGACGAAATCGGGCACGGCCAGCACATAGGCCAGCCTCGCCAGCACCCAGACGATGGTCGCCACCTGCCAGATGATGAAGTGGCGCGGGAAGCGCGCCGAGCGGCCAAAGGCAAGGCCGAGCAGGTAAAGCCCCCACAGGATGGTGATGACGTCGACGGCAAGCCCGCCAAGGAGGAAATAGAAGATCCTGTCCGGCAGGCCGGAATTGCCGGTCAGCCACCAGGCCGAGGCCAGGCCGTAGACCGACCACGCCATGACGAAGATGAGCCAGCCCACCGGGACATAAGACAGGTCGCTGCCTGGGCGCCCGACTGGCTGCTGCCCACTGGCCGGTTGTTCATTGCTTGATGTCATGTCCGGACGATGCCCCCGCAAAGCCTCCGTTTCACTCGACAGGTGGCCCGCCGCGAAGTCAAGCGCGGCCGGCCTTGTGGCCTTGGCTGTGCACATCATTCGGGGCGGCAGCCTGAAAGACGGGCGCGAGCGCGCCCTGGCGGAGCGGTGTGTGGCCGGCAAAGCGAATAGACTGCCGTTATGGCTTGGCATTCGGCGCGGGATCGACTAGATGAGCCCCGCGCCTGTTGCTTCGACGGCTCAGGTGCGAAGGGAAGGTGTTCGCTGGTTGGCGGCATCCACGGCGCTGATATCGCGTACCGGCCTCCCTGAAGGGACTGCATTGTCCCCAACCCGCGCGGCGAAACCGGCCATCGCGAAAAATGCAAGGACGGAGAGGTGGCCGAGTGGTTGAAGGCGCACGCCTGGAAAGTGTGTTTACGGGAGACCGTAACGCGGGTTCGAATCCCGCTCTCTCCGCCATATCATCAATAAAATCAGCGACTTAAAGGGTATTTCAGAACTTACCGCCGAAAAGCCCATCATGCAGGATGCTATTGATTTAGACAGCATGCGACGGCATGAGACATCCGCCGGGATGCCCATTCGGAGCGGCAGTCGCTCCGGGAAAGGAAGCGAGTGAACCGTAGCTTCTCCGTTCCCAAGCCCGCCACCCAGGTGGGAAACCGCGCCTGACGCCAGGGAAAGCCCCTGTGTATTCTTGGGGCGTCAACATTTTTGTGGCTTGAGGGTTAACCTCGGGCTCGGTCGGGGCCGATCCCGACCTCCGGATCACTCGCTAGGCCCGACGAGCTTTACAAATTACAATCTTTCCCCTGATGTTCATATTTATTGAACGACCTTGGAAAAAGCCGCGGAGGGTTCCCGCCCTGTGACCGCGGCTTTTTATATGGTCGGCCGACGGCTCGCCTTCGTCAAGCGACCCTTCCCCCTCCCCGACCATCGGGCGGGCCGAGGAGTTTCCCGAGGCAACCCTCACGCCCCTCGCGGGAGCGTTCGGGATGCCCTTTCAGCGCGTCGTGCCGGCACACCGAAAGGGCCAGGGGCTCTGTGTTCTTCCAAGATGTGATAGAAGATCGCGAGTCTAAAACGGTGATCAGATGGCAATCGCTATTACCATCGTTGGGGAGAGCGCTAAGCCAGTCGAGAGGTGGTTCGGGACCACACGCCTAGACCAACCAGCGAAAGCCCAGCGTTCGACCATGCATTTTGAGGCACATCAGACAAACTGTTGATTCTTTAAGAAATACCGTTTCGCCGGCTAGAAGATTAACCAAAAACAGATGGGATGCAATCTGGATGGTTTACAAATTCCTAATTTTAGCCTTTAGTAATATGGCGCATGTAAAGGGCGCGCGGTCGTTAGGGGCGGTCGCGTGAGTAATTGGGAGTTGGGGTTCGTAAGACGAAATTGTCGGACGTGGCGATGGCGCGGCTAGCTTGACGTGCCAGGTGAACTACTTGTGTGGTTGTTCCGAGCGTTTGCATCTGTCTTCCGCTATCCGAGCTCCCTTGCTGGGTGGTCGCTGAGGCGAACGGGTAGGGGTAGGTGGGAGTACGTCGGAGAGGGTCGCCACTGCGAAGCCAATGGAGGAAGGCCCCAGGCCTTTTGCGTTTGGGTGGTCGCGAGTTGGCGGAGTTGGGCTCACAGTGCGTTCGCGCGCCAGCTGAACCCCTGTTCATCGATCCCATTGTTTCTGATCTTCCCACGTTACCGAGAAATTTGAGGGCCAAAGAAGGTGCGATCGCACTCGGCGCCCGGCGACTAGCCGCGCCCCAGATGGCGACAGCGCTCGAGGACCGCGTGAATTTTTCCGCCGTTTGTCTGGCCGCGCAAGCGCGCGTCAGCCTCAGGTGCGGCGTCTGCTCGGCTGATTCTCGAGCCGATAAGGCGCGCAAGTTCGCCGCGATCGCCGAAGACGGGGATCTCCGCTGTGGAACTGCGAGACGGCTTCCGGCGCCAAATGGCCGGCCGGTCGCCGCTGCTCATGGAAACTCAATGTGCGGTCAACGGACATCAGGATTCTGCAGCCGCTGAAAGGAAGCAAGTCATGGCCTCGACAAGCAATGGCGCGACGGTCGACAACCTTAATGTGCTCGATGCCATCGCAACTAATAACACCGGCGGTGCCCAGATTATCCAGCTGCAAGACATCGCGTCTGCCTTATTTGCTGCCACAAACGCGACTCAACTTCAGACGATCGATGCCGCATTCTGGACAAACAATCTGACGCTCACGTTTCTATCCGCTAGCACGGGTCAATACTACACACTGTGGGCCACATCGCTTAACAACTTTGACTTGGTGCAAAGCGATAACTATGGAAACCCGCTTGCTGGCGCCTCCGCTATCACCTTCAGCGCGAACAGCGCATCCACTTTTCTGAGTGCCTTTTCCAGCAACGCAAGCCTAGCTGGTTCCGGCCTGTCGGGCACATCTCTGCTGACCGCTCTTGATATCAACAGCAGCATTGGCAAAAACGTCTTTCAAGCAACACTGAACGGCCAGATCACCAACGTCTTCAGTTACGGCACTGCAACGGATTCCTTTAATGGTACCGGGTCGCAGTGGGATGTGATCAACAATTTCAACGAAGGCGTCGACAAGCTCGATTTCAGGAAGCTCCTCAACGACAATACGTTCGTCGGCTCGCAGGGCGGCCAAACCGCCTCCAATGCTGGGCTGGGGGAATTCTTCTGGAAGGGACAGCAGCCGGCTAACACGACCAACCTTGGGGCTGCTGGCGCCTTTGCCGTTTGGTATACCACAGACGGTAGCGGAGGGGTGTTCGTTTATGCTGATAGCAATGGCGATGGCATCGCCGATCTGAAAGTGAACGTCGCTGGCGTTTCGACGCTCACCCCAAACGACTTTCTCGGGGTAGACCCCCCAGCCGCATTCACCGTCAAAATCAATCCGATTGAGCCGAGCCAGTCAAACCCCTGGCTGATCAATTCCGCCGATGCAGCTGCCGGGGTCACCGTAACCGGCACAGTCACGCACTTCACGCCGAGCGCACAGCTTACCATCAGCCTAAATGGCCATAACTACACAGCCACGGTTGCCGCGAACGGTACATGGTCCGCCGTTATTCCGGCAAGCGATCTCGCACACGCTTCATTGGCGGACGGGACGTATACTCTTGCCGCCACGGTGAAGATTGGTAGCTCGACAGCGGCGTCGGATTCCCATTCGGTAACCGTCGATGAGACTCCTCCTAGCGAAACCATCAGTTCGACGATCGGGACCAACACCGGCCTGACCACTACGATCAGCAGCGGCGGTCTGACCAAGGACAACACGCTGGCGCTGTCAGGCACGGTGAGCGACACCAATGGCGTGGCCTCGGTGCACGTGTTCGACGGCAATACGGACCTGGGCGCGGCCACGGTGAACGGCAATACCTGGACGTTCACGACGGCCGTGCTGTCGGACGGAGGGCACAGCTTCACGGCCAAGGCGGTGGATAACGCCGGCAACAGCACGACGACTGCTGCAATCAGCGCGACGGTCGACACCACTGCGCCGGGCGAGACGATCAGCTCGACGATTGGGACCGATACCGGCCTGACCACGACGATCAGCAGCGGCGGCCTGACCAAGGACAACACGCTGGCGCTGTCAGGCACGGTGAGCGACACCAATGGCGTGGCCTCGGTGCACGTGTTCGACGGCAATACGGACCTGGGCGCGGCCACGGTGAACGGCAATACCTGGACGTTCACCACCGCAGCGCTGTCGGACGGAGGGCACAGCTTCACGGCCAAGGCGGTGGATAACGCCGGCAACAGCACGACGACTGCTGCAATCAGCGCGACGGTCGACACCACTGCGCCGGGCGAGACGATCAGCTCGACGATTGGGACCGATACCGGCCTGACCACGACGATCAGCAGCGGCGGCCTGACCAAGGACAACACGCTGGCGCTGTCAGGCACGGTGAGCGACACCAATGGCGTGGCCTCGGTGCACGTGTTCGACGGCAATACGGACCTGGGCGCGGCCACGGTGAACGGCAATACCTGGACGTTCACCACCGCAGCGCTGTCGGACGGAGGGCACAGCTTCACGGCCAAGGCGGTGGATAACGCCGGCAACAGCACGACGACTGCTGCAATCAGCGCGACGGTCGATACC